>NZ_JBKABN010000024.1:0-93391 GCF_046269175.1 Serratia sp. J2
CACAAGCGTTAGGTTATATATTTGGTCATTAAGGAGAAATGCGTGAGGCGACTGCCCGGGATCCTGTTAGCCACAGGCGCCATTTTGATTGTTGTTGTGGCGTTGCTGATCAGCGGGTTGCGTCTGGTGCTGCCTGAGCTTAACCACTATCGCCCGCAATTGCTGGAGAAGGTGCAGGCGATCGCTGGGGTGCCCATCGAAGCGGACTTTATCCAAGGCAGTTGGGAAACCTTTGGCCCAACGCTGGAAGCCCGCAATATCCGTTTGGCCCTACCAACAAGCACGCTCCAGATCGAGCGGGTCACGCTGGCGCTGGACGTGTGGCAATCCCTGCTGCATTGGCGCTGGCAGTTCCGCGATCTCACCTTCTACCAACTTCAGCTCGATCTTGACGCGACGCTCGGGGGGGAAGGCAGTAATGGTAATGGCCTTACTCCGAACGGGGTCAGCGATCTGTTCCTGTATCAGCTGGATCACTTTGATCTGCGCAATAGCCGTCTCTCGTTCCTGACCCCATCCGGTTCCCGCGCTGAATTCCACATCCCGCAAATGACCTGGCTCAACAGCTATAACCGCCATCGCGCGGAAGGTCAGATCAGCCTGACCAGCCTGAATGGCCAGCACGGTGCGGCACAGTTACGCCTGGATCTGCGGGATGAGCAGGGGTTACTCAATACCGGTACCATCTATATGCAGGCCGATGATATTGACATGAAGCCCTGGTTCAGCCGCTGGCTGCAAACCAATACCGGCCTGGAAAGCGCCGATTTCAGCCTGGCCGCCTGGCTCAATATCAAAAATGGTGCAATCTACAGCGGGAATGCCCTGCTTAATAAAGGTACCGCCAGTTGGTCGGCGGGTAGCGATCAACACCGGCTGGACGTCGATAACCTGGCGCTGGCACTGAGCCGTGAGGGCAACGGCTGGCAGGTGCATGTGCCGGCCCTGAACCTGAAAACCGATGGCCAAGCCTGGGCACCGGGAACCCTTACTGCGCTGTGGTTGCCGGAAAATACCCAATTTATCGGGCCAAATCAGAGTGAAGAACTCCGTATACGCGCCACCGGCATCCAGTTGGAACGGTTGGAAGCGTTGCTGCCTACTTTTTCGTTCCTCAGCCCGGAAGTGCTGGAGCACTGGAAAGACTTACAACCTCGCGGCATGCTCAGGGCGCTGGCGCTGGATATCCCGCTGCAACAGCCGGAAAAAACCCGTTTTCAGGCGTGGTGGCAGGATCTGAGCTGGCAACACTGGAAACTGCTGCCGGGCGTTGATCACTTTTCTGGCGCATTAACCGGGGGCGTGGAAAATGGCCGCCTGACGCTGGGGCTGAACAACAGCACGCTGCCTTATGGCGATATGTTCCGGGCACCGTTGGAGATCGGCCGTGCGAGCGGGGCGTTGACCTGGCAAAACAACGCTCAAGGCTGGCAATTGGCAAGTCAAAGTCTGGATGTACAGGCCAAATCCTTGTGGATTAACGGTGATTTCCGCTATCAGCAACCGGCCAACGGCGAGCCTTGGCTGGATATTCTGGCTGGCATCCGTTTGTATGATGCCGCCGATGCCTGGCGTTATTTCCCTGAACCGCTGATGGGTAAACATTTGGTGGATTACCTCAGCGAAGCGATCCAGGGTGGGCAGGTTGATAATGCTTCCCTGATTTATGCGGGCGATCCGCAGCACTTCCCGTATGAAAAGAACGAAGGGCAGTTTCAGGTGTTTGTCCCACTACGCCACGCGACCTTCCAGTTCCAGCCGGAATGGCCAGCGCTGAACGATCTGGCGATCGACCTCGACTTTGCCAACAATGGCCTGTGGATGAACGCGCCGCAAACCAAACTGGGTGACGCGACGGGGAGAAATATTAGCGCCATCATTCCGGACTATCGCAAAGAACGCCTGTTGATTGATGCTGACGTTGCGGGCACCGGACAAGCTATCCACGACTATTTCATGCAGACGCCACTTGATGATTCTGTCGGGGCGGCATTAGATGAGCTGCAGGTAGGTGGTAATGTTAGTGGGCGCTTACATCTGAATATTCCGTTGGACGGTGAGCTGGTTAACGCCAGTGGTGAAGTGACGCTGAACAACAACTCGCTGCTGGTCAAGCCACTGGAGAGCCAGCTAGAGAGAGTGAGCGGCAAGTTCCGCTTCGACAACGGCAACCTGCAGAGCGATACCCTGACGGCCAACTGGTTTGGGCAGCCGCTGACGGTCAACTTCGATACGCTGGAAGGCAAACAGGATTATAAGGTTAACGTTGGGCTGAAAGGCGATTGGCAACCGGCCAAGGTTGAAGGCCTGCCGACAGAGTTTGCCAAAAAGCTGGCAGGCAGCGCCGCCTGGCAGGGTAAGGTGGCGATCAACCTGCCGCATAAAGGTGAGCCGAGCTATGAGATTGGTGTGAATGCCGATCTGAAAAAAGTAAGTAGTCACTTACCTTCTCCCCTGAATAAACCCGCAGGGGAAGCGTTACCCGTTAGCGTAAAAGTGAACGGCGGCCTGCAAGGATTTATGCTCAATGGCAGTGCGGGTAAGCAAAACCACTTCAACAGCGAATGGCTGCTGGCTAAACAACAGGTAACGCTGGCACGTGCCGCCTGGCAAACTGGCGGTTCCTCTACCCCAACGTTACCCAAAGATAAATCCCTGGTGCTCAAGCTGCCCGCGCTGGATGGCGAGCAATGGCTGGGGCTATTGGCACCGGCGATGAAGCAAAGCAGTGGCGCAGGCAAGGTGGGCAACTTTGTGTTCCCAACCAGCGTAACGCTCGAAACCCCGCAACTGACGCTGGGCGGACAGGCGTGGCATAACCTTCAGTTGGCGGTCTTGCAGCAGTTGGCGGGAACGACCGTCACCGCCAAGGGTAAAGAGATTGATGGTAGCCTGTCGATGCCGGATAGGGGCGTGTGGCGCGCGGATCTTGGCTATCTTTACTACAACCCGCAGTTTGCTAGCGGCGACGGCAGTGCTGGCGCTACCAACCCGTTGGACTCTAAGGAGCGGATCTCTTTCCAGGGCTGGCCTTCACTGATGTTGCGCTGTAAATCCTGCTGGATGATGGGGCAGAACCTTGGCACGGTTGAAGCCGACGTTAAACACGAGGGCGACTCGTTAGTGCTCAGTCATGGTCTGGTAGATACCGGCTATGGCCGTATGAGCGCCACCGGCCTGTGGAAACAGAACGCTCAGGAAGAACGTAGTGCGTTAAAAGGTAAACTGCTGGGCAGCAAAATCGATCGCACCGCCAGCTTCTTCGGCGTGATCATTCCATTAAAAGACGCACCCTATGATATTGATTTTGATCTGCACTGGCATGGGCAACCATGGAAACCGCAGATCAACACGCTCAATGGCACCATGAAGGTCGATCTGGGCAAAGGCGAGATTGACAACGTCGGCGGTGGCAGGGCTGGGCAGTTGTTACGCCTGGTCAGCTTTGATGCCCTGCTGCGCAAATTACAGTTCGACTTCCGTGATACCTTCGGTAATGGATTTTACTTTGACTCCATACGCGGCACTATCTGGGCGAAAGATGGCATAATGCATACAGATAACTTTTTGGTGGATGGGCTGGCGGCGGATATCGCCATGAGTGGCCAGATCGACCTGGTGAAGCGCCAGATTGATATGCAGGCCGTGATAGCGCCAGAGATCTCGGCAACGGTCGGCGTGGCGACCGCGTTTGTGATCAACCCGATTGTGGGGGCGGCGGTGTTTGCGGCCTCGAAAGTGCTGGGGCCGTTGTGGAGCAAGATCTCGTTTATCCGCTATGACATTACCGGCAGCCTGGACCACCCAAGTATTCATGAGGTGTTGCGTAAGCCAAAAGAGGATAAATCGCCATGAAAAATGCTAACGTTGCGTTATTACAGCTGTGTAGCGGTGAGCAGATACGGGACAACCTGGCCCAGATTGAGCAGCAGATCAAGCAGCTCAATCCCGGGATCAAGCTGGTGATGACTCCGGAGAACGCCTTACTGTTTGCCAACTCGGCTGCCTACCGTGAACATGCGGAAACGGAAGGTCACGGGCCGTTGCAGCAGGCGGTGCGCGATATGGCTCGCCGTTACGGGGTATGGTTGCTGGTGGGTTCTATGCCATTGATCAGCCGCGAAGATCCGACACGTATCACCACCAGCAGCCTGCTGTTTGACGATCAGGGGGAAATCCGTGGTCGTTATGACAAACTGCACATGTTCGATGTAGATATCAATGATATCCACGCCCATTATCGCGAGTCAGATACCTATCAGCATGGCCAGCAATTGACGGTGGTTGATACGCCGGTTGGCCGTTTGGGCATGACGATATGCTACGACCTGCGCTTCCCTGGCCTGTATCAGGCGCTGCGCGCGAAGGGGGCGGAGCTGATCTCGGTGCCCGCCGCATTTACCCGCGTTACCGGTGAGGCACACTGGGAGATTTTGCTGCGTGCCCGCGCTATCGAGAACCAGTGTGTGATCCTGGCTCCTGCGCAGGTTGGCCGTCACGGAGCTACCCGCCGCACCTGGGGCCATTCCATGGTGGTAGACAGCTGGGGCAATGTGCTGGCAGAAAACCCCGACGCGGTTTCCGCGCTGAAAGTGCGCGTGAATACCGGCAAGTTGCATACGGTGCGCAAGCAGATGCCGGTGATGCAGCACAACCGATTCCAGCCGACGCTGATTGCGCCGGTTGAAAACTCCTCCAATAAAGAGTGAAAAAATTATGAGCCTGTCGTTTGTCAGTGAGCAGTTACTCGCTGTGAATAAGCTGAGTCATCAAGACCTGTTCTCCGTATTGGGTCAACTGGCCGAACGCCGCCTCGATTACGCCGACCTCTATTTTCAGTCCAGCTACCATGAATCCTGGGTGATTGAGGATGGCATCATCAAAGATGGCTCGTACAATATCGACCAGGGCGTTGGTGTGCGCGCGGTCAGCGGTGAAAAAACCGGTTTTGCCTATGCGGACCAAATCACCCTGAACGCCCTCAACCAAAGCGCACTGGCCGCTCGCAGCATCGTGCGTGACAGCGGCAATGGCAAAGTCCATACGCTGGGTGAGATCGGCTATCAGGCGCTTTATCCTATGCTCGATCCGCTGCAAAGCCTGCCGCGGGAAGAGAAGATCGCGCTATTGCATCGGGTAGATAAGGTGGCACGTGCAGAAGACAAGCGCGTGCAGGAAGTGACGGCCAGTATCACCGGCGTGTATGAACAGATTCTGGTTGCGGCAACGGATGGCACCTTGGCGGCGGACGTTCGCCCGCTGGTGCGTTTCTCCGTCAGTGTGCTGGTGGAAGAAAATGGCAAGCGTGAGCGCGGAGCCAGCGGTGGCGGTGGCCGTTTTGGCTATGACTACTTCCTGGAAGTGGTGGATGGTGAAGTACGTGCAGATGCTTTTGCCAAAGAAGCGGTGCGTATGGCGCTGGTCAACCTCTCTGCCGTGGCTGCCCCAGCGGGCACCATGCCTGTGGTGTTGGGCGCGGGTTGGCCGGGCGTGTTGCTGCATGAAGCTGTCGGTCACGGGCTGGAAGGTGACTTCAACCGCCGTGGTACTTCAGTATTCAGCGGCCAGATGGGGCAGTTAGTGGCTTCTGAGCTGTGCACCGTAGTGGATGATGGCACCTTGCAAGGCCGCCGTGGATCGCTTGCGATCGATGACGAAGGCGTGCCGGGTCAATACAACGTGCTGATCGAGAACGGCATTCTTAAAGGCTACATGCAGGATAAACTCAACGCACGGCTGATGGGCGTTGCGCCTACCGGTAACGGCCGCCGCGAGTCTTATGCTCACCTGCCGATGCCGCGCATGACCAACACCTACATGCTGGCGGGCAAGTCGACGCCAGAAGATATTATCGCCAGCGTGGAGTATGGCCTGTATGCGCCAAACTTTGGCGGTGGTCAGGTTGATATCACCTCCGGGAAATTTGTCTTCTCCACCTCTGAAGCCTATCTGATCGAAAATGGCCGCGTTACCAAACCGGTGAAGGGGGCCACGTTGATCGGTTCCGGCATTGAGGCGATGCAGCAGATTTCGATGGTGGGCAACGACCTGGCGCTGGACAAGGGCGTGGGCGTGTGCGGTAAAGAAGGGCAGAGCCTGCCGGTAGGGGTTGGCCAACCGACGCTGAAGCTGGATTCACTGACCGTGGGCGGCACGGCGTAATAAGCGCGGTTTTATGTATCAAGCCCTGACCCTCGGTGGGTTGGGGCTAAAGCTAATTACAGCTGGCGCACGATTTATCAAAGAATCAATGTGAAGCCGGATAAGACCCAGCCTGGATTACATGTCTGTATACTCCATATCCTTATGGGGTATGCCATCATCAAGGTATTCGCCGGATACCGTTTTGAAACCGAATCCTTCATAGAATTTGACGAGGTGAGTTTGTGCTGAGAGCTTTATCGCCTTGCCTGGTTCGTCGCCGTGGATTAAGGACATGGTTTTTTCCATCAGCCTGACACCCAATTTCTGACCCCTGACGGAATCATCAACAATCACTCGCGTGATTTTGGCCGCATCCAGAGAATTACCCACATGCAACACTCTCGCGTAGGCGACAAGCTTGCCATCGCTGTATCCGGCAACGTGAAGGGTGCTATTAAGCAGATCCTGTCCATCAATATCCTGAAACGGGCACGTTTGCTCTACGACAAACACTGCCATGCGCAGCGCCAGAATATCATGCAACTGCTGCGCGCTGAGGCTGCTGCCCTTCAATGCCTGCCAGCTTATTTCCATCTTTAACCCCTACTTTGTTTCTTAACCATTAAATTACGGCCTTTCTGGCATTAACGCGTCCGGCTGATGACGGCCAGAATGGTAATGGTGATAACAGCTAGTCGTTCAGTCATCATCATATCATTCCATAACTTAATGAATATACTGAATTTTACGGTGCGATTATCCGGGTGAATAATGATGTTTTCTGACAAAGAGGGTGAGTCTGGGCCGTAGCAACCTGTCTAGACACATCGTTGGGGATCGTTGGTGCCAGCCGTCGCAATAGACAGCAACGTCCCCTGATGATAGTAAAGCGAAATCATCAGTTGGCTAAGCTCTTTGAAGTTAAACGGATCCAATGAGGTCGCTTCTTTGATCTGGTTAAGCCGGTAGGTGAGCGTGTTGCGATGTACCCCAAGTTCCCGCGCCGCGTTTGCCAGTTCGGCATTGTGCGCGATATAGGTACTCAAGGTATTGAGCAGCATTTGACCGGTGCCCAGCATCAGCAATTTATCAATTCTCTGTTTGAAATAAAGGGTGAATGAGCTGCTTCTGGCTTCATTCAACAATCCGCTAAAGGCAAACTGCTGGCCGTTAATGACTCGCGATAGTGGTAACGACTCACGAGCATGTTCTATCATCTCTTTGATCATAAATATCGATTGGCGGAAAATTCCGGCAGAGCCAGACTCTATCCCAATGCCAATAGTGTAATGGCTCAGCTGAGTTTCCATAAATGCGTTAATAGCTTTAACGGTGGCATCGGTCTGGTCGATAGCGGTGATAATTAACAGGATCTCATCATTGCTGAGCAATATTACCCGCTGGGATTTTAAAATATGTGAGAGTTTATTGAGGATGTGATCGATGGTTTGCCCCAATAAATGCCCTCCGGTTTCAATATTGATCAATACCGGCAGCAGGGGTTGAGACAGGTCGATTTCTTGCTGTACCAACTGGTGAAGTATTTCCTTTCCTTTCTCTGTGTCGCCCACTTCCAGATACTGTTTTAGCAGCAGATCCCTGATACGGTATTGCCAGTTCATTTCCCGGATAGCTAAAGACTGTTTGATCAACAGCTCCGCCGCCAGGATGGCCAGCTCGGCGTAACGCGCAATCGCGGCGGGATTGCCACTGATACCTATTACCATAACCACCTGATCATCAACGATAATCGGATGATTGATACCGGGTTGCACATTTTTGTACCGGGCGGCCTGCTGAGCATTTTCTATCGTCATACGCTGGCGGCTTTTTATCACCTCAAATGCCACTTCATGCCGTTCACCGATCCTATGTGGTTCGCCAGAAGCGATAATTATGCCCTGATGATCGATAACATTAACGTTATAATGGATAATACTCATCGCTCGTTTCACAATGGTATTAGCCAGCTCTAAGGTGATCAGCATACTCATACCTTTATGATATAAAACCTCTATTATAGTGAGGGGGGGTAAATATAATATTGAATGTTTCTTGCCAATTTCACGATAACCTTATTCACCCATCAACAGCGCTACGTAGTGAACTTAAAACAATTCAGGCAACTCAATGTGTAAGCCGATGTTTGCCATCCGACCCTCTCTTGGGCAGAGGGCCGGAAATATCTATTGCGCTAACTTAAGAGACTACCTTTCCCGCTCAAACAGCATAGAGATCCCTTGGCCTCCACCGATACACATAGTGGCTAAGCCGGTATTGACGCCACGGCGCTCCATCTCATACATCAGTTTTACAGCGATGATGGCCCCGCTGGCCCCAACAGGGTGCCCCAGCGCAATTGCTCCTCCATTGACGTTCACTTTCGCCGGATCCAACTCAAGATCGTTAATCACCGCCAATGATTGGGCAGCAAAGGCCTCATTTAGCTCAATAAGATCGATATCGTGCACCGACATATTCAACTTTTGCATCAGTTTACGAGTTGCCGGAGCCGGGCCAAAGCCCATGACTTCTGCCTCGCAACCTGCCACTGCCCAGCCTCGGATCACCATCCGGATTGGTAGCCCCAGTTTTTCCGCGTTGGCTCGGGTAGTGACAACTAACGCGGCAGCCCCATCATTGATACCTGATGACGTTGCTGCCGTGACCGTGCCGTCTTTTTTAAACGCCGGTTTCAGCTGCGCATACTTTTCTTTCGGCGTATCCCTTGGGTGCTCATCGGTGGCAAACAGACGGCTGTTCTTGCCTTCACAAACCTCCAGCGGCAGGATTTGCGAGGTAAAATGCCCCTCTTTGATGGCTGCCAAGGCTTTTTGCTGACTGCACCAGGCAAACTCGTCCATCGCCTCACGGCTGATGTGAAAACGTTCCGCGACGAACTCGGCGGTCATACCGTTGTGATAAGGGCCTTCCGGCCAGGTTAAAATAGAGACGATGCCGTCTTCCAGCTCTCCGTGCCCAAGGCGATAACCGTAACGAGCCTTGCGAATATAGTGGGGCAGTTGAGTCATATTCTCTGTCCCACAGGCGACGGTGATCTCGGCGTTACCGGTTTGCAGTTCCAGCATGCAATCGACAATCGCTTGCAGACCCGAACCGCACTGGCGGTTTACCGAATAGGACGTCGTTTCGTTTGGTAAGCCCGCGCGCAGTTGGCAAATGCGGGCGATAAAGCCACTTTCCGCGATTTGCCCGACGTTACCTACCACCACCTCATCAATTTGTGCGGGTTGCAGCCCGGCACGGGCCACGGCTTCACGGATCACCGCAGCCCCCAAATCATGCTGGTGCGTATCTTTAAAGCTACCGCCCATGGTGCCGATCGCCGTGCGTACGCCGCTGACGACGACAATGTCATTTGCATTTTTCATTCGATTCTCCTTACAGCACCATGCCGCCGCCGACGTTGATCACTTCGCCATTGATATAGCGTGCCTCGTCGGACGCCAGGAAGGCCACACAATGGCCGACATCAACCGGATCGCCAGCATATCCAGCAGGAATTTTGCCGATCATAATGTCCCAGACTTTTTCCGGCACCCCGCGGGTCATATCGGTTTCGATAAATCCTGGGCAGATGGCGTTAACGGTCACCCCTTTTTTTGCCAGCTCCCGGCAGGCCGTTTTGGTCAGGCCGATCACCCCGGCTTTTGAAGCGGCATAGTTGGCTTGCCCTACATTGCCCAACCAACTGGCCGACGAAATGTTGATGATGCGCCCGCTGGCACGCTCGCGCATGCGTACGGCGGCTTCCTGCATACAGTGGAAGGTCCCTTTCAGGTTGATATCCATCACCAGATCCCAATTCTCCTCCGTCAGCTTGTGCAACATGGCATCACGGTTAATCCCGGCGTTGTTGACCAGAATATCTATCGGCCCCAGCTGCTGCTCGGCAGCAATAAATAACTGGTTAACCTCTTCGCGGTTGGCAATATTACAGGCGATGAAAATGGCTTTATGGCCCGCGCTCACCAATTCGGCGGCGGTTTTATTACCGCCTTCCTGGTCGACATCACAAATGACTATGGCGGCCCCTTTCTCAGCCAATACCTGGGCAATGCCTCGCCCAAGACCACGGCTGGCCCCGGTGACGATAGCCACTTTATTCTTTAAACACATAGGGTACTCCTTATATTTTAATTCATGACCACGCTGAATTAGCGCAGAGATAACAAATATGTTTTTACTGCCTGGCCAGCATTTCCTTCAGACCAAAAGGGGCATCGCAAAATAGTGCCGCGTCCATCTGTTTTAATGAGGGGGAAATAAGCGGCATAAATTCCATTTGTTGTAGGATGTCACGCTCAAGATCGACGCCGGGGGCGATTTCTATCAACATCGGGCCCTGCGCCGTCAGTTCAAACACCGCTCGCTCAGTCACCAAATGCATTTTTTGTTTTTTCTGGCGGGCTATTTCACCGTTATAGGAAATCTGGTTAATCGACCTCACCAGCTTTTTAACCGAGCCCTCCTGCAGGATGGTTAATTGCCCTTGTTGGAATGCCACCTCCAGCCCCTTGGCGGTAAAGGTGGAGCAAAACACCACGTGGTGTGCATTTTGGGTAATATCGATAAACCCTCCAGCCCCGGTACAGCGGTCTCCCATACGGGTAGCATTGATATGCCCGTTGGCATCCATCTCGCCCGCTCCCATATAGGTAATATCCACACCGGCCCCGTTGTAATAAAGCATTTGCTCCTGATGGTTAATCATGGCGGTCAGGTTTTTGCCGATGCCAAAATCAACCCCGCCGGCCTGTACGCCGCCGTAGATACCTGATTCAACGGTGATGGTGACCGCTTCGCTCACTCCCTCTTCATGGATGATGGTGCCAATAACATCGTTGGGAATACCGGTGCCTAGATTGATCACACAGTCCGGGGATAGGAATTGACAAGCGCGGCGGCCAATCACCTTGCGGATGTTCAGCGGCAGCGTTTCTACTTCGCTGGCAGGGGTAATCAGATTGCCGCAATAGGCCGGATCATAGAACCAGGAAGAGGTTTGACGGTGGTCTTGTTCAGGGTCTTCACACACCACAATGGCATCAATAAAATTGCCCGGTACCACGATCTGTTTCGGGTGCAGACTCCCTTTCTCCGCCAGGTTTTTTACCTGGACTATCACCTTGCCGCCAAAGCGTTTCGCCGCCAGCACGGCCTGCAGGATCTCCAGCTTCATGGCCTCTTCTTCACAGGTGAGGTTGCCTGCGGTATCCGCCGTAGTGCCACGGATGATCACCGTATCCAACGGGAGGGCTGGATAGAAAAGATATTCCTCCTCGCGCATACTGACCACTTCCACCAAATCAGGCAGGGAGCGGGTCAACGTATTCATTTTGCCGCCTTCCAGCCGGGGATCGATAAAGGTACCCAGCCCCACTTTGGATAAATACCCGGCCTGACCGGCCGCCATGGCCGTATACAGATGGACAATCTGCCCCTGCGGCAGACAGAAGGCTTCAACCTCATTGGCGGCAATCTTTTCCATCCACTTGGGTGCCAGCCCCCAGTGCGAACCAATAATGCGTTTTACCATCCCTGAAGGAGTAAAATGCTGGTTACCGCGCTCACGATTCGACTGTCCTGCAGAGTGAATATAGGTCAGCCCGTGCGGTGTCCCTGTTTCAAGAAAGCGCTTTTCCAGAGCCTTCAAGATCGACTCCGCAGCCCCAATCAATGTCATGCCGATGGTGCACAGGGTCGAACCGTTATTCACTAACTCTGCGGCCTGCTGAGCCGAAATGACTTTATTTCTCATTATTGCTACCTTACTTCTGTGCGGCGGTGCGCCATGGCACCGCGTTTAGGCTCTATTTCTCAATCACGCTATTCATTGCAGCCGGGGGGCATTGATTGGCCGGTTTATCTTTGCTGCCTGCGGGTTGTTTCACCCGTGCAGCCCCGATGATGGCAAGGGTCTGCAGCACGATGGCAAACCACAGGCCAGCGCTAGGTGACCCGGTTCTATCTTCGAGGAGACCGAACACATAAGGCCCGAAGAACCCACCGGTAATGCCAAGGCAAGCCAGTAATCCCAACCCGCCAGCGAGCATGGGGCCGCTCATCAGCGTGGCTGGGTAGGTAAAGATGATGGATTGCACGACGAAGAACATCGAGGCACCGATACAGAAGCCGATCAGCCCTAATACCGGGCCACCCAGTACGCCAATCAGGAAACCGACGGCCATCGACATAAAGCCGGACACCAGCATGATGCGTGAGCGAGAAGCGGTATTGGCATATTTGGGCAGGAAGAAGCCACCCAAGGCTGCCGCGATCCACGGAATGGCGGTTAGCAGGCCGAGCATCAGAGTGCTCATCTTGCCGTAGCTGTTGATAATGCTGGGCAGGAAATAGGTCAGGCTGTAGACCGAAATCTGATGGGTGAAATAAATCGCCACGATCAGCATGAAGGTCTTATTGGTAAACGCCGTTTTAAAGGAAAACTTCTGGTTCTTATCCACCCCGACCGGTTGCTCTGCAGCCAGCTTGTTTTCAATATACTCAATGTCGGTTTGGGTTAGCCATTTGGCATCGCGTGGTTTATTAGGGAGTACGGCATACACATAAAACGCCAGCAGCACTGCCGGGAGCCCTTCCACGATAAACATCCATTGCCAGCCGTGCAGTCCACCCAGGCCATCCAGCATGAGCAATGCGCCGCCCAATGGTGCCCCGACAATATTGGCGATACAGACACCGAGCAGGAACATGCCTACGGCTCTGGCGCGATCTTCACGGCCAAACCAGTAGGTAAGATACAGGATGATACCGGGGTACAACCCCGCCTCTGCCGCCCCAAGCAACAGGCGCATGACATAGAAAGAGGTGGGGCCGGTGACGAAGGCCATACCTGCGGAAATCACACCCCAGGTGAACATGATGCGGGTGATCCAGAATCGGGCCCCGACCCGCGCCATGATCAGGTTGCTAGGGATCTCCATGGTGGAATAAGTCAGAAAGAACAGACCGGCTCCCAACCCGTAAGCGGTAGCGGAAAGCCCAAGATCGATGGACATCGAGGCTCGGGCAATGCCGATATTGGTTCTGTCGATAAAGCTGATGATATAAACAATGATCAGTAATGGCATCAGGTGTTTATATATTTTTGCATTCGTTATTGCCGCCTGGCTTTTCGATGCAATATCTAACGGCCGGTTTGACATGATAATGACTCCTCCTCGTGATGAGGCGATTAAATAGGGTTGCATTTTCTGCGTTATTATTAGAGGTGCAGATGTTCTGTTATTCTCATGGTGCGCACGTTTCCTGGTGTTGGCGCACTTATTTGACTCAGTTGGATTTCACGTTGCCTGCGTCAATTTTTGTCGTAATGCTAATTTATCGATTTTGCCATTGGCGTTTTTCGGTAATTCCGCCGCAAAGACGATTTTTGATGGTATTTTAAATTTGGCAATCTTATTTGAGAGCCAATGAATAATATTGTCACTCACCAAGGGTTTATTCCTTTGTGCCACAATAAAGGCGACGGCTTCTTCTCCGTAGATTTCGCTGCTGCTGGGAACGATGGCAATCTCCTTGACGCCAGGATAATTCGAGATCAGGTTTTCCACTTCAATGCAGTATATTTTCTCACCACCGCGGTTGATCATGTCCTTGCTGCGATCTTTGATATACAGGTAGTTATCCTGATCGAGGCAGGCGATATCGCCGGTGTAGAACCAGCCGTCGTGGAAGAACTGCTGATTGGCCGCCGGATTCTTCCAGTACTGGCTCATGACCACCGGCCCTTTCAGCCATAGATGGCCAATCTCACCGGCAGCAAGCACCTGGTGATGATCGTCGCGAATTTGGCAACTCAGGCCGGGAATGGGTAAGCCAGAACTGCCTATCTTATCGCTGCTGCGCACATCGAGTGGGAAAATGCTGGCCGGTGAAGAAGTTTCTGTCAGTCCATAGATCGGTCTGATTTCCGTGGTTGGGAACAGTTGTGCGAGCCTTTCGATAATTCCCACGTTCAAATGCCCGGCACCGCAAGCGATCATCCGTAAGCTGGAGTAGTCGCCCGCTTGTGGATACTTTTCCGCTTCTTGCAACAGTAGGATAAACACCGTTGGCGAGCCATGCAGGAAGGTAATGTGATGGTTACTGACGGTTTTTAAAATCTCTTCTGCATTGAATCTTTGCTGCAAATGCAGCGTGCCGCCAAGATGAATAAATAGGCAGAGCAAAGCCGATAGGCCGGTAATATGGCAGATAGGGATCGGCAGGATGGCGCTGTCTTGTTCGGTTAACTTAAGAGCTTGTTGGTAAGCCGTGATAGCCGCAATAAAGTTACCGTGAGTGAGCGCCGCTCCTTTTGGGGAGCCAGTGGTGCCGGAAGTATAAATAATCGCGGCAATGTCATCCGCTACGATGGCGGCAGGCTCTACGGGTTGGATCACCTTTTGGTCATCTGCATTACTCAGCATCAGTTGCCAATCGGCCAGTGACACCACCTGGCTTTGTTGCACGGGTTCCAGCGTCGCCATCCACGGCTGACTGTTGGGATCGTAGAAAACCGCCTTGGCATTAACACTGGACAGGATGATATGGCTGTCTTGCGATTTTAACTTGGTGCTTAACGGCACCACGATAATCCCCAATGCCATTGCCGCATAAAACAGCGAGCAGAATTCAGGTCGGTTACCCAGAGCCAGAACGATCACATCGCCTTTGGTGAGGTTAAAACTCTCTTTCAGACAGGCGGATGATAAATTAACATTATGATTTAAATGGTTATAACTGTATTTATGGCCTTCAAAGAACAGGGCGGTATGCTCAGTTCGGCGCTTAACGCTCTGCTGTAAACTCTGATAGAGGTGTGTGATTTTTGCCTGCTGCATAGGTTGCCCCTTCACCGACATTTACTGATGGTGGTGAGTATAGGGAAAGGCAACGGTGCAAGAATGCGCAAAATTTCACATCTTTCTTCGGCAAACAAGGCTGACGCTTTGTATAAAATGCCAACCCAGGGAGGGCAAAAAAATCGATGTTATGACGAGCTGGTTAGCAAATGTTATCGAAAATGATAAAAATTATGATGAAAAAGGTGAGTTGCGGGTTTTGCTTTTATGCATCTGCATAAAAGAGGGGGATGACGCTCGGGCTAATCCCCAGCGTCAGGGTACCGGTTAGTTCAATATTGATTGGTGCCTTGCGCACCGCCATCACGTCACATGGGTAACCGCACAAGGATCGTATGCTGGTGGAGAAGTGCCCCCCTAAGCCTATTCATATCTATGGCCGAAAAACGCGAGCCGTTCGGCCACAAATCATGCGTACTTAATTAACCGCCAGCCGCAAAGCCAAATTATGCGGATAGGGGTCAAAGTATTTTTGCGTCAGCAGGTAGCTGTCTGGGTATTCGCCCAGATAATGCTTCAGCAGCGTCAACGGCGCGAGTATTGGCAGCAACCCCTCGCGATAGTGGAGGATCACGTTATTCAGCTCGCCGCGCTGACGTGAGTTCAGCTGGTTACGAAAATACCCTTGAATGTGCATCAGCACGTTGGTGTGGTTCTTGCGCGAAGCGGGTTTTCTTAAGATCGTCATCAGTTTTTCGCGATAAGCCACGAAGAATGCATCCAGGTCTTCCCACTCGTGCAACGAGGCGACAAACGGTCCAATTTCTCGATAGCCCGCTTGGTGGTGCGCCAGCAGTTGGAGCTTGTACCGGCTGTGGAAGTCCAGCAGCGCATGGCGGGTCAGGCCGTTGGCCTTCAGGGTGTTCAACTCGTGCAGAGCGAAGATGCGCTCGACAAAGTTTTCCCGCAGCACCGGGTCGTGCAGGCGGCCATCTTCTTCGACCGGTAACCACGAGTATTTCTCCAGCAGCGCCCTGGTAAAGACGCCCACGCCCTCTTTACGCCCGCGATTGCCCTTTTCATCGTACAACCGCACGCGTTCCATACCGCAGCTCGGCGATTTTGCGCAGACGATAAAGCCCGATAGTTCGTCCAGATGTGAGAGATAGGAATCCGTGAATTCGGCCATTTTCTCCGTCATATCGTCGTGTGGCGCTTGGCTGAAGTGCAGCCGGAAATCCCCTTCGGTGGTCTGGACCAGGCGCAGGGCAGGACGGGGAGAGGGCAAGCCGATGGCCATCTCCGGGCAGATGGGTTTGAAGGCCACCCACTGCGCCAGCCCGTCCATGACAAAGCTCATGCGTTTATGTCCGCCGTCAAACCGTACGGTCGAGCCGGTTAAACATCCGCTGATCCCAATGACGGGTTGCTTATTCATGTCGCGATCCTCTTACTGTTCTTTTCGGGTGAAGAAAAGCGTCACCTGCCCGACAGTGATACCGAATTTCTTCATCTCTGTTTTATTAAAAAGATGCGTGTCATCCTGCAGGTACATCCAGTCATCAAAGTGAAGCAGCCAGGTACTGCCATTGGCTTTCACGTTCATGCTGTAACGCCAGTTAAAGGCATTGCCCTCCGCCACGCCACTGGCCACACCTTCAATATCGCCTGCGGTGCCTTCGTAGCGATTGTTGCCGACGCGCCGGATATGCCACACCCGTTGCTGCTTCTCGCCATCGTCATAGACAAAGTGTTCATTTAGCGTCAGCGTGTCACCGATGACGTTGCCAGTGATTTCCACATGGAAGCGGCGCAGCTGTTTTCCGCTGCGGTCCTGTACCATGCCCCATGCCTCGGTTTTCCCCTGGAAGTAGTGGAAGATATCGAGCGGCGGTTGTTGATGCCGGTAGTCGCTGATGTCTGTACTACAACCCACCAGAAGCATCATCAGCGCCAGGCCAAGTGTCAGAATGCGTTTCATTTTTCACCTCCGATCAACTGCTGACGTAGTTCGGGATATTGCGTGTGTGGATCGAGCCAGATGGCCAGAAAGTTGGTACTGAAGGCTGCAGACTGGCTGGAGCCGAGCGGGGTAAAGCTTTTTTCTGCCGCCGAGGCGCGATACCAGAACTGCCCCTGCTTACCTTTAAGAACAAAGGTAAGCTGTGAGCCCGGCGTGACGTCCGGCCAGAGTGACTGCAGCATGCGCAGCCAGGCTTCGCTTTGTGGTTCGCGCTCCAGGATACCCTGCGCCTGCCACTGGTCACGGGTGGCTTCGACCAACTGGTCGCGATCGATGTCGCGTTTGTAGGTAATAATCAGCGCCTGATCCTGCTCCGGCCCGTGATACCGACCATCCGGCGTGCTCAACTGGGAGGTATAAACGGTAAACGGCCCCCATGTGAGGCTGGCATCACCCACTTTGCGCCAGCTTAACCAGTCGGCGGCATGGGCGACGGGCGTGATAGCCGCCAACCACAGCAGCATCAGTAAAGAGGTTCTCATTGTCGCCTCCCCGTCAGAATATGGAACAACAGCATCAGAACCAGCCAACCCGGCGCCATCCAACTGACGACGATCCAGGTCGGCTCCCGGAAGGTCATGGCGCCCAGACGTTCGCCAATCACATACGCTACGGGACCGCCAACGGTTGCCAGCAGAGCCAGCATCCATCCCGGCAGCGTGGTCGTGAGGGTCAAGTGGGTCCAGACGGTGGCGAACATCAGCCACAGCGCCATCATCCACAGGGGTAACAGAGCATCGCTGTTAAAACCGATCAGCCCCGTCATCACCCAGAGGGTATCCATACCGCAGCCCGCCGCGGCCAGCAGCAGGGCGTAAACACGGTGTGCAGGCGACAGCATCAGACAGGCCAGGATCGCCAGGGCGAGCCACAGAAACAGGCCGCGCTCGCGAAACAACACTACCAGCGTCCAGTAGAGATCGAACGCGAGAGCCATCAGCACGACCTGCACAGAGCGGTTCATACGCGCTCTGCGGTCAGTTGCACCACGCTGATGGTGCGTGCGTTAAAACCGGCTTCGCAGTAGCCAAAGTAGTAGAGCCACATACGGCGGAACCTTTCATCGAAACCGAGCTTTTCAATGTCTTGCCAGGCGTGCAGAAAACGCTGCCGCCAGTGCGTCAACGTGCGGGCATAGTCTGGCCCCATATCGAATAGATTACGGACGACAAAATCGGTATGACGCGTCATCAGTTCACTCATTGCCGTGATGCTAGGTAGGAACCCGCCGGGGAAGATGTAACGCTGGATAAAATCGACGCTTTTGCTGTAGTCGCGGTAGCGCTGATCCTGAATGGTGATGGCTTGAATCGCCATTTTTCCACCCGGACGCAGGCGCGCCTGACAGGTGCGGAAGAAATCCGGCAGGTAGCGTTTACCCACGGCCTCAATCATCTCAACCGATACCAGTTTGTCGAACTCTCCGGTCAGGTCGCGGTAGTCGCACAGCAGAACCTGTACTCTGTCCTGCAATCCCGCGCGTGCTATCCGCTCTGAAGCCCAGATGTACTGCTCCCTCGACAGCGTCGTGGTGGTGACGCGGCAGCCGTAGTGACGGGCGGCGTATTCCGCCATCGCCCCCCAGCCGGTGCCAATTTCCAGCAGGTGATCGCTTGCGGTCAGCGTCAACTGTTCGCACAGACGCGCCATTTTCGCCTGCTGGGCCTGGGAGAGAGCCTGGTCTTCGGTGGTGAACAGCGCACTGGAGTAGAGCAGATCTTCATCGAGAAAGTGCGCATAGAATTCGTTACCCAGATCGTAATGGGCAGCGATGTTTTCCCGCGCCTGTTTGCGGTAGTTACGCCGCGTCCAGTGGCGAAGCCGCTCCAAGGGCTTGCCCAGCAGGCGAAAGCCACTCTCCAGCCTTCCCAACACCTTGCCGTTGAGGGCGAGGATCTGCAACAGCGGGGTTAATTGATGCGTCTCCCACTCACCCTCCATCCAGGATTCGGCTGCGGCAAGGCTTCCACCGGTGAGCAGACGCCAGTAAACACCTGGCGCGAGGATTTGCACTTCAGCACGCAGCGCGGAAGACACATCGCCAAAATGGAGAGTCTGCCGTCCTTCACGCACGGTGAGCGAGCCCTCGCGGATACCGCTCAGCAAACGAAAGAGTAGCCAGCGCGCGATACGGGCGTTACGAGGGATATCGGATTCAAGCGCAAAGGCAGGATCGGTCATGAGCGCTAACTCCTTCTGACGGGATGGTTGTACAGCGGCACGCGTTTAAGCCACAGCCGTAACGCTTGCCAGTAAATCGCCAGGACGGTTTTCAGGGTCATCAGCGGTATGCGCAGCAATATCGATCTCAGGGTCGCACGCGTAAGGTGCTCACGGCGAAGCGCAAGCGTGGCGTCGAACACCTTCGAGTCCTGATGATTTTCGATATGCATAAGCAGCGTTTTACCGGGGGCGTTGAAGCGCCAGTGATAGACCATATCCATCGGATTAAACGGGGAGACATGGAAGGCTTTCGGCTGCGGGCGAGCCGCCTGGCCATCCACCGCGTAGTAATGGCGCTCGTTCCACGGGGTGTTGCGCACTTCGGCCAGTACCCAGCGCAGGATGCCCGTACTGTCATAGCAGTAGTAGAGATTGATCGGATTAAAATGGAAGCCGAAATAACGAAGCTGGGTCAGGAGCATGACGCGACCATCGGGACGTTCCCCGGTCAGGGTTTGCAGCTGGTTGAGGGCGTTCTCTTTAAGCGGTGTGCCGAGTGGGTAATCCGCATCATGGAAGGCGGCCGCGGCAAATCGATTACGGCGGATCCCCGCCGACGGTAGCGCATCCAGCTCGTCCAGATCGATCCAGGCCATAAACACGTTATAGCGAAAATGGTGTGATTTCGGCTGGAAGCGACGATGGCGTAACACACCCTGGTAAAGGCAGCTGTTCATCTTACAGGTTCTCCCCTGCAGCGATCCCTTTCACCACGTCCAACGCGCTGCGTACCCCATCCTCGTGAAAACCGTTGTACCAGTAAGCTCCACAGAACCAGCTCCGTTGGTGGCCGTTAATCTCGCCGCGGCGCGACTGGGCGCGCCAGCTTTTCGGGTTGAACATCGGGTGCTCATAGACAAAGCGTTTCCAGACGTAGCGCTCGTCCACCGGCGTTTCCGGGTTCAGGGTGACGCAGAACAGAGGGCTACCCTCAGGTAACCCTTGTAAGATATTCATATTGTAGGTGACGCAGGCGCTGGCCTGGTCCCGTTCGCTCAGGCGATAGTTCCAGCTTGCCCAGGCACGCTCGCGCACCGGCAACCAGCGTGGATCGCTGTGCAAAACCACCTCGTTATGCTGCCAGCCAATATCGCCCAGCACCTCGCTTTCCGCAGGAGTAGGATGAGCAAGCATCGCCAGCGCCTGTGAGGAATGGCAGGCGAAGATCACCTGGTCAAATGTGTGGCTCGATTGTGCAAGCTGGATTTCAACGCCCCCGTTGTTACGGATGACCTGCTGCACCGGTGCGTTGAGGTGTAGGGTCAGGCGGTCACCCAACTGGGCCAAAATGGCGCGTACGTACTCGCGAGATCCGCCGGGCACCACATACCACTGCGGACGTTGGGTAACGTCCAGCAGGCCGTGATGCTCAAAGAAGCGCAAAAACAGCGGAAGCGGGAAGCGGCGCATCTCCTGCAGCGACGAGGACCAGATGGCAGCCCCCATCGGCAGGATATAATGACGCGCGAAAAACGCGCTGAAGCCGTGCTGTTCGAGAAAAGTCTCCAGCGTGGCGTTTTCGTTAACATCGCCCGCCAACGCCTCTTTTGCCAGGCGGTTGAAGCGCACGATATCTCGCAGCAGCCCCCAGAACGCCGGATTAACCAGGTTACGACGCTGTGCAAACAGCGAGGTGAGGGTGTGGCCATTATACTCAAGCCCGCTTTGCGGATTATGCACGGAGAAGCTCATCTGCGTTTTTTGCCCGCTGATGCCCAGCTCGCTGAGCAGACCCATAAAGCGCGGATAGGTACGGTCATTGTAGACGATAAACCCAGTATCGATGGCATACGTGCCCTGCGGCGTGGTGACATCTACCGTGGCGGTATGCCCACCCACCGTGGGTTCCGCTTCGAAAAGTGTGACCTGATGATGTCCGGCCAACCGCCAGGCACAGGTGAGCCCTGCGATACCGCTACCGATAATGGCGATGTTCATGAGCGAACCATCCTGCGCAACAGCCTGCGCTGAAGGAAATTCGGGAGCCCTGAAAGCAGCTTCATGACCAGGCTGAATCCGGTGGGAAAGGCGATGTGCTTTTTCCCTTTCGCCAGCCCGCGACGGATCGCCTTTACGGCATCGTCGACGCTCACCTGGCCGGGCATGGCAAAATCATTTTTACGGGTAAGTGGTGTATCCACAAAGCCCGGTGAAACCACCGTGACGGCAATGCCTTTGGGTTCCCAGTCAAGGCGCAGGCTATTGGCAAACCAGGTGAGGGCGGCTTTTGACGCGCCATACGCCTCTGCTCGTGGGAACGGCAGCCAGTGTGCCATCGAACTGACCAGCGCCACGCGACTTCCTGGAAGGAGCTGGGCCTGCAGTGCGGCCAGACAGTTCACTGGCCCCAGGAAGTTGGTACTCATCACACGTTCCACCAGAGCGGCATCCACCACACCCTGCTCCAGGTATTCGCAGGTTCCCGCACAAAGAACGATCAGATCGGCAGTGCAATCTGCAAGCGCCAGACGGCAGGCCTCCCTGTCCGTCATATCGAACACGCGTAACGTGATATTCGAGCTGTACTGTTGCAGTGCTTCCAGCCTGGCCCGGTCTCGCCCGCAGGCAATGACGTGGCAGCCGTCATCGGCCCAGGACTTCGCGAGCCCGGCGCCAATGCCGGAGCTTGCGCCGGTGATGAGGACGGTCATCATGAGCGCATTCTCCTTTTTACACTTCGCACCGCCCAGCCAAGAAGGGGAAGATGCTCGTAAATCATCTCCCCGGCATCGTAGTAATCGCGCTGGAGAATAATCAGGTTGTCCTGCACCTCGACAATTGAGCATCCTGCGAGGACTAGTGTTTCTGCCCCTGAAATCCGCGGGTGAGACCAATGCATTGCCCAAGTTACGGCAAAACGATGGCCTTCGCAGAGGGGGGTTTCGATGGTAAAGCTGCAATGCTTTACGTTGGCCAAGAGATGAGTGAAGTAACGCTGGATCGCCAAAAGACCCTGATGCTCACCAAACGGGTCGCTCAGCCTGGCATCAGCATGATAGATCTCCGCCAACGCAGATGGCGGCTGGTTATCCAGCTTGCTGTAGTAATCAACAAACCTGTTGATGATGGATGGCATAGAGCTCATGAGCCTCACCTGGAAGTGAACAACGTAGCGTTATTGCATAGTTAAAACTTACACAATTATTTCTATTTGTCCAACTTTGGGAGGGTGATAATTATTTTCTCAGTAGCTTCAACGTATTAAGTTTGCATGCTCATGCGGTTAACTGCGCAACATGAGCATGCTTTATCTTTAACTTCCTTTGTAGGTAGAGTATCCATACTGACTTAACAGCAGTGGGATGTGCAGTTTTTCATTGGTCTTGGTGACGGTGAACATCACCGGGATCTCTGGGAAGAACGACGTTTGCTTCTGTTGGTGGAAATAGTCACCGGTTTTGAAGGTCACTTTGTAAATTCCCGGCTGCATATCCTGGTCCTGTGGATATAGCGATTTAATGCGCCCGTCTTCGTCCGTTTTACCGCTAGCCAGCGTTACCCAGCTGTTTTGCTGCTCTTTTTCAAGCGTGACGATGACATTCGGCGAGGGAATACCTGTCTGTTGGTTCAGAATATGGACGCTCAGCGTGCCAGCAGGGGCACTGAATGCGGCAGGAGCCATTGCCAGAGAGGTTAACAGAATAAGACCGGTCGCTTTTTTCATCATGATTTCCTGTAGGGGTTAAAACAAACAGGAAAAAGGTAGCATCCCGGTAAAAAATTAATATTCAAACTTTTGTGATAATTAACCGAAGATCAACGTCAAAGTGTAATGACCTCGAGAGACATCACCTGTTGTTGCCACAATTCAATCTGTTGTTTGCGGGCGGGGGTGAGTTTGCCAGTCATGACCAGTAGCCATTTTCGTTCAGGAAACAGCTCCGGAGCCAGACTGGCAGGCGGAACGGGAAGGACATCAATGTGCTGTCCTTGACCCGTACGCTTGAGCGCTTCCAGCCAGATTTCACACGGGTCTGACAGGTACCAGCCGGTGATCAGATAGTTATCCCCTGCCGCTTTCTTGTCCCTTTCGAGGCAAAATGAGGTATAGGATATGATAATGCCATCCAGGATCTCGCGCAGGGTCATCATCGCCGGGATATTGGCAGAGACTTTACTGCGCAGCGGGCGCAGCACTTCCGTGACCAACTCCGGGCGAGGGTATTCGCGGCCAGAGGCGTAAATCTGCTGGCGCAGCGCTTCGATTTTTCCCTCTTTAAGCAACTGCAGCATTTTCTCCTGCAGAGTGAGCCAGTTGTTTGTCGGGCCTTCTGCTGGGCGAGCGAGCAGGGGTTTTACCTGGCTGATGGTGACCCCTTTTTTTACCCAGTCGAGAATTTTGAGCGCCTGCTGGACATCATCATCACTGTATTGGCGATGCCCACCATCGGTGCGCATCGGTTTAAGCAGGCCGTAACGACGCTGCCAAGCGCGTAATGTGGTTGCGTTTATTCCGCAAAGCCGGGCAAATTCGCCGATAGAGTAAGCCATGAGAGACATCCGATAACAAAGAACACTTTCAATATACTACGCATAATGCCGGTTTGAATGAAGTGTCGGGCGTGTGCACGACACTTTAATCCCAACCGTGCCTCAAACCTCAACTTCACCAATTCTTTGCAACGCATCGACAATCAGATCCCAAAAGGCGGTTTCATCAAGCTTCACTGCCACCTGGGTATGGCAATCCGCCGGGGCCGGGAAGCGGAAGTCCGCGACCGTCATTCCCAGCGTCAGGGTACCGGTCAGCTCAATATCGATGGGCACCTTACGCACCGTCATCACGTTGGGGTTGATCACATAGGCGACCGCGCAGGGATCGTGTACCGGTGGCGAAGTGAAACCCTGCGCCTGCTTATACATATGGCCGAAGAACTCGAGCAGTTCGACGACAAATTTCGCAGGACCGGTGCCAATGGCAGCGATGCGCGCGCTAACTTCTGGCGTGGCCAGCGCCTGATGCGTCAGATCCAGCCCAACCATGGTTAACGGCCAGGGTTCGTTGAACACGATATGCGCGGCTTCCGGATCGATTTTGATATTGAATTCAGCCACTGCGCTCCAGTTACCTACGTGGTAACCGCCGCCCATCAGCACCACTTCCTTCACGCGTGTGGCAATGCGAGGCTCTTTGCGCACCGCCATGGCGATGTTGGTCAGGCCAGCGGTGGGCACCAGTGTTACGGTGCCTGGTGGGTGTGCCATGATGGTGTTAATGATCAGATCGACGGCATGGATATCGGCCAGTTGCAGCGTGGGTTCCGGTAGGACTGGCCCATCAAGGCCCGATTCGCCGTGGATGTCGGGGGCGACTTCAATTTGCCGTACCAGAGGCCGCGAACAGCCAGCGGCAAAGGGCACGCCGGTGATGTTGGCAATGCGAGCCACGGCCAGCGCATTCCGCGTGACCTTCTCCAGCGTCTGGTTGCCGACGACGGTGGTTACGGCCAGCAGTTCAATATCTGGGTTGCCCCATGCCAGCAACATCGCGATCGCATCGTCATGCCCCGGGTCGCAGTCCAGTATGATTTTCTTCATGATTTTTCCTGATGCAGGGGAATTTTTTCGAGCATAACCTAGAGGCGGGCAGAGGGGTATGACCAGCGGGCCGTTTTGTTAACGTCATCAAAGGATTGAATAAATCTGCCCCAGAAGGGGCAGATTGCTGGCTTAGTCCTCCAGCTTCAGCACTGGCTCTCTCTTCAGCACTACGCGCAGCACGAAGTAATACACGATGCCGATCGCCAGCCAGCTAAGGCCGAGGATCTTGGCTTCGATATCCATCTCGTACAATACAAAAGCGATGATAGACAGACCAACCAGTGGGAACAGCAGATGTTTTACCCAGGCCTTGGACTTCTGGCGGATGATGTAGTGGTTAATCACCGACAGGTGCAGGATCAAAAAGCCCATCAGCGCCCCGAAGTTGACCAACCGGCTCAGGTTGTCGATGCTGCCGTTGAAGTACAGCCCGGAACCGAGGGAGATCACCGCGACCAGCAGGGTGCTGACGTAAGGGGTTTTAAAGCGTGGATGCACCTTTGCCAGGATCTTCGGCAATTGGCGGTCACGCCCCATGGCGAACAGAATGCGGGAGATGGCGGCCTGCGCGACTAACGCATTGGCAATCCCCCAGGAGAGCGCCGTCGCCCAGATGGTGGCCTGCTTTAACCAGGAGCCGCCCGCCAGATTGGCGGTATCGTAGAACGCGGTATCCAGGTTAGTGAAGTTTTGGCCCGCAGCCAAATCGGCGGCAATCCAGGTTTGCAGGATAAACAGCGATCCTACCAACAGCAGCGCATACAGCGAGGCTTTCCCCACGGCATCGGCCCCGCCTTTGCTCTCTTCGGACAGCGTTGAAATACCGTCAAAACCCAGGAACGATAGCACTGCAATCGACACCGCACCCATCACCAAGGGTAGGCTGAATTTCTCGGCGTTGTAGAGCGGGTTCAATGTCAGACCACCGGCACCTTCACCGGAATAGAGTGCCGTCAGGCCCATCACCACAAAAATGGTCAGGATGACGATCTCTGCCACCAGGATGTAGCGGTTGGCCTTGGCGGTGAACTGGATCCCCACCAGATTGATCGCGCTGTTGATCACGATGAAGGTCACGATCCATACCCAGGCGGGTACTTCTGGCAGGATCGGACCGAGCGCCGCCGCGCTGACGATATACAGCAGCGAAGGCACCAGGATGTAATCGAGCAGGATCAGCCAGCCGGCAAAGAAGCCGACGGTTTCATGAATGCCGCGCTGGGCATAGGCATAGACCGAACCGGAGACCGGGAAAGCGCGGGACATTGACCAGTAACTCATGGCGGTGAAGAACATCGCCACCATGCCGATCAGATAGGCCAGCGCCACCATGCCCTGTGCACCTTCCCACACGTAGCCAAACACGCCAAACGGCGCAATCGGCACCATAAAGATCATGCCGTAAATCACCAGATCTTTCAGGGTGAGGGTGCGGTGCAGTTCCTGCTTATAACCAAATTGTTCTACAGACATGGCGCTATCCCTAATCCAGCTGGATGTTTAACTGCTCGGCAACGCTGCGTGGCAGCGCGAAACGGCAGGTTTTCAGCGGATCGACCACCTGACAGATTTGCAGATCGCCGGTGATGCTCAGCAGATTGATGGTGTCGGCCAGCGAGACCTGGCTATAGTCCGCTACGAAGTGTGCCATATTGCGCGTTGCCAATTCGGCCGCTTCGTCCAGCGTTTTGGCGGATGCCAAGGTATATAGCGTATCGGCGGTGCTCATCATCGGGGTTGGCAGCGCGCGGTTTTTGACTACGCTCAGGTTCACCACCACTTCGCCGGGAATTTCCAGCCCGCATACCGAGACTTCACCATCGCCCATGGCGGCATGCAGATCGCCGAGTGCAAACAGCGCACCGGGAACGTTAACCGGTAGCCACAGCGTGCAGCCTTCGGTGATGATTTTGCAGTCCATGTTGCCGCCATGGGCATCTGGTGTGCCACAAGAGATAGGTTCTTCGGCCGGGGCGACGCCAATCACGCCGATCATCGGCTTTAACGGCCAACGCACGCCGCCGGGGAGCAGTGCGAAGCCGTCTTCCAGCGGCACGGTGCGGATCTGCGGTTGCTGCAACTCATCGCCAATGACGCCCAGGCCCGGAGCCGTGACCATGACTGCCTGATGGCTGGTTGGGGTAATACGCTTAATCTCTACCCGCAATACATCGCCGGGGTTCGCATCTTGCACGTAAACCGGCCCGGTAGCCGGGTTGATGCGGCTCCAGTCCAGTTCGGTGAAGGCGGCCTGTTCGGAGGCGATTTGATCTTCGAAGCAGTCACAGGTTTCAAAACAAACGTCGCTGCCGCTGGCAACGGTAGCCACAGGGGCGTTATCGCGCGACATGGCATATACCAGGTGTGTGCGGGAGATCTTTTCCATGGTGATTCCTATAATGAATAATGGAGCCTAGTTTTTATTATTTATGGCAATAATGATAATTGGGCGAACCTGCGCCAATTCATCAATAAATCACACCCGCAGGGGCGTAAGCAAGCACGCGAAAGCGGTAGGAGAATGGGCACTTTTGTTGGATTGGCAGGATATGCTTCAAACAATTATCACGGTGGTTTATTACCCGCAACTATGGCGGAAACTTCCGCATAATCGATCGGTTACCCCGAATGAATACAGCAGAGTTCTCAGTAGAGAATGGGAATCAAATGAAGGTAAATACTTTCGATAATTGGCATTAATAAAATGAGCAATCGGTTTTATAGCAGTAAACGCTATATATCGGCTATAGCAAACTTATTACCCTGGAGTGGACTCCAGGGTAATGGCGAGCTTCAGCGATAGCCCTGATACACTTCCGCCACGCGTTTAAAGTATTCCGTCAGGTAATTGATACACACCTGCACCTTGAGCGGCAGTTTGTCCTTCTCGGTGTACAGTGCGTAAACCGGGCGGGGTTCTGAATGGTAACGCTTGAACAGGATCTCAATCTCGCCGCGTTTGATCTCTTCGATGACCCACATCAGTGGCGCATAGGCAATCCCGGCCCCGGCCTTGAGCCAGCGGATCATGGTTTGTGAATCGTTGGTCACGAAGCGCCCCTGAGGGGAAATGCGCGTGCTAATGCCTTCGGGAGCCATCAATTCAAACTCACTGTCTGGCCGTACGCTGTATTCCAACCAGGAAAAATTCACCATATCCGCCGGTTTTTGCGGTGTCCCGTGTTGAGTCAGGTAGCTTTTGGCGGCACAGACCACCATCGGCATCGAGCCCAGGCGTTTGGAAAACAGGCTGGAATCCTGCAGTTCGCCGGTGCGGATCACCACGTCCAGGCCGTCGGCAATCAGATCCGGGGCCGGAATGCCGGTGACCAGATTAACCGTCAAACCAGGATATTCTTGCAGCATGTCGGCGGTCATGGTTGCCAGAACGTTTTGCGCCATAGTGGAGGAACTGCCGATACGCAGTGTGCCTATGGGCGTATTGTTCAGCGCATAAAGCTGCTCATGGACCTCGGCGGCTTCCTGCAACATGCGGCGGCAGCCCTGATAGTAGATTTTACCGGCTTCGGTCAGGCCGATACTGCGCGTGCTGCGGTTAAGCAGTTTCACCTGTAGATCATTTTCCAGTTTGGACACTGTCTGGCTGATGGATGAAACGCTCATGTCGAGCTGGCGTGCCGCCGCGGTAAATGACCCACATTCAACGACTTTAGCAAACACGGACATCCGTTTTAGTCTTTCCATTGTTCACTCTGGCTTAAAAGTGATTTAGATCACAGATTGTAGATGAGTTGATAGTAAGCAGGCTAATATAACGCGTCGGGTGTAAAGATCTTCTGAACGCTTGAGCGTGGTCAGCCATGCCGCGGTATACTGCCGTGGCTGCGCGATCCCTCCGGTCATCCATACATTCCCTCTCGCGGAAGCCTGCTGTTAGCTTAACCCTTTTTCAGGTTTATGGCCTGGTCAACTACCAGATCATAACGTTTGGCGTCCGTGCGCTAGAATGTAAATAGAATGTGAAATCAGCAGGGAAAACCCCGGTGCAGTAAACAATTAAGGATAAAGTGATGAGTTTGCTTCCGGTTATGGTCATTTTTGGACTGTCGTTCCCACCGGTATTTTTTGAGCTGTTAGCGTCGTTGGCCCTGTTCTTCGTCATACGCCGCCTGTTGCAGCCGACCGGGATTTACGACTTTGTCTGGCATCCGGCGCTGTTCAATACCGCGCTGTATTGCTGTTTGTTTTATCTGATTTCGTGTCTTTTCGTTTGAGGCTGCTGTGAAAACTCTGTCATTAAAAATAATCCGCATTGCGATCACCTTGCTGCTGGTCCTGCTGGCAGCTATCGCCGTGTTCAAGGCTTGGGCGTTTTACACCGAGTCGCCGTGGACGCGTGATGCCAAATTCACCGCCGACGTGGTGGCGATTGCTCCGGACGTCAGCGGTTTGCTGACCGACGTGCCGATCACCGACAACCAACTGGTGAAACAGGGCCAGATCCTGATGGTGATCGACCAGCCACGTTACCAACAGGCACTGGCCGAAGCTAACGCCGATGTGGCCTATTATCAGACGCTGGCGGCCGAGAAGAAGCGTGAAGCGGGCCGCCGTGTGCGCTTGGGGATCCAGGCGATGTCACAAGAAGAGATCGACCAATCCAATAACGTGCTGCAAACCGTGCAGCATCAGTTGGCCAAGGCGATCGCCGTGCGCGATCTGGCGCAACTGGATCTGGAACGAACCACGGTGCGTGCGCCAGCAGACGGTTGGGTCACCAACCTGAACGTCCACGCGGGGGAATTTATCACCCGTGGTTCTACCGCGGTGGCGCTGGTGAAGAAAAACAGCTTCTATGTCATCGCCTATCTGGAAGAAACCAAGCTTGAAGGGCTGAGCAAAGGCGATCGTGCCGAGATCACCCCGCTGGGCAGCAACCGCATTATGCACGGCACCGTCGATAGCCTGGCCGCAGCGGTGAATAACAGCAGCAGCACTCCAAACAGCAAAGGTCTTGCATCGATCGACAGCAACCTGGAGTGGGTGCGTCTGGCACAGCGTGTGCCGGTGAAAATCATCCTCGATGAGAAAGATCAGCAGCACTCTTACCCGGCGGGCACCACCGCGACTGTGGTCATTACCGGCAAGAACGATCGTAGCATCGACAGCGGCTCACCGTTTATCCGGCTGATGCATCGGTTGCGCGAGTTCGGCTAATGAACAACCCAACCTTTCTGCGGCTGCGGTTTGCCTGCAAGCTCAGCTTTGCGATCGTCTTTGCCCTGTTTGTCGGTTTCCACCTTAATCTGGAAACCCCGCGCTGGTCGGTGCTGACGGCGGCCATTGTGGCTGCCGGCCCGGCCTTTGCCGCCGGAGGGGAACCTTTCTCTGGTGCCATTCGCTATCGTGGCTGGCTGCGTATTATCGGCACCTTTATGGGCTGTTTTGTCGGTTTGCTGATTATCGTTACCTGTGCGCGTGCACCGGTGGTGATGCTGATGCTGTGCTGCGTCTGGCTGGGGGTCTGTACCTGGATCTCCTCGCTGGTGAAGGTCGAAAACTCCTACGCCTGGGGGCTGGCGGGCTACACGGCACTGATTATCATCGTCACCTCCGCAACCACCACCACTTCACTGCTGGCCGCGCCACAGTTCGCCGTAGAGCGCTGTAGCGAGATCGTACTCGGTATTCTCAGTGCGATACTGGCCGACCTGCTGTTTTCCCCACGTTCGATCAAACAGGATATCGATCGCGCGGTGGATCAGCTGTTGGTGGGGCAGTACAAACTGATGCAGATGTGTATCAGCGACGCCGGGAAAGAGGATATCGACCGTGCCTGGAGCGATCTGGTAAAAAGCACCACCGCCATCAACGGGATGCGCAGCAACCTGATGTTGGAGTCGTCACGTTGGCAGCGGGTCAACAGCCGCTTGCATGCGCTGCATACGCTTTCGCTGACGTTGATCACCCAGGCCTGTGAAACCTACCTGATTTTGCTCAATCATCCGGAGGCGGTGAAGGAGAATATCCGCGAGCTGCTGATGGTCCCGGCGGAAACCGCGCAAGAAGTGCGTAAACGCCTAAAGCTGGTGCGCCAGGTGTTGGCAATCAACCGCAGTGATGAACATCTGCAAACGGTCACCAGTTGGGTTGGTGCGGCGACGCGCTATCTGTTGGTGGCAAAAGGTGTGCATACCAACAGCGGTATCAACGCGGTAGAAAACGAGATACTGGCCGGAGAAGTGGTGGTGAAAAGGCCCTCAGCGGAAGGCCACCATGCGATGATTAACGGGCTGCGAGCCTGGGCGGCGACCTCAATAGGTTGCCTGTTTTGGCTGTGGACCGGCTGGACGTCCGGCAGCGGCTGTATGGTGATGATCGCCGTCGTGACCGCATTGGCGATGCGTACGCCAAATCCGAAAATGACGGCACTCGACTTTATGTTGGGTGTACTTATGGCGTTGCCGCTCGGTGCGCTGTTTTACATGTTTATCTTGCCTGAAACCCAGCAAAGTATGTTCCTGCTGTGCCTGAGCTTGGGCATCATGTCCTTTGTCATCGGTATCGAAGTGCAGAAACGCCGTTTGGGATCGTTGGGCACCTTGGCGAGTACCATTAACATTATCGTGTTGAGCAACCCGATGAGTTTCCATGTCTCCTCGTTTATCGACAGCGCCATCGGCCAGATTATCGGCTGTTTTGTGGCGATGATCGTACTGTTCCTGATCCGTGATACCTCCCGTGAACGTACCGGCCGCACGTTGATGAATCAGTTGGTCAGCAGCGCCGTTTCGGCGTTGACCACCAAGGCGGCACGCCGTAAGGAAAACCATCTGCCCGCGCTCTATCAGCGCCTGAACCAACTGCTGATGATGTTCCCGAACGACATTGCCAAATACCGGCTGGCGCTCAACCTGATTATTGCCCACCAGCGGATGCAGATGACCGAGATCCCGGAACGGGAAGAGCTTTCGGTGTTCCACAAGCAGATCCGCAGCACCGCCGACCACGTGGTCACCGCCAAGAACGATGTGAAGCGGGCTTACTACTACGATCGGTTACTCAAAGAGATGAATGAATATCAACAAAAGCTGGTGGATAACCTCGCTCCGCTTAGCGTCACCGGGCCGGTAAAACGCCTGGCCGATATGCTGCATCGCTACCGTCACGCGCTGATTGATTGATATCTTCAGCTTCCCATCAAACCATCGGGTATATACTGAGCATGTTTACGTCCCCCGGCACGGGGGGCTAAAATGCACGCAGGAAGGCTTCATTACCCATAATAATTCCGTATCAATTGCGGCTTTTGCTCGGGCGTCAGGCCTTTTAGATGCGAAATGGTTACATCTTGGTCATCTTTGATTCATTAATTTTTGCTATATATGCAGGGACAGTATGAATAAACGTACGCTTATTGCGATGTTGATTGCTTTGGTGGTGGCGGGGTTCAGTGCGCTGCATAGGGATGGCGATCGGGCTATTACCAACGTTTCAACCCCAGCGGCAGAGAGCATTGAGCAACTGACGCAGCAGCAGCGGGTGGTCAGCTATGTGCAACAGCATCAGCGCCTGCCGGACTACTACATCACCAAAAAACAGGCACGTGAACAGGGTTGGGATGCGGGCGACGGTAATCTGTGTAAAGTATTGCCGGGCAAGGCCATTGGCGGCGACCGTTTTTCCAACCGTGAGGGGCTGTTACCTACCGCCAACAACCGGGTATGGCGCGAAGCGGATATCAACTACCAATGCGGCCGACGCGGTGCCGATCGGCTGTTGTATTCCAGTGACGGTCTGATTTATGTCACGCGCGACCATTATAAGAACTTCATGCGGATGGAGTGAGCCGATGGGGAAAATAGAGTTCGATTTTAACCAGATAGCGGACTTGCCAGCGTTCTATCGCCACTTTGCCGAGCGGTTTGCATTGGGTGAAGGATTTGGCGCCAACCTGGACGCGCTGTGGGACGTGGTGACCGGCGACATCAGCCTGCCGGTCGAGATTGAATTTCTCAATCTCAACGCCCGCAGCAAACGCCGCTTTGGTGCCATTATTCTGTTGTTTGAAGAAGCGGAGGAGGAGCTGGAGGGCAACCTGCGGTTCAATATCCGTGAAACGAGCAGCGCAGCGATGCATCAGCGGGGATGAACGGGGTCCATCCCGCAGCGATGCCGCTGACGATCACTGTTGTGCCTCGGCCAGCTCTCGCAAGTACTGGAAGATTTGGCGGAATGATTTTGGCGGCTTGTTAGCGGCCTGCTCTTTCTGCGCGTTACGTATCAGGGCGCGTAACTGCTGGCGATCGGCCTGTGGATACAGATCCAGCACGGACGGGATCGCGTCATCACCCTCTGCCACCAAGCGATCGCGCAGCGCTTCCAGCTTGTGGAACAGCGAAACCTGTTGGTTATGGCGGTTCTTCAGCTTGTCGAGCGCGGTCTGGATTGGTTCGACATCGCGAGCACGCAGCATTTTGCCGATCAGTTGGATCTGGCGGCGGCGGCCTTCTTTCTTGATCTTCTGCGCCAGTTCGATGGCGGCACGCAGATCTTCATCCAACGGGATGCGTTCCAAGGCGTTTTTACCCAGTTCAACCAGTTCGGTTCCCAGGTCTTTCAGCGCTTCGGCATCACGTTTAATTTCACTTTTACTGACCCAGATAATCTCGTCATCGTCCTCGTTTTCGTTCTCCGGGACTTCGTCGAGCCAGTCTTCAGGCTGTTTGTTCATGGTAGGCTCCGTTAAAAAGAGGCTAATCCTAACAGGTTGCCGGCTTTATGCGAAATTCCACGCGGTTCCTGTTAGACTCAAAAGTACATCGGGCTGTGGCCAGCGGGCGCAGCCTGAAATTATTTTGGCGCGTTATTGCGCGCAAAACCATGCCGACACGGCACTTTTCTCAACGATTTTCTGATTAAGTATGGCCGATTGATGAAAGTAGTCACCCAAGTTGCAGAGCAGCGCAAAGCGCTGGAACAAGCCGTTTCACAGGCACTGGAGCTGGCACGCGCCGGTTCCGATGCGGCAGAAGTTGCCGTGAGCAAAACCACCGGTATCAGCGTCAGCACCCGTTTCGGTGAAGTGGAGAACGTCGAATTCAACAGCGACGGCGCATTAGGCATTACCGTCTATTATCAAAACCGTAAAGGCAGTGCCTCTTCCACCGATCTTAATCCGGATGCCATTGCCCGCACCGTGCAGGCGGCGCTGGATATCGCTCGTTACACTTCACCAGATCCCCATGCTGGCCCGGCGGAAAAAGATTTACTGGCGTTTGACGCGCCGGATCTGGACCTGTTCCATCCCACCGAGCTGGATGCCGAACGCGGTATCGAGTTGGCAGCCCGTGCCGAGCAGGCTTCGCTGGCAGCCGATAAGCGGATTACCAATACCGAAGGCGGCAGCTTCAACAGCCATTACGGTATCAAGGTCTTCGGCAACAGCCACGGCATGCTGCAAAGCTATTGCTCCAGCCGTCACTCGCTCTCCAGCTGTGTGATTGCCGAGCATGATGGTGATATGGAACGGGATTACGCCTACACCATTGGCCGAGCTATGGGCGATATGGCCAGCCCTGAGTGGGTCGGCCAGGAATGTGCTCGCCGCACGCTGGCACGTCTTTCCCCACGCAAGCTGTCAACCATGAAAGCGCCGGTGCTGTTTGCCTCAGAAGTGGCAACCGGTCTGTTTGGCCACCTGGTTGGGGCTATCAGCGGCAGCAGCGTCTATCGCAAATCTACCTTCCTGCTGGATTCGTTGGGTAAACAGATCCTACCGGAGTGGATGACCATTGAAGAACATCCGCACTTGCTGAAAGGGCTGGCCTCTACGCCGTTCGACAGTGAAGGCGTACGGACCCAGCGCCGCGACATCGTCAAAGACGGCGTGTTGGAAACCTGGCTGCTGACTAGCTACGCTGCGCGCAAACTGGGGCTGCATAGCACTGGCCACGCAGGCGGGATCCATAACTGGCGCATTGCCGGGCAGGGTGATGACTTTGCGGGCATGCTCAAACAGTTGGGCACCGGTCTGGTGGTCACCGAACTGATGGGGCAGGGCGTCAGCGGTATTACCGGCGATTACTCACGCGGGGCTTCTGGCTTCTGGGTAGAAAACGGTGAGATCCAGTATCCAGTCAGCGAGATCACCATTGCCGGCAATCTGAAGGATATGCTGCGCAATATCGTCAGCATCGGCAGCGATATCGAACTGCGCAGCAATATCCAGTGCGGTTCCGTACTGTTGCCGGAAATGAAGATAGCAGGGCAGTAATACCCTTCACCTTAACCCTCTCCCACAGGGAGAGGGAGCAGCCCAGAGTACGTGGTTGGTCCGTACTGCTTCGGAAAGTCGGGAGTAAGAACAAAGAAAGCAAGGTATTACGCAGAGCAATCAATGAACTCGATCGGTCCTCTTTCCCTGTGGGAGAGGGCTGAGACGCTCCTCCCAACTCCCCGTTTCAACCTTCCTTACAAATATCAGGTATCGGTTTTACCTTTCCATGCCTATGTTTATAACGGGTTAACTAAAACAATAACTGGAAGGTGAGCATGAAGAAGACATTGAAAGTATTGGCAGCACTGACGCTGCTGGGAGCCAGTTCGTGGGCGATGGCGGCCAATCTGGCTGATGACATGGATACCCTGGCCGCCAATTACAAAACCGTACTAAACACCGACTCTACCGATACCTTCAAGCAGAGCCTGCAGAATATGCGCGCTGCCGCCACGGATGCCCAGAAAGGCACACCGCCAAAGTTGGAAAGTAAAGCGCCAGACAGCCCGGAGATGAAGGAGTTTCGTCAAGGGCTGGCGACGTTGATCGGGCAGATCGATCAGTCAATGGCGCTGGCGAATCAGGGCAAACTGGAGGACGCACGCAAAGTGGCGCAGGACTTCAAGCAAACCCGCGATGCCAATCACAAGAAATTCCGCTAAACGTCAGTAATGCTTGGTGACCGCCGATGGCGGTCATTGCTATCACCCCAGATAAGAAGATGGCGCCAGCCCTAGCACCCGACGGAACATCGCCGAAAAGGCCGCGCTACTCTCATAGCCCAACTCTATTGCCACCTGAGTAACGCTGTTGCCCGCCGCCAGGCGTGCCAGCGCCAATACCACACAGGCTCGTTGACGCCACTGCGAAAACGACATCCCGGTCTGTTTGCGGAAAAAACGGCTAAAGGTGCGCAGGCTCATATACAGGCTGGCGGCCCAAAGCCCTGGTGGCGTGTGGGCGTCTGGCTGGCGTAAAAAGGCCTGGCACAGAGCGCTGAGCCGGGGATCTTCCGGCAGGGGAATATGCAGCGGTAATGCCTGCATCTGGGCAATCTCATGCAGCAGCAGCGCCACCAAGGCGCCATCTCGCCCTTCCTGCTGATACACTAGCGGCATATCAACGGCAGCCATCAGCAACTGACGCATCAGCGGGGTTACGCTCACCACTTGGCACACCTCGGCGATGGGCGCGATCAGCGCGTCCGGCTCGATATATAAACTGCGAGTGCTCACTCCCATCATCCTGACTTCATGTGCGACCTGCGGCGGGATCCAGACGGCGCGCTGCGGTGGCACCACCCAATTTCCCTGCTGGGTAAATACCTGCATCACGCCGGTGGCACCATACAGTAGCTGCGCGCGCCGGTGGCTATGCAAGGGCAGCAGATAGTCCGGTGGATAGTCGGTGCCAATGGCAATTACCGATCTTGGCGTGTGGTCGAGGGAATCAATGGTGATATTGCGCATAGCCTGCCTTATCATTTTGGCCGAAACGCTATGATAGTTGACCGATGATAGCGTGCAAGCCATAAGGTGGCCGCCTATCCTGCTAGCTGACCAACGACAGCGAGGAGTTGCAGGGTGATGGCTGATATTTTACTGGTGCTGTTTACCGGCTTTTTGACCGGCATGACCACCATTCTGTTCGGTTTTGGCGGTGGCTTTGTGGTGGTGCCTTTTGTCTATCATGTGGTTTCCGCCTCCGGTAATCATGCCGGTCAGGCGATGCATATTGCCGTGGCCACCTCGGCGGCGGTCATGATTTTAAACGCCAGCTATGCCAGCGTCACCCAGTGGCGCAGCGGCAATATCCTACGTGAAACCATCACTCCGCTGATCTTTTATATCGGCGCGGGGGCGGTCATCGGTGCCTTTGCCGCGATGCAGCTTGCAGACTCCGCCATTCGCGGGCTGTTTATTCTCTATATGATGGCGACTATTGCCGATTGTCTGCTGCGCAAAGGGTTCCTGACCAAACCCGCCAAGACGGCGTTATCCAAGACGACGGTGTGGGTCGGTGGGCCATTAATTGGCGTGATTGCCGCTATGCTGGGGGTTGGGGGAAGCGTGATGACAGTTCCACTGTTACGCCGTCAGGGTTATGACATGAAGCACTGCGTCAGTGCGGCCAATCCGCTATCGATCCCGGTCGCGGTGGTGGCGACGGTTTTGTATAGCTATCTCGGCATGGGGAAGGTGAGCGGACCGCATTATGTCGGCTATGTGAATCTGCTGATTTTGGGGTTACTGCTGGTGGCGGGTATCGCGGGGATCGTGTTTGCCAAACGGGTGTTGCCCAGCGTAGATGACAGGCTGCACGCCAGAATTTACGTGTTGCTGCTGGTAGTGGTGCTGATCGCGATTTGCCTGTAAAGGTGCAAACAGGGCGGCTGAATGGCCGCCCGGAAACCTGACTTAGCGGTGATACTCGCCCGCAGCCTCAGGTTGATACAGCAATTCCAGCACTTCAATGCGGGCTTCTTCGCCGTTTGGCAACTGCCAATTGATCTGTTTACCCACGTGCATTCCCAGCAGTGCTGCACCCAGAGGTGCCATCACCGACAGCTGTTCAGCGCTGTCTTTGAGAGAGGCAGGGTAAACCAGCGTGCGCACATGTTCTTCTGAAGTATGCAGATCGCGAAAACGTACGCGGCTGTTCATGGTGACGACGTGTGCAGGGATCTGCGATGCTGGCACAATGTCAGCGCGATCCAGTTCAGCGTTCAGCGCGGCGGCGACGTCAGTATTGGCAAAGGCTGGCTGTGCCAGTAGCGCATCCAGGCGTTCCGCATCCAGCTCATTAATGGTAATGGTTGGTTTGGTCATTCCACTCTCCAGTCCAATCAAAGGGCGCCCTTTCTGCGCCATAAATTCGGAAAACAACACAAAAGCAACACCCCCGCACCTTTGGGAGCGGGGGTGTGAAAAATGTCGGTTTGTCCTACTGATAGTAGGCTGTTAGGGCCGGAAAAGAAAGAGATCTCGATCACGAAGTTTTTTGCGCCGCGATGCTAACTGGCAACTCTGCGTTGCAAACTCTTTTTGCAATCTCATTTACTTAGCGTAAAAACCCCCGATTTTGCGAAATGGATCCCCTGGCGTCACTTAATTTCCAGTTCGAACTGGAAAAAAACGCGCTACACAAGCAATGCCCCAAGGGTTAGGGTAAAGACATCAAAGAAAGCGGGTAAAGGTAAAGCGCTTTACCGTTAACGGATAAATAGCTGGATCCAGAGGTGACTGCAAAGTGAATGACGGAACTGCTTCGGTAAGTAACAGGGAACAGACTGACATCAGTGAGGCCGCAGCGATTACCACTCAACTGCTGGCCGATATTACCGCCATGTTGGGTGAAGAGAATATTTACACCAATGCGGTGCAACAACAAATGTTGGAATCCCATATCCGCGCGATGGTGTTGCGCTCAATAACGGGTGAACCCTTGCCGGAAGTTGATAAATCACTGTTTGATGAAATTTCTGCCGGCTCAATGCAACTGGCAGAGCGAGTGGTAAATAAGTTTGCCACGCTACCGATTGAAGAGGCGTATCTGCTTTCGGTTCATTTTGAAGTGGCTAAAGATAACGACCAATAACGTTTAATTATTTAACATTATTCAGGAGAAAAAACCCATGGGACAAATTACCGTAGTGATCGGCGATCGGCTGGGTAAAGGCCAGAAAGTAGGCCAAGGCGTTGAAAATGCAGGTGCCAAGGTGATTGTGATCCCTGGCATGGCGGCGGATATGAAGTTGGGTGACGTGATGAAAGCAGAGAATGCGCAACTGGGCATTTCTTTCTGCGGCAGCGGTGGCGCTGGGGCGATCACCGCACAAACCAAATATGGTTATAAATCCAGATATGGTATGCGTTCTATTGAAGAAGGCGTGACGGCAATTAACGAAGGCTGCAATGTATTAGGCTTTGGCTTTATGGATAAAGAAGAATTAGGCCAGCGGCTAGTGGAAGCGTATGTCAAAAAATACGGCAATCCGTAATGAAAGAGACTTATACCACCTCGGTTAACGTGGAGGGCAAAGGCGATAGTAAAGCTAAAGCTTTTGCCGGTGCATTAGCGAATGTACAGGGCGTGATTTTAAAATCCACCAATAATGTTCTGCTGCGTATCGAACCGCAGGATGTCAAAATAGTAAAGGCGGAAGAGAGAACCACCAAAGAAAAATTTCTTTTCTTCTTCCTGGCGCGTGAAAGAAAAAGCTATGCCGTTTCATTAGAAATAACCGTGAACGTGACGATCATCAATACCGAAAAGGTGGTCTTCACCCAGAAATAAAAACGTTATATCCGTCGTGTTTCAAGCTATAGCCGCTAGGGCTGCGTCTTGGGATCCACTGGGCATGACATAAGAAGGATATTCTGATGTTTTTAATCATCTTATTTAAGTCGATTATTATCGGCGGGCTGGTTGGCGTCGGTGTAGGGGCCGGTGCCGCACGTATGTTCCACGCACCGACGACGCAGGGTATGGGAGCGTTCCGTACCTTGGGTGAGCTGAACTCCTGCGAAGGCGATCCGGCTTCTCATTTCTCATTTGGTCTGGGCTTCTTCTTCAACGCCTGGGCGTCTTCTGTGGCGGCGGGGGCCTTCACGCAGGACGTTGACCATCGCATCATTCCTAACTGGGGCGCAGCAGCCCTGATGATCAAAAACCGCAACGTTGCGGAAACCATGCACGATCCAAAAAAGATGGCCATCGCGTGCGGGATCATCGGCATTTTGGTCGTGGCCTTCCTTAACACCACCGCTTCGGCAGTGCCTGCGGCCTTGCAGGTTACGGCCATCAAAGTCTTGGTTCCAGCGGCCAACCTGCTGGTGAACACCGTCATGCCGGTGATCTTCTGGCTGGCGGCGATTGAAGCGGGCAAACGTTCTGGCTTCTGGGGCACCATCTTCGGTGGTCTGGCACAGCTGATTATGGGTAACGCCGTACCGGGTCTGGTGCTGGGTATCCTGATTGGCAAGGGCGTTGAAGAAAGCGGCTGGAACAAAGTCACCAAAATCATGATGGTGGCGATTGTGCTGCTGTTCGTGCTGAGCGGCTTCTTCCGCGGCTTTGATATGAAAGTTCTCGAATCCTTCAGCCTGGGCGTGCCTGGCTGGCTGGATGCCATTCATAACACCCTGAGCGGAAAATAAGGAGCTGAATGATGGAAGCACAAGCAGACAAAGGCTTCTGGTATGCCGACTGGTCGTTCCCGATTTTTGTTGGCCTGCTCTCGTCCGGCGTGTTCGCCGGGACACACATGTATTACCTGTATGGCATAGGTGCGTTTAACGAAGTGGCTTTCGTTTCCATGCTGCGTGCCGGGATGGACACCGGGGTTTACGGTGCGGTGGCGGCGTTCGGTGCCAGCTTCCTGTTTGCCCGTATTATCGAAGGTTCTCTGGTAGGGATCCTGGATATTGGCGGGGCGATCCAGACCGGGGTTGGCCTTGGTGTTCCTGCGCTGTTGCTGGGCGCGGGGATTGTTTTCCCGGTAGCCAACTTTGCCGCCTCGCTGGTGACTGGCCTGGTCATTGGCCTGGCGATTGGTTACCTGATTATCCTGGCGCGTAAATTTACCATCAATCAGAGCAACTCCACCTACGGGGCGGACGTGATGATGGGGGCGGGTAACTCTTCCGGGCGTTTCCTTGGGCCGTTGATCATCCTGTCTGCCATGGCCGCTTCGATCCCGATCGGCCTGGGTTCCCTGCTGGGTGCGCTGCTGTTCTATATCTGGGGCAAGCCGATCACCGGCGGCGCGATCCTGGGGGCCATGATCTTGGGGGCATTCTTCCCGGTAGCCATTTCTTAATCAAGTCCCAAACCCTGGGTCACCGCCCAGGGTTTGGCAAGGAGTAGCGAAGCATGTATGACCTAATCATCCGGCGCGCCAGGCTGGTGGACGACACCCTGGCCGATGTGGCTATTGAGGCAGGTAAGATTGCCGTCGTCGGGCAGTTGGCGGCCGATGCCAGCGCCCACAAACAACTGGATCTGGCAGGAAACTACCGCCTGAGCGCTGGCTGGATCGACTCTCACGTACACTGTTATCCCTCTTCACCGATTTATCATGACGACCCGGACCTGGTGGGCGTGAGCAGCGGCGTCACCTCGGTGGTGGATGCTGGTAGCACCGGTACCGACGATATCGATGAATTCTATGCCCTGACGCGCAGCACCAAAACCAACGTCTTTGCCTTCCTCAATATCTCGCGTATCGGTCTGCTAAGGCAGAATGAACTGGCTGATATGGCGGATATCAATAAGCAGCAGGTCAAGCAGGCCATCGACGGCAAGCCGGGATTTATCATTGGTATCAAGGCGCGTATGAGCAGCAGCGTCGTGGGCCAGAACGGCACCAAACCGTTGGTGTTGGCCAAAGAGATCCAGCAGGAAAATCAGCAACTGCCGCTGATGGTGCATATTGGCAACAACCCGCCGGATTTGGACGAGATCGCCGATCTGCTGACCCAGGGTGACATCATCACTCATTGCTACAACGGTAAACCGAACCGCATTCTGACCCCGGCAGGCACGCTGCGCGAGTCGATCCAACGCGCGTTAAAACGTGGCGTGTTACTTGATGTAGGCCACGGCTCGGCCAGCTTCAGCTTTGAGGTTGCCCGCCAGGCCATTGCGCTGGGGGTCTTCCCGCACACCATCAGTTCCGATATCTACTGCCGTAACCGTCTGGCTGGCCCCGTGCACAGCCTGGCGACGGTAATGTCCAAATTCTTTACCGTTGGGCTTTCTCTGGCGCAGGTCATTGGCTGCGTGACGGAAAATGCCGCTGCGGCGTTGCGCCTGACCACCAAGGGGCAGCTGAAACCCGGCTTTGATGCCGACCTGACCATTTTTGATCTCCGCCAGGGGCCGCAGGTGTTTGCCGACTCCGAAGGGGAGTCCGTGAATGGCGAACAACTGTTGGTGCCGCTGGCTGCTGTGGTGGCCGGGGAAGTCCTATTAACCGAACAAGGAAAAGCCGCTCATGTCTTCAGTCTATGAAAAATATAACTTAAAGCAGGTGATCAATACTTCCGGCCGCATGACCATTCTTGGCGTTTCTACGCCACGCCAGGAGGTGATTGATGCTGTGGATTACGGCCTGAATCATTACTTTGAAATCAAGGATCTGGTCAACAAGACCGGCGCCTATATTGCTGGCCTGCTGAATGTGGAAGACGCGGTGATTGTTTCCTGCGCTTCTGCCGGTATTGCCCAGTCGGTGGCGGCGGTGATCGTCAAAGATAACGCCAACCTGTTGGTCAACCTGCATTCCGCTACGGTGAACGAGCCGCGCGAGATCGTGTTGCCGCGTGGCCATAACGTCAACTTTGGTGCGCCGGTGGATACCATGGTCGCCCTCGGCGGCGGCAAGGTGGTGGAAGCAGGTTATGCCAACGAATGTTCCCCTGAACAGATTGAAGCCTGCATCACCCCGCAGACCGCGGCCATTCTGTACGTCAAGTCTCACCACTGCGTGCAGAAAAGCATTCTCTCCGTCGAACAGGCGGCCGTGGTGGCACGTAAGCATAACCTGCCGCTGATCGTCGATGCCGCTGCCGAAGAAGATTTGATGTGTTACTACCAGATGGGGGCCGATCTGGTGATCTACAGCGGTGCCAAGGCTATTGAGGGGCCAACCAGCGGGCTGGTGATCGGCAAGAAGCAATACGTAGAGTGGGTGAAGCAGCAGTCAGGCGGTATTGGCCGGGCGATGAAAGTGGGCAAAGAGGGCATCCTCGGCCTGACGCAGGCTATCGAAAGCTACCTGACGTCGGAGAAAACCACCGGTGCGCAAATGGTAGAGCGCATGACGCCGTTTATCAGCCAACTGAATACCCTGAATGGCATCAGCGCCAAAACCGTCTGGGACAGCGCAGGGCGCGATATTGCCCGCGTTGAAATCACCTTTGATGAAGCGGTGTTGGGGATGTCGACTGTGGAAATCGTCCAGCGGCTGAAAACCGGTGATATCGCCATCTATTTCCGTGGCTACAAGGCCAACGAAGGCAAGATTGAGGTGGATGTCCGCAGCGTGAACGAGCAGCAGCTGATGACTGTCTTTACCTGTATTAAAAATCTGTTTATGGAGAACCAAGCATGAAGCTGAAGCCTAATTACTATAAAGACCGCGTTTGCCTCAACGTGCTGGCTGGCTCAAAAGCCAACGCGCAGGACATCTATAATGCGGCGCAGGGGCACGTGCTGGTGGGCGTTCTTTCCAAAAACTATCCAGACGTTGAGAGTGCCGTGGCGGATATGTCGCGTTATGCACGCCTGATCGAGAACGCGCTTTCCGTAGGCCTGGGGGCTGGCGATCCCAAGCAGTCGAATATGGTCAGCCTGATCTCCGAGCAAGTCCAACCGCAGCATGTGAACCAGGTGTTTACCGGCGTCGGTGCCAGCCGTGCATTGCTGAAGCAAAACCAAACCGTGGTGAATGGCCTGGTCTCCCCGACCGGCCGTGTGGGCTGGGTAAAGATTTCCACCGGACCGCTGAGCGCTCATGCAGCGGATGGCATCGTGCCGGTAGAGACTGCCATTGCGTTGTTGAAGGATATGGGCGGCAGTTCGATTAAGTATTTCCCGATGGGCGGCCTGAAGCATCAGGACGAATATGAATACGTGGCGAAAGCCTGTGCCGAGCATGACTTTATGCTGGAGCCGACCGGGGGCATCGATCTGGAAAACTTCGAGCCGATCCTGGAGATTGCGTTGAAAGCCGGTGTGAAGCAGGTGATCCCGCATATCTACAGCTCCATTATTGATTCCACCAGTGGCGATACTCGCCCGCAAGATGTCAAAACTCTGCTGGAAATCACCAAGCGGCTGGTGGGGTAAACCCGCGGCCCCTCACCCCAACCCTCTCCCACAGGGAGAGGGAGCTGGCACGGAGTTGTGGTTAGGTGTGGTGTAAAGCAGTGGCATGTTCGATTTGATGCGGCGGTTGGATACTGGAGTTAAGTTGTGGCACGTTCGGTCCCCTCTCCCTTCGGGAGAGGGGCTGGTACGGAGTTGTGGTTAGGTGTGGTGTAAAGCAGTGGCATGTTCGATTTGATGTTGCGGTTGGATACTGGAGTTAAGTTGTGGCACGTTCGGTCCCCTCTCCCACAGAGAGAGGGGCTGGTACGGAGTTGTGGTTAGGTGTGGTGAAAACAGTGGCATGTTCGATTTAGTGGCATGTTCGATTTGATGTTGCGGTTGGATACTGGAGTTAAGTTGTGGCACGTTCGGTCCCCTCTCCCTTCGGGAGAGGGTTAGGGTGAGGGGCATCTTTTTGTCCCTATCTATCGGTCAAAAGGATAACTATGCGAAACTGGCAGGCTTCGAAATTACGAATCGCTCCGCTGTGGAGCGCGCTGTCCCTGGCGTTGTTGGCTATCGCCAGCCCGGCGTTACATGCTGAGGATGCAATGAAACCCACGTCGTCTCATTTTGCCTATATTGGTACCTATAACCCGAACGGTGAGGGGGTTTATCGCATGCAGGTGGATGCGAAAACCGGGGCACTGAGTGCCAAGACGCTGGTCAGCAGCCTGCCTAATCCGGCCCAGTTGGTCACCGATGCCAAAGGACAGACGCTATACGTTGCCAGCGAGGTGGCCGATTTTAATGGCACCCAGCACGGGGGCATTGTCGCCTATCGCATCAACCCACAGGACGGCAGCCTGACGCCGCTTAATCAGGTGGACTCACAAGGTGCGGGGCCGGTTTACCTTTCTCTGACGCCGGATGGTCGTCATCTGCTGGTGGCCAACTATGTCAGCGGTAGCGTTGCGGCGTTCCCTGTCGACAGTGAAGGCAAGTTGGGAGCCGCCAGTTCTGTACAGCAGGATGCAGGCCCTGCGGGCGCGGCTAAACCCGCTGCCGCGGTGGAAGGCAGCTTTGCCATCAGCGATCACAATGGTCCGCATGCGCATATGATCGCTAGCGATCCGAGCGGCAAGTTTGTGTTCTCTACCGATCTGGGGCTGGATCGTATCTACCAGTGGCGTTTCGATGCCGCCAGCGGCAAGCTGACGCCGAACGATCCGCCGTGGATCGCCGCCTCTTCCGCCGGAGCCGGCCCGCGCCACTTCATATTTCATCCAAATGGTAAAATTGTCCTACTAATCAATGAGGAAGCATCTACACTAACCAGCTACCGCTTTGATAGTCAAAAGGGGACGCTGAAACAGTTACATGCAGTTTCAACGCTGCCTGCCGATTATAAGGGTACCAGCTTTGCCGCTGGCATTGCCTTGGCTGCGGATGGTAAAAATCTGTATGTCGCCAATCGCCTGCACAACAGCATTGCGCAGTTCAGCGTAAGCGGTGAGGGCGAGCTGAAACCGGTGGCAGAGACCTGGACGCGAGGTGATTATCCGCGCACCATCACCCTGGATCCGAGTGGCCGTTATCTGTATGCCATGAATCAGCGTAGCGATAACGTAACCCGCTTTAGCGTAGACCAGCTCAGCGGTAAGCTCAGTTTTGTTGAAGGCTACACCCCGGTGGGCAGCCCTTCACAAATAGTGTTCTTGCCAGCTGCGAAGTAACCAGTTGCCCGCCTGACCCCTCAGGCGGGCACGTTCATAACGGAAAGAGAATGGTGAGATTTCCCTACCCACGTTTGGCATCGCTGTTTGATGCCTTGCAATCCGAAACGTTGCCGCAGGACGAGCTGGCAAAGCGTTTTGCCGTGTCTACCCGCACGGTACGCGCCGATATCACCGCGCTGAACGATATTCTGGAGAGTTATGGTGCGCAGTTTGTCCACAGCCGTGGGGCAGGATATCGCCTGCAGGTTGATGATGAGGCCCGGTTTAGCGCACTCCAGCATCGGGAACGTAAACAGCACGCCACGCCGCGCAGCGCGCAGGAGCGGGTGCATTATCTGTTGATTCGCTTTTTGACCTCAGCCTTCTCGATGAAGCTGGAAGATCTGGCCGATGAATGGTTTGTCAGCCGGGGTACGCTGCAAAACGACATGGCTGAGGTGAGGGAGCGTCTGGCGCATTACCAGTTAACCATCGAGACCAAGCCGCGCTACGGTATGAAGCTGTTTGGTGCGGAAATGGCGATCCGCTCCTGCCTGACCGATCTGTTGTTTCAACTGCATCTGGCGGATGCGGAAAACCCATTGCTGAACAATGACATCCTCCATCAGCCGCAGGTACTGACCTTTGCCGGACTGCTGCACCCATTGCTGTCGCAATATGCCATTCGTCTGACCGATGAGGGCGAGCAATACCTGATCTTCTACTGTGCCGTGGCGCTGCGGCGCATCACGGACGGCTATCCGCTACAGGATTTTGACGTGGAAGACGGCGATGATGCGGTGCGCAAAGCGTCAACCTGGCTGGCGGGTGAATTGAGCAAGGCCACGGGCAAAGAGATTGCGGCGGCGGAAGAGGCCTATTTGCGGGTCAACATCGCCGCCAGAAGAGTGCAGGAAGTACAGCCGACCAAAATCAACGCCGATGACGAAGAGGCGCTGGTGGATTACATCCTGTCCTACATCAACTCGCACTATAACTACAACCTGCAGAACGACAAGCAGCTGCGGGCCGATCTGCTCACCCATATCAAAACCATGATCACCCGGGTGAAATACCAGATCAATATCCCGAACCCGCTGTTGGCCAATATCAAGCAGCATTATCCGATGGCCTATGATGTGACGCTGGCGGCGGTATCGAGCTGGGGTAAACACACGCCTTATACCCTGAGCGAGAACGAAATCGGCTACTTGGTGCTGCATATTGGCGTCGGCCTGGAGCGCCACTACAACATTGGCTATGAGCGCCATCCACAGGTGATGCTGGTGTGCGATACCGGTAACTCCACGGTGCGGATGATCCAGGCGCAGATCGCACGCAAGTACCCGCAACTGGTAGTGACGCGCATCGTTTCGCTGCGTGATTACGAAATTCTCGCCAGTATCGACGAAGATTTTATCATTTCCAATGCGCGCATCAGCGAGAAGAACAAGCCGATTGTGGTGATGTCGCCGTTCCCAACGGAGTATCAGCTAGAGCAGTTGGGCAAGCTGGTGCTGGTCGATCGTACCAAGCCGTATATGTTGGAAAAATTCTTTGATGCCAGCCACTTTATGATCGTCAACGAGCCGTTAACGCAGGAGCAGCTGTTTAGCAAAGTTTGCGCTCAGTTAGAGCAGGAAGGCTATGTGGGCAGTGATTTCTACCCTTCGGTCGTTGAGCGGGAGGCCATCGTTTCTACCCTGCTGGGGGAGGGGATTGCTCTGCCGCACTCTCTGGGGCTGTTGGCGAAAAAGACCGTGGTGGTCACGCTGCTGGCACCGCAGGGTATTCCATGGGGAGAAGGTGAGGTGGCACACGTCATTTTCTTGCTGGCAATCAGCAAAAGTGATTATGAGGAAGCGATGGCGATCTACGATCTGTTCGTCACCTTTGTGCGCGAACGTTCGATGACCCGCCTGCTGGGCAGTGACAATTTCGACAGCTTCAAAGCGGTAGCGTTGGACTGCCTGAGCCGCATTTAACGGCTTCCCCCTCTGAAGGCAGAGGGGGAGCACCGCATTAATCGTCTTTCTTCTTGCCGAATATCTTCATCAGCGCGCCGACGATCAGCCCCAGGGCGATACCGCCTAAAATCCAGTCAACCAAACTCATTGTTGTGCTCCTGCGATCCTATAGTTCTGATTATATTATCATTCAATCAAGAACGCCCCATCGATCATTACTCTCCGTTGCTCGGTAGTGTAGCTGAGCCAGGAATTCTTGCTGTTGGACTTCTCCAGTACGATGGCCAGTTCCGCCTTGCTAAGGGATAGCTCGTCCTGCCAGAACGGGGCAATGGCGTGGCGGGTGATAAAGTCGATCAAAAACCGCGCTGGGCTGTCCTGTTCTTCAGGGAATAGCCGCAGGGCCAGTTCGGTCATTAATGCACGTTGTTGCGGTTGTTCGCTTTTCCCCAGCAATTCAAGGAACGGCAGCAGCAGGCGGCCGCAGACCTGGCCGTGGTGGTAATCACGCAATGCCCCTATCTCGCCCGCGATGCCGTGGATCACACCCAGGCCCGCCATACTCAACGTCAGGCCACCCAGGTAGGAAGCTTGCATAATCGCTTCGCGGGCCTCATCGCTCTGTTTCAGCACCGGCCAGGCGCAAAGGAAGTGATGGATGCCGCTCAACGACATCTCACGCGACAGGCTGCTGGCGGTCTTGGAAAGGTAGGCTTCAAACAGATGGGTGAAGGCATCGATAGCGCAATAGGCCAGGACATGGTCTGGCGCTCCCTTCAGCAGGTCAGGATCGAGGATCGCCACCTGCGGCACAAAGTTATTATGCCGCAATGAGGCTTTCACCTTGGAGACCTGAGTATCGGTGATCACTGCGTTTTGCGTTACCTCGCTGCCAGTGCCTGCGGTGGTGGGGATGGCGATCAACGGCAGCGTTGAGCCACTGATTTTGCTGTCACCCACTTTTTCCATGTAACGCAAGGTTGGCAGTGGGTGTTCAATCAGGGCAGCGAACGCCTTGGCGGCATCCAGCACGCTACCTCCACCGATGGCGACCACTCTTTGCACTTGGCCTCGCCAGCGGGCCACCCATTGGTCGATTTCTTGCGGGGAGGCCTCATGAGCGACAATTTCTCTGCCCACCAGCAACGGCGTCAGCGCCGGGGCCAATTCAGCATAGAGGGGACCGTTAAGAAACGATCTGCAGGTGAACAGCAGCGTAGTTTGCGACTCGGCCTGGAGCAGTGGGATCAGTTGTTGGATGCTGCCCTTGCCAAACCAGGCCTGCCGGTTGGCGATCATCAGACTAGTGGTCATGCTCTCTCCTTGGCGCATTTGGGCATCGAAACCACAGCATAATTCAGCCTGGCTAGGCGAACCAACGCTTTTCCGTCGCTTAACGCGAAATTGTTAAGATATTAATCAACTCGAATTGTGTGGTTAATCGTTGCAGGGGCCTAACTTGTGATTTGATTAACATGTAAACAGTAATGCCCTTGCATTCTGGCCAATTGAATGCTTTTTATAGCTTATTGGCCCAATGTCGGTCACTGATACGTTGGGAAAGGTTGATTGTTAATTTATTAATGATTGCGGGGGGCGAAATGAATATTCAGGTCGAAAGATTATCGGCGGTGATCGATGCAGTAGCGACCCGCCAATTCTATGCCAGCCTGCTGGGTTATCTGGAGGGCTTCTTCGCCTTTGATAATGCCATCGTCTATGCCTTCGAATATGGTCAGGCACCGCGCTGTCTGATGAAAACCGAGAAAGAAAACAGCGATGCGGTAAACCAGATTTACCAGCAGGGTGCTTACCTTGAAGATCCCTTTTACCAGGCGCTGAACGGCGGCGGCCATGGCGATGTGTTTACGCTGCGGCAACTGGCTCCCTGTGGTTTTTACCAGACGGATTACTACCGTAACTTTTACCGTAAAACCGGCTGGCACGACGAGGCTGGCGTATTGCTGCAACTGACGCCGGAACGCGGGTTAGGCATATTTTTTGGCTCGGCGCGGCAAACGGTCGGCGTGCGTTATCCCCAACTGGCTGACCTGCGTGGCGCGTTGACGCTGGTAAAAAGCGTGGCGCGGTTGCATGGGGAAGTGGTGGTTGCGGCTAATGTGCCCACTCCCTCCACCCCACTGGTAGATAGCGCAGCCCAGGCGCGCTATGCCTTAAGCCCGCGTGAACGTGAGATCGTCGATCTGATCCTGAGCGGCAACGGATCGCAGCAGATCGCCGAACGGCTGTTTATCAGCCTGGGCACGGTAAAAAATCATCGCAAGAATATTTACGGCAAGCTGAATATTGGCTCTCAGGCCGAGTTGTTCAGCCTGTTCTTGAGTCCCCCCCTGCGCCGTACGGCATAATGTTAAAAAAGTGTTGCGAATATCCCTAAAGGGACATAGCCGCCCGCCCACGCTCTGCTGATAATCCAGGCTAAGGCAATGGGTAAAGGGAGTGCAGCAATGAATAATCAAATCGAATCGTTAACCTACTACGCGGCGACCAAGAAATACGATCTGCGCTTCCCCACGCTGGAAGAGGATCTGGATGTTGACGTGGTGATCATCGGCGGTGGCTTTTCCGGCATTAACACGGCGCTGGAACTAGCGGAAAAAGGCATCACCAATATCGCTATTCTGGAGGGCCGCCACCTGGGCTACGGCGGGACGGGCCGCAACGGTGGTCAGGTGATGGCCGGGATCGGCCACGATCTGGAGAAGATCAAACGTCACGTTGGTCCGGCAGGGTTAGAAACCATCTTCAAGATCAGTAACCTTGGTGCCGGGATTATCCGCGAGCGGATTAAAAAGTACGCCATCGACGCCGATTTCTGCTTTGGTTATGGCTACCTCGGCAGCAACGCCAGGCAGGAAAAGACCCTGCGCTCCTGGCTCAAAGAGTTCAAAGCGGTTTCACCGGATGAAGAGATCGAGCTCTATACCGGTTCCGAAGTGAAGCAGGTGGTGGGATCTGATGCTTATACCTGTGCGTTGAAACATATGGGAGGGGGGCACGTTCATTCGCTCAACCTGCTGTTGGGGGAGGCGCAGGCGCTAAGTGGTTATGGGGTGAAAATCTTCGAAAACAGCAACGTGCTGAATGTGGAATACGGCCCGCGCATTACCGTGCGTACCGCCATGGGATCGGTACGCGCCAACAAGATGCTGTGGGCATGCAACGGCTTCCTCAACGGCATGGATCCCTTTATCTACAAAAAGACCATCAATACCTACGCCTTCCAGTTAGCGACAGAACCGCTGTCTGACGAGCTGATCAACCAGATCAGCCCAATCCGTGGGGCTTACAGCGATATCCGGCCGGTGATCGACTATTACCGCGTCACCAACGAGAACCGCCTGCTGTTCGGCAGCGCTACCCGGCTGGTCGAATATATTCCTTCAGACCTGAAGGCCTGGAACCGCAACCTGATGCTGAAGGTTTTCCCGTATCTGAAGGATGTGAAGATCGACCTGGCCTGGGGCGGGCCGCTGTGTTGCAGCGCCAACCTGTTCCCGCAGATCGGCACCCTGCCGCAGCACGATAACGTGTTTTACGTGCAAGGCTATTCCGGCTTTGGGGTGACGCCGAGCCATATCGTTTGCAAGGTGTTGGCGGAAGGAATGAGTGAGGGATCCGATCGTTATGACCTGATGAGTTCGATCCCGCACGTGGATATTTTTGGCAAAGACAAGCTGCGCCGTGTGATGACCACCGCGGGCAAGGTTTGGCACCAGACTTCCGGCTATTGGAAGGGGCGTCGTTAGTTCTGACCCCCTTATTACTGATCTAAAAGGAAAAAACCATGAAACCATTACTGCTTAAGCAAGCGCTCCCAGAACTGCAACAGATTGGCAGCGTCAGCAACCTGGGGGCCACGGTGGTCGCCGGTGAACCTAACGTCGGCGTGGCGATGATTTTTGGCGCCCCAACGGACAACCTGAACTGTGGTGTCTTTAGCTGCACCCGTGGCAGCTTCGTGATGGAATACCCGTTTGCGGAACATGCCACGGTGTGGGAAGGCACGGCAACGCTGACCAATGAGAACACCGGCGAGTCGGTAAAGTATCAGGCCGGGGATTCCTGGTTTGTTGAGAAGGGTACCCCGGTACGCTGGGAAATCACCTCCGATCGTTTTGTGAAGCATTATCTGGCGATTGTCGAAGGCTAACCCGCAAGGAGGGCGATGCGATGACGGATATTACACTATTGCCACAGGTCACGGCTTTTCTGGACCGCCAGCAGGGCCATTACATTCATGGGCAACCCGTAGCCGGGGCAGGCGTAGAAAGGTTTGCGGTGGTTAACCCGGCCACCGGGCTGGCTATCGCACAGGTGAATGAAGGCGGCCAGGCTGAAGTCGATGCGGCGATGCAGGCGGCCTTTGACGCTTTCCACGGTAGCTGGGCACAGGTTTCGCCATTAGAGCGTGGTAACTGCCTGACGCGTCTGGCCGATCTGCTGCAAACCCATCGTGAGGAACTGGCGCAGCTGGAAAGCCTGTGTTCCGGCAAAACCATTCAGCTGTCTCGCGGGCTGGAAATCGATATGGCCTCGCAGTTCCTGCGTTATTTTGCTGGCTGGTCGAGCAAAATCAGCGGGGAAACGCTGAACGTTTCATTGCCTTCCTTCCAGGGTGAGCAATACAGCGCATTTACCCGGCGTGAGCCATTGGGTGTGGTGGTCGGCATCATTCCGTGGAACTTCTCGATCATGATCGCCATCTGGAAGCTGGCTGCGGCGCTCACCTGCGGCTGTACGGTGGTGCTCAAGCCGAGTGAATACACGCCGCTAACCATGCTGCGGGTGGCCGAGCTGGCAACGCAAGCGGGTATCCCGGCAGGTGCACTCAACGTGATCAACGGTTCAGGCGCACGTCTTGGCCCTATGCTTATCGCCCATCCACGCTGTGCCAAAGTGACCTTCACCGGCTCGGTGCCTACCGGGATCGCGGTGGGAAAAGCGGCGATGGAGCAAGGGATTGTGCGTACCACGCTGGAATTGGGGGGTAAGAATGCCGCCGCGTTTCTGGCGGACGTCTCGGTCGACAAGATGGTCGACGGGATTATCGAGGCGGGTTACCTGAATCAGGGCCAGATCTGTGCCGCAGCGGAACGTTTCTACCTGCCTGCCAGCCATATCGACGAGGTATTGGCAAAGCTGACGCAGCGCTTGGCAGCCATGACGGTGGGCTCACCGCTGGATGAGAGCACGGAAGTGGGGCCGTTAGCCAACGAGGCACATTACCGCAAGGTACTGGCGCTGTTTGACAAGGCACGGGCTGATGGCAGCCACATCGTCTGCGGCGGTCAGGCGTTGGCAGGTCCTGGCTTCTTTGTTGCGCCGACGGCGATCCGCGCTAATGGGCCGCATGATGCGTTAATGCGTGAGGAGACCTTTGGCCCGGTGGGCACTTTCCTGGCCTATGAGGATGAAGAGCAGATGATCGCCATGATCAATGATTCGCCTTATGGTCTGGCCGCCAGCCTGTGGACTAACGATCTCAGCAAGGCGATGCGCATGATCCCGCGGATTGAAGTGGGCACCTTGTGGATCAACATGCACACCTTCCTCGATCCGGCGTTGCCGTTCGGTGGGGTGAAATCGTCGGGGATGGGTAGAGAGTTCGGCAGTGCGTTTATCGAACATTATACCGAGTTGAAATCGGTGATGATGAGATATTGACAGCTAGACGGGCGCAGCTTGCAGCGCCCTTACAAGAGTGAGGTTATTTGTCGGGGGATCAGTCTTCGTCGAAGCCTGAGTTGAATAGCTCAATAACCGCTGCCAGCGCCTGTACTTCCTGCGGCCCGCTGGCTTCAATTTCGATCTGGCGGCCCTGGGCGGAATCCAGCATCAGCAGCGCAATCACACTGCTGGCTTCCGCTTCGGTGCCGCTGTCATTACGCAGCAGCACTTCGGCGTCAAAACTCTGCACCAGCTCAAACAGCTTCATCGCCGGGCGTGCATGCATGCCCAGCTTGTTCTTGATCTCAACCGTCTGCTTGACCGTCATTGTTGTTTACGCTTTTCCAGTGTGCGGTGACGGGATTGCACGTTCTTGCCGCGTGAACGGAAATAATCCGCCAACTGTTCAGCCACGTACACCGAACGGTGCTTACCGCCGGTACAGCCAATGGCGACCGTCAGATAGCTGCGGTTGTTGGTCTCCAGCATCGGCAGCCACTGTTCCAGATAGCTACGGGTCTGGTAGATGAAGTTGTGCACTTCGGTGTGGCGATCGAGGAACGAGGCTACGGGCTTGTCCAGGCCGGTCATCGGGCGCAGTTTAGGATCCCAGTGCGGGTTGGGCAGGAAACGGACGTCGAACACGTAATCGGCATCAATAGGAATGCCGTGCTTGAAACCGAAGGATTCGAACACCATCGTCAGTTCGCGTTCGCGCTTGCCCAGCAGACGGGTACGCAGCATTTCTGCCAGCTCGTGTACCGACATTTCCGAGGTATCGATGATCAGATCGGCACGGGAACGCAGCGGTTCCAGCAGATCGCTTTCTTCATCGATCGCGCTTTCCAGCGACAGGTTCTTGGCAGACAGAGGATGCAGGCGACGGGTGTCGCTGTAGCGGCGGATCAGAGTGTTGCGATCGGCATCAAGGAACAGCAGCTGCGGCGTGAAGCTCTCCGGCAGCTGGGTCATTGCATATTCAAACACTTCCGGCGATTCCGGCATGTTACGGACGTCGATGCTTACCGCAGCGGAGCTATTACGTTCGGCCAGCGTCTGGGCCAGCTGTGGCAACAACACCACGGGCAGGTTATCAACGCAGTAAAAACCCATGTCTTCCAGCGCCCGCAAGGCGACGGATTTCCCCGAACCGGAACGGCCGCTGACAATCATCAGCACCATGTGGTAACTCCCCTGGCATCTCAATGGCGCTCATCGCCACCGTTAGGATCTAGTATCCGGGCCACGGCCCGGATATATCGTGAGTAAAACAGTAGCGTTTTCATGGCGGAAAGTCACGCCAGCCGCTGGTTACTCGGTGATGATCTGATACAGCTCTTCGTCGCTCAGCGCTGCGCGCAGGCGGCGGCATACGGTTTTGTCGGCCAGCCGTTTGGCGACCAGCGACAGCGTATGCAAGTGAGTTTTACATTGATCGGCCGGTACCAGCAAGGCGAACAGCAGATCGACCGGTTGATTATCAATGGCATCAAAGGCGATAGGTTGCTCAAGGCGGATAAACACGCCAACGGCCCGCAAAGTGTCCTCTTCCAGTTTGCCGTGTGGGATCGCGATACCGTTGCCGATACCGGTACTGCCCATACGTTCCCGGGTGAGTACTGCGTCAAACACCACCTGTGAAGGCAGGTTAAGCTGCTTGGCCGCCAGCTCGCTGATAATTTCCAAAGCCCGTTTCTTGCTGGTGCAGTGTACCGAGCTTCTGGTGCACTCGATGTTTAACACCGAGCTTAATTGCATTATTTCGTTGTTCATCTCATCTTCACTTAAAACCGCGTCCTGTCGCTTTATTGCAAGCCTGCTTTACCATTGGAAAGTAGGCTTGCGCTGATAACCTTCATGAAACGGTTTTTCGCCTGTTTAACCCTGATGGCTTATCGGCGCATACCCATACAGGTGCTGCGCCGAGGGTTGCCGTGTAGCCAATACGACTACGATGCGGGCCATTACGCATTGCATAACGGTCCAGAATGTCAGTGTTGCTTTAGTTTGTCTTTATGTTTGTTCAATTGACGCGCCAGTTTGTCGATCAGGCAGTCAATTGCGGCATACATATCTTCTTTTTCCGAGGTGGCGTGCAACTCGCCGCCATTCACATGCACCGTTGCTTCCGCAATCTGCTGCACTTTTTCCACACTGAGTACGACATATACCTGGTTAATGCGGTCAAAATACTGCTCGAGTTTGGCAAACTTGGTGTTGACGAACTCACGCATTGGTTCGGTGATTTCGACGTGGTGTCCGGTAATGTTGAGCTGCATAATGTCTTCCTTCTCTATAGAGGTCAAACCAACTGTTTACGCTGGTTGGACGGCGGGATGGACAAAGACTCTCGGTACTTGGCAACGGTGCGCCGCGCCACCATGATCCCCTGATCGGAAAGCATCGTGGTCAGCTTGCTGTCGCTAAGCGGTTTGGCAGGGTTTTCCGCCGCGATCAATTTCTTCACTAACGCCCGGATCGCCGTAGAGGAGGCTTCGCCACCGCTGTCGGTATTCACATGGCTTGAGAAGAAATACTTCAATTCGAAAATACCACGCGGGCTGTGCAGGAACTTCTGCGTCGTCACGCGTGAGATTGTCGATTCATGCATTTCCACGGCCTGGGCGATATCCGCCAGCACCATGGGCTTCATAAATTCTGCACCCTGTTCAAAGAACGCCTCCTGCTGTTCGACAATACAGCGGGTCACCTTGAGCAGCGTGTCGTTCCGGCTTTCCAGGCTCTTGATCAGCCACTTCGCTTCCTGCAAGTTGCTGCGGATATACTGGCCGTCGGCATCGTTGCGCACCGTATTGCCCAGTGCCGCATATTGCTGGTTGATTTTCAGCCGTGGGATGCTGTCTGCATTAAGCTCCACCACCCACTTATCCTGCACCTTGCGCACCAGCACGTCCGGGATCACATACTCGGATTCCCCGGTATTGATCGACTGCCCAGGGCGCGGATCGAGCGAGTGGATCAACACCATCGCTTCTTTCAGTGTATCTTCTTTTAAGCGAGTTGTTCGCATCAGGCTGCGAAAGTCGTGGTTGGCCAGCAAATCCAGATGCTCGCTGACGATCAGGCGGGCTTCCGCCAGATAGGGCGTGTCTTTGGCATACTGGGAAAGCTGGATCAACAGGCAGTCACGCAGATCGCGCGCCGCGACGCCGACCGGATCAAAACGCTGTACGCGCTTCAATACCGCTTCGACCTCGTCCATCGTCACATTATCGTCACCCATACTCTCCAGAATGTCTTCCAGCGGTACGGTGAGATAGCCGGTGTCATCGACGGCGTCGACGATCGAGGTGGCGATGGCGGCGTCGGTGTCAGAGAACGGCGTCAGATCCACTTGCCACATCAGATAGTCCTGCAGCGTTTGCGTGGTTTCGCCCTGATAGACCGGAAGTTCGTCATCGCCATAGTCGGTACCGGTGCCGGAAGGGGTACCGGCGGTATAGATCTCATCCCAAGTGGCATCCAGAGGCAGCTCTTCGGGCATGTCCTTCTGTTCCAGCGCTTCGCGGGTGTCTAGCCCTTCGGTCTCGACGCTTTCTTTGGTGTCGATCTCTTCGTGCTGGTCTTCGGTCTGTTCAAGCAGCGGGTTGCTCTCTAGTGCCAGTTGGATCTCCTGCTGGAGCTCAAGCGTGGACAGCTGCAACAGGCGGATCGCCTGCTGAAGTTGGGGGGTCATGGCCAGTTGCTGGCTGAGCCTGAGTTGCAAACCTTGCTTCATAATCTTCTGCTACTTCCGTTAACGGCGGCCTGTTGGCCTGCCGCTGGAACCTACAGGCGGAACTCTTCGCCCAGATAAACGCGTTTCACCTGCTCATCGGCCAGGATGGCGTCCGGCGTGCCGTGGGCAATCAGCTTGCCCTGGCTGACGATATAGGCACGTTCACACACGTCCAGCGTCTCGCGCACGTTATGATCGGTGATCAGCACGCCGAGGCCACTGTCACGCAGGTGCTCGATGATTTTCTTGATATCGATAACGGAAATCGGGTCAACCCCGGCGAAAGGCTCATCCAGCAGGATAAATTTTGGGTTGGCGGCCAACGCACGGGCAATCTCCACGCGGCGGCGTTCACCCCCGGAAAGCGATTGGCCCAGGTTGTCACGCAGGTGGGAGATATGAAACTCTTCCAGCAGCTCGATAGCCCGATCGTTGCGCTGCTCACTGGTGAGATCGTTGCGGATCTCCAGCACTGCCATCAGGTTGTCGTAAACACTCAGGCGGCGGAAAATCGACGCTTCCTGCGGCAGGTAGCCGATACCGCGGCGTGCGCGGGCGTGCAGCGGCAGAATACTGATATCTTCGTCATCGATTACGATGCGCCCGGCGTCGCGCTGAACGATGCCAACCACCATGTAGAAAGTGGTGGTCTTACCGGCACCGTTTGGCCCCAGCAGGCCGACGATCTCGCCAGATTTCACTTTCAGGCTCACGTCTTCAACGACTTTGCGGCCTTTGTAGGCTTTCGCCAGGTTTTCTGCGATGAGTGTTGCCATAAGTAATTAGTTACTCTTCTTTTGACCGTTTTTGTCTTGCAACTGTGATGGCACCAGAACCGTGGTCACGCGTTTGCCTTTATCGCTGAACGCCTGCATCTGCTGCTGTGGCACCAGATAGGTAATACGGTCGCCCTTCACGTTGCTATCGAGCTGTTCAAGATAGGCGTTGCCGGTGAGGGTGATCAGCTGCGGCGCGACGTCGTAACGAACTTTCTGCGCATGGCCTTTCACTGGCTTGCCGTTGTCCTGCATCTGGTAGAAGGTTACCGGATTACCGAACGCTTCAATATAGGTTTTGTTCTGATCGCCACCCGGGCGCGTGACCACGACCTTGTCGGCCTTGATCTCGATGGTGCCCTGCTTGATCACCACGTTGTCGGTAAAGGTGCTGACGTTGCTCTGCATATCCAGCGACTGTTTCAGCGAGTCGATACTTACCGGTTGGTCAGAATCGGATTTCAACGCCAATGCGGGGGAGCTGGCGGTCAAAACGAGGCTGACGATCAACAGATTACGGAGTTGGCTTTTGGTTCTGAATTTCATAGTTGGTCTTGACCTTATCAATCAGCTCAGCGGTTTTGTTCCGCAGATTACCACGCATTTTCATGCCGTTAGAGGTGAAATTCGTGCCGAACAGGGTCACTTCATCATCGGAAGAAACGTCCTGGGTGACCAGATTAATCTGGGCATTATCGGTTTTAATTTTTTCCAGCTGTGAGGTGGTTGTCAAACTGTTCACCTCCACGTGGCCGTACAGATACAGCATGCGGTTTTTGGTCAGCTTGGCGCGATCGGCGCGTATTGACCAGGTGGCCACGGCATGCTCATCAAACAGCGTCATCACCGGCTGGGTGAACCAGCTTAACTCATCGGCGGTGTAATATTTAACCTCTTCTGCCACCAGCTTGTAGCTTAGCTGCCCGGCCGGGTTGTACACCACGGTCACGGTATGCTGGCTCTGATAGGTCGGGTCTTGGTTGTTGACCGGTACCGAACTGCCGTCATCGCTGAAATCGGCCATGTTCCAGCCAATCAGCGCCAGCGCGATCACGGTCAGCAAGAGGGTGATCCAAAGTTTGGTTTTACTCATATTGACAGCCCTTTGGCGTCCTCCAGCTTGTTTTGCGCCAGCAGGATCAGGTCGCACAGCTCGCGCACCGCACCACGGCCACCGTTGATACGGGTGACATAATGGGCACGAGGTAACAATAATGGATGCGCATCGGCCACTGCGACGGCCAGACCGACTTCGGCCATGACCGGCCCGTCGATCAGATCGTCGCCGATGTAGGCGATTTCATCTGGCACCAGGGACAGTTTATCCAACAGTTCACGGAAGGCCAAAAGCTTATCGGACTGTCCTTGATACAGATGGGTGATATCCAACGTTTTTGCCCGGTCTTCCAGCAGCTTGGCCGAACGCCCGGTGATGATGGCCACCTCGATACCCGAGGTTTTCAGGCAGCGGATGCCGTAGCCGTCACGGACGTTGAAGGCTTTCAGCTCTTCACCGTTATTGCCCATGTAGATCAGGCCGTCTGACAGCACGCCGTCGACATCACAAATCAACAGACGGATTTTCCCGGCGCGGGCCATGACTTCTTCAGCTACCGGCCCGTAACAGGTTTCAACCAGACTCATGCAGTTGGTTCCTTTCATTAAACGACGCCAGCGCGCAGCATGTCATGCATATGTACCACACCCAGCAATTGGTCGCCATCGGCAACCAGCACGGCGGTGATATGGCGTTGCTGCATCAGATTGAGCGCATCGACCGCCAGCAGGTTCGGGCGCACCCGGATACCGCCCAGCGTCATGACGTCGGTGATGTTGGCATTATTCAGATCGATGCCCATATCGAACACCCGGCGTAAGTCACCATCGGTAAAAATACCGGCGATTTTCATCAGATCGTCGCAGATTACCGTCATGCCCAGGTTTTTACGGGTGATCTCCAGTAGCGCGTCGCGCAGCGAGGCTTCGGGGCTGACGTGCGGAATTTCGTCACCGCTGTGCATGATATCACTAACGCGCAGCAGCAGGCGGCGGCCCAATGCTCCGCCAGGATGAGACAGGGCAAAATCTTCCGGGGTAAAGCCGCGGGCCTTCAGCAGCGCTACGGCTAACGCATCGCCCATGACCAAGGTGGCGGTGGTGCTGGTGGTAGGGGCCAGACCCAGTGGGCAAGCTTCCTGCGGTACCTTGATGCACAGATGCACGTCTGCCGCCTTGCCCATCGAGCTTTCCGGGTTGTTGGTCATACAAATCAGTGGGATCTGCTGGCGTTTCAACACCGGGATCAGCGCCAGAATTTCGTTCGACTCACCGGAGTTGGAGATCGCCAGCACGATGTCCTGCGTCGACACCATACCCAGATCGCCGTGGCTAGCCTCCGCCGGATGCACGAAGAACGCTGGGGTTCCGGTACTGGCCAGCGTGGCGGCAATTTTGCAGCCGATATGGCCGGATTTGCCCATACCCATGACCACGACTTTACCGCAGCATCCGGCGATCGCTTCACATGCCCGGGTAAAATCTGCATTGATGTACCGATCGAGCTGGGCCAGGCCATCACGCTCAATCTGAAGCACTTCTTTGCCGGCCTGCTGAAAGTCAAAGCCCGGTTGCAACTGGTTAGATGACATACTCATTCTCAACGGTTAGCCGAACGTACTGAAAGGGTTAAAGAACAGCACTGCAAGATACGCAATAAAGCCACATAATAACAGAGCTCCCGCCAGATGACCGATACGATGTTTGCGGCCAATACACAGCGCGGCAAGCAGGATACCGGCCGCCAGCATCACCCAGTAATCGCGCTGGAAGGCTGCGGGATCGATACTGCCCGGTGATAGCAGGGCAGGCACGCCCAGCACGATCACCGTGTTAAAAATCGTCGAGCCGATGATATTCCCTACCGCCATATCATCTTCGCCTTTTAGTGCTCCAGCGATCGAGGTGGCCAATTCGGGCAGGCTGGTGCCGATGGCGATAATCGTCAGGCCAACCACCAGTTCACTCAGGCCAAAGTAGTGGGCAATCACCGAAGCGTTATCGATGATCATCCTTGATGACAGCGGCAGAATAATGAAGGCCAGCACCAGCCAGAGAATGGCTACGGTGTTGCTGCTGTCCTGCGGCAGTTCGGCGAGTTGCTCCACCGTCAGGCTGTCGTTGCCTTCACGTTGCGCCAGCCTGGCGATTTTCAGCATCAGCAGAATAAAACCGGTGGCGGCCAACAGCAGCAGCACACCATCGAACCGGCTCAGGGTGTTATCCATCAGCACGTAGCCGCACAGCAGGATAACCCCCAGCATCAGTGGCAGTTCACGCCGTAACACTTCGGAGCGAACCGACAGCGGATGTATCAGGGCTGCCACCCCCAGGATCAGTAAAATATTGGTGATGTTGGAGCCAATCACGTTACCCACCGCCAGGTTGGTCTGCCCATTGAGGGCGGCGGTGACCGACACAATCAATTCTGGCAACGAAGTGCCTATACCGACTATCGTCATGCCGATAATCAACGGGGGAACCCCCAGCGAGCGGCTAATCACTGCCGCACCATAAACCAATCTATCTGCCCCATACACCAGTAAAAATAAACCAACGATCAACAGCACTATCGCGAGAAACATTCAGGGTCCTATATTGGGTATAATCCCGGTTCGTTGGTTAAAGGCCATCATCGGCCAGCTTGCACACCCCTCGTTGCACATAACAACGAATTTTCCCGGTAAAAGGTCGAACCACATAAGACTGCGACTAATCCTGATGAACTGGCTTTGTAGGGGCGCCGCATGCTGCGCCCTCAGAAACATTCTCAGTTTGTCATCAGTCAGAATTTATTTTTTTGCGTTATTTCCTAATTTTGACCGTCTGGAGCCTAAAAGTAAAACCTATGGCATCATTGGTAGCGCATTGAGGGTAAGTTTCGGTAAAAATAGGACGTATCGCCCCTATTGCTTTACCATCACGGATGATTTGGCAAAAAAATAGCCTGTACAGGATCAATAAACATGCACCAGAAGGCAGATAATCTGGTCGAAGTACGCGGCATGAGCTTCTCTCGCGGCGATCGGCTGATATTCGAAGACATCAACCTGACGGTTCCCCGTGGCAAAGTGACGGCCATCATGGGGCCGTCCGGCATTGGTAAAACCACGCTGTTACGCCTGATTGGTGGCCAGTTGACCCCGGACTGTGGCGAGATCTGGTTTGATGGGGACAACATCCCGGCGCTGTCGCGCCATCAGCTGTATGAGTCACGCAAAAAGATGAGCATGCTGTTTCAGTCGGGAGCGCTGTTCACCGATCTGACGGTATTTGAGAACGTGGCCTACCCGTTGCGTGAGCACAGCCGCCTGCCAGAGCCAATCCTGCGCAGCACGGTGCTGATGAAACTGGAAGCCGTAGGGCTACGCGGCGCGGCAGATCTGATGCCGAACGAGCTTTCCGGCGGGATGGCCCGGCGAGCTGCCCTGGCGCGTGCCATCGCGCTGGATCCGACATTGATCATGTTCGATGAACCCTTCGTTGGCCAGGATCCGATCACCATGGGCGTGCTGGTCAAGCTGATCGATGAGCTGAATAACGCGCTCGGGATCACCTGCATCGTGGTATCCCATGATGTGCCAGAAGTCTTGAGTATCGCGGATTACGCCTATATTGTGGCGGATCACCATGTGATTGCCGAAGGCTCGGCAGCACAATTACAGAACAATCCTGATGCGCGAGTGCGTCAGTTTCTGGATGGTATTGCCGATGGGCCGGTACCATTCCGTTACCCGGCCGGTGATTATCAGACAGAGCTTTTAGGGGAAGGGAGTAAATAACCTCATGTTTTTAAAGGCGTTAGCGTCGTTAGGACGCCGTGGCATCAACACCAGCGCAGCCTTTGGACGCGCCGGGCTGATGCTGTTCCACGCGCTGATCGGGCGCCCGGAGCCGCGTAAACAATGGCCGCTGCTGCTCAAACAGCTCCACAGCGTGGGCGTTCAGTCGCTGCTGATCATCATGGTTTCCGGCTTGTTTATCGGCATGGTGTTGGGGCTGCAAGGTTACATCGTCCTCACCACCTACAGTGCCGAGGCGAGCCTGGGTATGATGGTGGCGTTGTCATTGCTGCGTGAGCTGGGGCCGGTAGTGACCGCTCTGCTGTTTGCTGGCCGCGCCGGTTCGGCTCTGACGGCCGAAATCGGTCTGATGAAGGCCACCGAGCAGATCTCCAGCCTGGAAATGATGGCGATCGATCCACTGCGGCGTATTGTTGCCCCACGTTTCTGGGCCGGCCTTATCAGCATGCCGTTGCTGACGATTATTTTCGTGGCCATCGGCATCTGGGGCGGCGCAATTGTCGGCGTGGACTGGAAAGGGATCGACAGCGGTTTCTTCTGGTCAGCGATGCAAGGGGCCGTTGAATGGCGTCAGGATTTACTTAACTGCCTGATCAAGAGCGTGGTGTTTGCCATAACCGTTAGCTGGATTGCGATCTTCAATGGTTACGATGCCGTACCGACCTCTGAAGGGATTAGTCAGGCAACGACAAGGACCGTGGTACATTCGTCACTGGCGGTGTTGGGATTGGATTTCGTGCTGACTGCACTGATGTTTGGGAACTGATTTGATGCAAACGAAGAAGAGTGAAATCTGGGTTGGGGCGTTTATGCTGATTGCGCTGTGCGCCATCATCTTCCTCTGCCTCCAGGTGGCCAATATTAAATCGATCGGTAATGAACCGACTTACCGTATCTACGCCACCTTCGATAATATCGGTGGTTTGAAAGCGCGTTCGCCCGTGAAGATTGGTGGGGTGATGATTGGCCGTGTTGCGGCTATCTCGCTCGACCCGAAGACCTACACGCCACGAGTGGCGCTGGATATCCAGCAACAGTACAACCAGATCCCGGACACCAGCTCGCTGGCGATCCGCACCTCCGGCCTGCTGGGGGAACAGTATCTGGCGCTGAACGTCGGTTTTGAAGATCCTGAGATGGGCACGGCTATCCTTAAAGATGGTGGGACCATTCAGGACACTAAATCAGCCATGGTGCTGGAAGACTTGATCGGCCAGTTCTTGTACAAGAGCGGAGGTCAGGATAGCCCGAACTCACCGGATGCCGCTGCTGCACCTTCGGCACCGGATGCCGCTGCGCATTCCGCTACCACTCACTAATCGAGGAAACCTGCATGTTGAAACGTTTTTTAATGGTTGCCCTGCTGGTGGTTGCACCGCTAGCTAATGCGGTCGATCAGACTAACCCATACAGCCTGATGCAAGACGCTGCGCAGAAAACCTTCACCCGCCTGAAAAGCGAGCAGCCAAAAATCAAGCAGGATCCTAACTACCTGCGCACCATCGTGCATGAAGAGCTGATGCCGTTCGTGCAGGTGAAATATGCCGGTGCGTTGGTTCTGGGCCGTTACTACAAAGACGCTACGCCAGCCCAGCGTGAAGCTTACTTCACCGCCTTCCAGGCCTATCTGGAGCAGGCGTATGGCCAGGCGTTAGCCATGTATCAGGGCCAGACCTATCAGATCGAACCGGAACAGCCTCTGGGCAATGCTGATATCATCGCGATCCGCGTGACCATCATCGATAAAGGTGGCCGCCCGCCGGTGCGTCTGGACTTCCAATGGCGCAAGAACAGCAAAACCGGCCACTGGCAGGCGTATGACATGATCGCCGAAGGCGTCAGCATGATCACCACCAAGCAGAATGAGTGGGCATCGACTCTGCGCCTCAAAGGTGTAGACGGTTTGACCCAGCAGCTGCAAGCGGCCGCCAAACAGCCGATCACCCTGGATCAGAAAAACTGATGGCCGCAGCGCTGAGCTGGGTATCACAACAGCAAACGCTGGTACTGAGCGGTGAGCTGGATCGTGAGACATTATTGCCGCTGTGGCAGCAACGTGAGACGCTGTTGGCAGATAAAACCGTGATTGATGTGGCTCAACTGCAGCGCGTGGACTCTTCCGGTCTGGCCCTGCTGCTGCATTTACGTGAGCAACGGAGCCAGCAGGGAATTGAGATAAAAATTTCCGGCATTACCGATCGGTTGCAAACGCTGATCACGCTCTACAATTTGTCAGCAATAATGCCTGTCGAAACCGCTAGTTAGCCACATTTTTGGCTGTTCGGCCGGGAAAAATCAGTTAAAGGCCCCTGTTGCTCAGGGGCTTTTTCTTTGGTTTAAGAAAGCGGCGGATTCCACTAAGATAGACGCCAAGAAGTCGCCACGGGTGACTATGATCCTTCGATGCAGAATTGGATACTATGGAAAATAGCGAAATTAAAGACGTGCTGATGAAGGCGCTGGCACTGGAAGAAGCGCATGTGACCGGCGATGGCAGCCATTTTCAGGTGATTGCCGTGGGTGAACTGTTCGCCACCATGAGCCGCGTCAAGAAACAGCAGGCCGTCTATGCGCCGCTGATGGAATACATCGCGGACAACCGCATTCATGCTTTGTCGATCAAGGCATATACCCCAGAAGAGTGGCAGCGGGATCGCAAACTCAACGGATTTTAAGGCTGTTTGCCCTGCGGGCAGGCAGCTCAGAACAGATAACAGAGAGTAGTTAAATGGATAAATTTCGTGTGCATGGCCGGACCCGTCTTAGCGGTGAAGTGACCATTTCCGGGGCGAAAAACGCCGCCCTGCCGATCCTGTTTGCCGCCTTGCTGGCGGAAGAGCCTGTCGAACTGCAAAATGTCCCGAAGCTGAAGGACATTGACACCACCATCAAACTGCTCAGCCAGTTGGGTACCAAGATCGAGCGCAATGGTTCGGTCTATGTTGATGCCAGCGGCGTGAATGAGTTTTGTGCTCCCTACGATCTGGTGAAAACCATGCGTGCCTCCATTTGGGCATTGGGGCCACTGGTAGCGCGCTTTGGCCGTGGCCAGGTATCGCTGCCAGGTGGTTGTGCCATCGGCGCACGTCCGGTTGATCTGCACATTACTGGCCTGGAGCAACTGGGTGCTGAAATCAAACTGGAAGAGGGCTACGTCAAGGCCTCTGTGGAAGGGCGCCTGAAGGGTGCACATATCGTGATGGATAAGGTCAGCGTAGGTGCGACCGTCACCATCATGAGTGCTGCAACCCTGGCGACTGGCACGACCATCATCGAGAACGCGGCACGTGAGCCGGAAATCGTCGATACCGCCAACTTCCTCAACACGCTGGGTGCCAAAATCAGCGGCGCAGGCACGGACAGGATCACCATCGAAGGCGTTGAGCGCCTGGGTGGCGGGGTTTACCGTGTACTGCCAGACCGTATCGAAACCGGTACCTTCCTGGTTGCCGCTGCCGTTTCCGGTGGCAAGGTGCTGTGCCGCAATACTCGTCCAGATACGCTGGATGCGGTGTTGGCCAAACTGCGTGAAGCCGGGGCCGATATCGAAGTGGGTGAAGACTGGATCAGCCTGGACATGCATGGCAAACGCCCGAAAGCGGTAACCCTGCGTACGGCTCCACACCCTGGTTTCCCAACCGATATGCAGGCGCAGTTCAGCCTGTTGAACCTGGTAGCGGAAGGAACCGGTGTGATCACCGAGACGATCTTCGAAAACCGCTTTATGCACGTGCCTGAGCTGATCCGTATGGGCGCACACGCAGAAATCGAGAGCAACACAGTGATTTGCCACGGCGTAGAGCAGCTTTCTGGTGCACAGGTGATGGCGACCGATCTGCGTGCCTCTGCCAGCCTGGTATTGGCGGGTTGTATTGCCGAAGGCGTAACGGTGGTGGATCGTATTTATCACATCGACCGTGGTTACGAGCGCATTGAAGACAAATTACGTGCGCTAGGTGCCAATATCGAACGTGTGAAAGGCGAGTAATCGACAGTTTTAGCCTGTTTGTGCGAATAAAGCCCGGCGAGCCGGGCTTTTTGCTGACTAATTATTATCTTCCGGGAACTCACCCACCGCCATATGCAGCGTAATACGTTGCCCATCGCGCAGCACCACCACCGGGATCTCCGTCCCAGGGCGGATCTCCGCCACCTGGTCCATCGTCTCCAATACCGACACCGCCGGTTTGTTATCGACGTTAATGATGATGTCATTAATATGGAACCCCGCATTGGCGGCCGGGCCGTTAGGGGTGATTTCGGTCACGATGATCCCCTGCAGGCGATCGATGCCGGTTGTCGAGGTACGCACCGGGATAATCTCTTTGCCCTGAATACCAAAGTAACCGCGGATCACCCGGCCATCGCGGATCAGCTTATCCATGATCTTGGTTGCCAGCTCTACCGGGATGGCAAAGCCCAGCCCCTCTGGCGTTTCACCATCGGTGATCTTGTCGTAGGTCAGCGTGTTGATGCCCATCAGCTCACCCAGGGAGTTAACCAGCGCACCGCCGGAGTTACCCCGGTTGATTGAAGCATCGGTTTGCAGGAAGGTTTGTCGCCCGGTGGTGCTCAGGCTGATACGCCCGGTGGCGCTGATAATGCCCTGGGTAACGGTTTGCCCAAGGTTGTACGGGTTACCGATCGCCAGCGCCACATCACCGATGCGAGCGGGGCGTGCGGTATTGATTGGGATCACTGGCAAATTGCCCGGATCGATTTTCAGTACGGCCAGGTCGGTCAGGCTATCGGAGCCGACCAGTAACGCCTCATAGCGGCGGCCATCTTGCAGTACGGCGGTGATCTGCTGGGCGTCTTTGATCACGTGGCGGTTGGTAATGATGTAGCCGCGATCGTTCATGATCACGCCGGAACCCAGGGAGAGTACGTTGGTCGCGCCGCTGATGTTGCGGTTGTAGATGTTGACGACGGCAGGGGCAGCCCGGCGCACGCCGGTGTTATAGCTGGCCGGCGTTTGATCGCTGGTATTCTCAGATTTGCTGGCGAATATGTTATTGGCGGAACGCAATACGGGCAGGGCGGCCAGCAGTATACCGGCAACGACCAAACCAATAACAATAGAACGCAAGAGCTTAGCAAACATAGAGTTTTAGTTAGTGTTGAGGAAGATGAACGGAGGATAGCACGAGTTAACCGGGCGCAGTATGCTGGCGCGCCCGGTTTCGCAACAAATTAACGCAGCAACAGATAAATGTTTTCGTCGCCACGTACGATGTTCAACGCCATCACCGCCGGTTTAGCCTCAAGCAGTTTACGCAGTGCGTTGATGTTTTCAACGCGCTGACGGTTGACGCCGATGATCACATCCCCTTTCTGCAGGCCAAACTGCGCCGCCGGAGTGCCTTTATCCACCTTGTCGATCTTCACGCCTTTATCACCGTTTGGCAGCGCACCGTTGGTGAGGGAGGCACCTTGCAGCGCAGGCGACAGCGTTTCGGCATTGGTTGATACGCTTTCGCTGTTATCAAGGGTGACGGCAACGTCCATGGGTTTGCCTTCACGCAGCAGGCCTATTTTAACGGTCGTGCCCGGTGCGGTGGTGCCCACTTTGGCACGCAGCTCGGCAAAGCTGCTGATCGGCTTGCCATCCAGGGAGACCAGAATGTCACCGGCTTTGATCCCGGCTTTGGCTGCGGCGGATTTTGGCATCACTTCGCTGACGAAGGCCCCGCGCTGGGCATCCGTATTGAATGCTTTCGCCATATCGGCCGTCATTTCACTGCCTTTGATGCCCAGTAGGCCGCGCTTCACTTCACCAAACTCAATCAGCTGCTTGCTTAGGCTCTGTGCCATGTTACTTGGAATGGCGAAGCCGATACCGATGTTGCCGCCACCCGGTGCCAGGATTGCGGTGTTGATACCGATCAACTCACCGTTCAGGTTCACCAGCGCGCCGCCGGAGTTGCCACGGTTGATGGAGGCATCGGTCTGGATGAAGTTTTCCAACCCTTCCAGGCTCAGGCCGCTACGGCCCAGTGCGGAGATGATGCCGGAGGTTGCCGTCTGGCCAAGGCCGAACGGGTTACCGACGGCTACGGCGAAGTCACCAACGCGCAGTTTGTCGGAGTCGGCGATTTTTACCGCCGTCAGGTTTTTGACATCGCTGACCTGCAGCAGGGCAATGTCAGACTGCTCGTCACGGCCAATCAGCTTGGCGTCATATTCGCGGCCATCATTGAGCTGCACGCTGATCTTGTCGGCGTTGTTGATGACGTGATTGTTGGTGAGGATGTAACCCTTCGCCGCGTCGATAATCACACCGGAACCCAGCCCTTCAAACGGGCGAGTGCTTTCTTTCGGTGTAGGCATGTTCGGGCCAAAGAAGAATTTAAACTGCTCTGGCAGCTGTGGCTGGCGTTGTACCTGGGTGCCTTCTACACGCACGCTAACTACGGCGGGCAGCACTTTTTCCAGCATCGGCGCCAGGCTTGGCAGCGACTCACCAGCAACGGCGGCAGGCATGGCTGCGTTGGCTGCCGGGACAGAGGCAAATGCCAGGCTAATGCTCATTGCTAATGCACTAAGAAATAAAGATCTTTTCTTCATTGGTTATAGCTCTCTCAAAATCTGCCGGTGAAATTTTTTACGATACTGCCATAGCAATACCATTTGTGCAGTCTAGGACAATGAATTTACGCGAAAAGTTCACTTAATCGTCAAGAGTAAGCATAGTCAGTGCGGGGAATTAGGGACGAACAAAGTGAACAACCCGTGGGAACACCCCACGGGTCAGTATAACGGGGATCAATTATCGCGTGGTGCGCCGCGCAGCAGGCCGGAGGCCCCTTCGGAATAGTCACGTGGCATTTCCACTGGCGCCTGATCGTTATCCGCTTCCGCTTCGGTCAGACGATAGCGGAACGGGTTGTCCTGCATCGGCAGATCCGGCAGCAGGTTATTGGAGCTTTTCGCCATATGTTGATACAGCTGGCGATAGTCGCGCGCCATGTTATCCAGCAGTTCGGCACTGCGGGCAAAATGGCCAACCAGCTCCTGACGGTACTCTTCAAGCTCGGTTTTGCTTTTATCCAGTTCCTTTTGCAGCACCTGTTGCTGACGTAATTTACTGTTACCAAAACGCATCGCTACCGCACCGATCACGATACCGACCACCAAACCAATCAGCGCATACTCCCAGGTCATGATGACTCCTATTTTGACTTCGTTGTTCCGCAGGGATTTTTCACTTAATAATATCCACTATAACCGTTAACCTTGTCCGAGTGGAATCCTGATAAGCCAATACCTGCAGTTTGCAGGGGTTTTCTTGGGGCATAACGCCGATAAATGTGGCGATCAGGGTGGGAAGCGGCCGCCATCCGCCGCGAAAATTGGATAAATAAATTCTCAGCGTTGTTAGGGATTGCGAATACATGCAGGCACAGTCACCGTTATCACGCTACCAGCAGGCGCTGGATGCGGGGGAATATCAGGCCGATGCGGTTCAGCGCCAGGCCGTCACGCAGTTGGATCAGGTCTATCAGGCGTTGCAGCAGGTACCGGCTCCCGCTAACGCTGGCAAGCGCCGTAACCTGCTTAGCCGTTGGTTAGGTAAGAGTGAGGAAACCACCTCGCAGCGGCCGGTACAGGGGCTGTATATGTGGGGCGGCGTTGGCCGGGGTAAAACCTGGCTGATGGACCTGTTTTTCCACAGCCTGCCCGGCGATCGCAAACTGCGGCTGCACTTTCACCGCTTTATGCTGCGGGTGCACGAAGAGCTGACGGAGCTGCAAGGGCAGGAAAACCCGCTGGAGATCGTCGCGGACGGCTTCAAGGCGCAAACGGACGTGCTGTGTTTTGACGAGTTCTTTGTCTCCGACATTACCGACGCCATGCTGCTGGCAACGCTGTTGCAGGCGCTGTTCGCTCGCGGTATTACGTTGGTGGCTACCTCTAACATTATTCCGGACAACCTGTATCGCAACGGGCTGCAACGCGCACGCTTCCTACCGGCGATCGATTTGATCAACGAGTATTGCGACGTGATGAACGTAGATGCGGGCATTGATTACCGGTTACGTACCCTGACGCAGGCCCATCTGTATCTGACCCCGCTCAATCAGCAAACGCAGAACACGATGGATCACATCTTCCTCAAGCTGGCGGGTCACGTCGGGGAAGAGGCTCCAGTGCTGCAAATCAATCACCGGCCAATGCCCACCTTGCGTGCGGTGGAAGGGGTATTGGCGATCGATTTTCATACTCTTTGCGAAGAGCCGCGTAGCCAACTGGATTACATCGCGTTGTCTCGCCTCTATCACAGCGTGATGCTGTATAATGTGCGCATTATGGGGCCACTGAAGGAAAACACCGCCCGCCGCTTCCTGGCGTTGGTGGACGAATTCTACGAGCGCCACGTCAAACTGGTGATCGCCGCCGAAGCTTCGATGTTCGAGATCTACCAGGGTGAACAGCTGAAGTTCGAGTTTCAGCGTTGCCTGTCCCGCCTGCAAGAGATGCAGAGCGAGGAGTATCTGAAGCTGCCTCATCTGCCGTAAACGACGTTCGGGCCTGGCTTCCAGGCCCAGTTTCGTCCCCGATTATCGCTGCCAAATCGGTCCCCCGTGCTAAATCCGTTTTCCCGCTAAAAACAGGTCGACCTTTGTGAGCGACTTCTCTATAATCTTGCGACCCCACGTTACAACAAAGTTTTTTTCCCAAAACTTTGTATAGTGCCGGCAATGGCTATTCGAAGGGGTAGGTTTGCTGGACTTGATGGTCGTGTGAGCCTCAACTGTTTTCGAGCGTTGGGTGAACACCTACGTGTAACTAAATTATTGGGTAAGCTTTCTAATGAAAACTTTTACAGCTAAACCAGAAACCGTAAAACGTGACTGGTATGTTGTTGATGCAGACGGTAAAACTTTAGGCCGTCTCGCTACTGAACTGGCTCGTCGTCTGCGCGGCAAGCATAAAGCGGAATACACCCCGCACGTTGATACCGGTGACTACATCATCGTTCTGAACGCAGAAAAAGTTGCTGTAACCGGCAACAAGCGTACAGACAAGGTGTATTACCACCACACCGGCCACATCGGTGGTATCAAGCAAGCGACCTTTGAAGAGATGATTGCCCGCCGTCCTGAGCGCGTGATTGAAATCGCGGTTAAAGGCATGCTGCCAAAGGGTCCGTTGGGTCGTGCAATGTTCCGTAAACTGAAAGTTTACGCGGGCACCGAGCACACTCACGCGGCACAGCAACCGCAAGTTCTTGACATCTAATCGGGATTATAGGCAATGGCTGAAAATCAATACTACGGCACTGGTCGCCGCAAAAGCTCCGCCGCTCGCGTTTTTATCAAGCCGGGCAGTGGTAACATCGTTATTAACCAGCGCAGCCTGGAACAGTACTTCGGTCGCGAAACTGCCCGCATGGTAGTTCGTCAACCGCTGGAACTGGTCGACATGGTTGGTAAACTGGATCTGTACATCACCGTTAAAGGTGGTGGTATTTCTGGTCAAGCTGGCGCTATCCGTCACGGTATCACCCGTGCACTGATGGAGTACGACGAGACTCTGCGTGGTGAATTGCGTAAAGCTGGCTTCGTCACTCGTGACGCGCGTAAAGTTGAGCGTAAGAAAGTCGGTCTGCGTAAAGCACGTCGCCGTCCGCAGTTCTCCAAGCGTTAATTTCTTCTGCTTCGGCAGGACGATTTACGCGAAAAACCCGCCTCTCCGGCGGGTTTTTTTATGCCTGCAATTAGATTAAACTTCATTTAAATCAGTTTGTTATGTGATAAATCAACGCATAACCACCACAAAACAGTCAAAATCTGGTAAACTATCATCCACTTTTGCGCCTGTTCGCCGTGCAGTGCTGTCAGTCTACCTCCGAGGCCGTTTTCCAGACCTAAGGTTTATCTGTGAGCTGCGGGCTTGCGGTCACGATTATTCAGGATAGCAGCCTGAGATACCCAATCAATTTCACGTCGCAGCCAGGCGGCAACAACGCAATGGCTCGTGGAGTGATGGGTATTTGGCTATTCGCCGTATTTTCTAGATAACTTGGAGGTTTTCATGGCTGTCGCTGCCAACAAACGTTCGGTAATGACGCTGTTCTCTGGCCCGACCGACATCTTTAGCCATCAAGTACGTATCGTACTGGCGGAAAAAGGCGTCAGCGTCGAGATCGAGCAGGTAGAACCCGATAATCTGCCGCAGGATCTGATCGACCTCAACCCATACCAAACGGTACCGACGCTGGTCGATCGCGAGCTGACGCTGTATGAATCCCGTATCATCATGGAATACCTTGATGAGCGTTTCCCTCACCCGCCGTTGATGCCGGTGTATCCGGTGGCACGTGGTGAAAGCCGTCTGATGATGCTGCGTATCGAGAGAAACTGGTACACGCTGATGTACAAAATCGAGCAGAGCAACGGCCAGGAAGCTGAATCAGCACGCCGTCAACTGCGCGAAGAGCTGCTGGCGATTGCGCCAATCTTCGGCCAGACCCCGTATTTCATGAGCGAAGAGTTCAGCCTGGTAGACTGCTACCTGGCCCCGCTGCTGTGGCGTTTGCCGCAACTGGGTATCGAACTGAGCGGTGCCGGCTCCAAAGAGCTGAAAGGCTACATGACCCGCGTCTTCGAGCGTGATGCATTCCTGGCCTCTCTGACCGAAGCCGAGCGCGAAATGCGCCTGCAGACTCGGGGCTAAGCATCATGGATATGTCTCAGATGACCCCGCGCCGTCCTTATCTTTTGCGGGCATTCTATGACTGGCTGTTGGATAACCAACTGACTCCGCATCTGGTCGTGGACGTGATGCGCCCAGACGTGCAGGTTCCGATGGAGTTTGCACGCGATGGTCAGATTGTGCTGAACATTGCTCCGCGTGCCGTAGGCAACCTGCAACTGGGCGATGACGAAGTGACCTTCAACGCACGCTTTGGTGGCGTTCCTCGTCAGGTGCTGGTGCCAATGGCGGCCGTGCTGGCGATTTATGCACGGGAGAACGGGGCCGGTACCCTGTTTGAACCGGAAGCCAAGTATGAAGATGAAGGGGCTTTCGAAGGGCTGGAAGAGGTGTCTACCCCTGCGGGTAGTCTGATGTCAGTGGTTGATAGCGATCGTCAGGATAGCGTTGAAGACGATAACGGCCCTGATGATGAACCGCCTCAGCCGCCACGCGGTGGTGGCCGTCCGGCGTTGCGTGTCGTGAAGTAAGCTACGGCAGGCAGGGAAAAAGGTGCAACTCAGGTTGTGCCTTTTTTATTGCCTGTAGACCGGCAAGTTGGGTATCCGGAAGGTAAAAGCAAAGGGCCGGCGTGCCGACCCTTTGGGAGAACGTAGAAGTGTAAATCACACTTCCAGATAACACATGATGCCTTCGGCAGCTTTGCGCCCTTCGGCAATCGCGGTAACCACCAGATCGGAACCGCGAACCGCATCGCCACCGGCGAAGATCTTCGGGTTGCTGGTCTGGAAAGCATTATCGACCGATTCCGGTGCCACGATGCGGCCCTGCTTGTCCAACTGCACGTCGTGCGCAGCCAACCAGTCCATCTGGTGCGGGCGGAAGCCAAAGGCCATCACCACCGCATCGGCGTCGATCACGTGCTCAGAGCCTGGCACCTGTTCGGCAACCTGGCGGCCATTGGCATCCGGGGCACCCAACTGAGTACGCACCATCTTGACGCCAGCGACGCGCCCCGCGCTGTTAAGCTCAATGCTCAGCGGCTGCAGGTTGAACTGGAACTCGACCCCTTCCTCACGCGCATTCTTCACTTCGCGTTTGGAACCCGGCATATTCGCTTCATCCCGGCGATAGGCACAGATGACCTGAGTCGCGCCTTGACGAACAGAGGTACGCACGCAGTCCATGGCGGTGTCACCACCACCCAGCACCACCACACGCTTGCCTTCCATGCTGACATACGGCTCGTGCTGTTCTGGCTGGTAGCCCATCAACTGCTTGGTATTGGCGATCAGGAACGGCAGCGCATCGTACACGCCTGGTGCGTCTTCGTTCTCCAATCCACCACGCATCGATTGGTAGGTACCTACGCCGAGGAACACCGCATCGTATTCGCTCAATAGTGCATCCATGGTGATGTCTTTACCGACTTCGGTATTGAGCTGGAACTCGATACCCATCTCGCTGAAGATGCCGCGGCGTTTTACCATCACCTCTTTTTCCAGCTTAAAGGCCGGGATACCGAAGGTCAGTAAACCGCCGATCTCTGGATGACGATCGTAAACCACCGCTTTGACGCCGTTACGGGTCAACACGTCGGCACAGGCCAGGCCCGCCGGGCCAGCGCCAATAACGGCCACCCGCTTACCGGTTGGGTGCACGTGGGACATATCCGGCTTCCAGCCCATCTCGATGGCTTTATCGCTGATGTAACGCTCGATATTGCCGATGGTCACCGCGCCAAACTCATCGTTCAGGGTACAGGAACCTTCGCACAGGCGATCTTGCGGGCAAACGCGGCCACACACTTCCGGCAGGCTATTGGTCTGGTGTGCCAGATCCGCCGCCTCCATGATGCGGCCTTCATTCGCCAGCTTCAGCCAGTTCGGAATATAGTTGTGAACCGGGCATTTCCATTCGCAATAGGGGTTGCCGCAGGACAGGCAACGGTCGGCCTGTGATTTCGCCTGGGTTTCCGAAAAGGGTTCGTAGATTTCTACAAACTCAATTTTGCGGATCTTCAGCGGTTTCTTTGGCGGATCAACGCGCTGCAGGTCGATAAATTGATAAACGTTCTGACTCATTCAATGACCCCTTACTGCGCCTGAACCCGCAGCTCGGCTGCGGAACGACTACGGTGACCCAACAATGCTTTGACATCACTGGACTTCGGTTTGACCAGCGCAAACTTCGGCGCCCATACCGGCCAGTTAGCCAAGATCTCTTCTGCCCGCGATGAACCGGTCAACTGCACGTGTTCGGTGATCAAACCGCGCAGGTGCTCTTCATGGATCGCCAGTTGATCGACGTCCAGCACTTCCACCAGTTCCGGGTTGACGCGTTTGCGGAACTCGCCGTCTTCGTCCAGTACATAGGCGAAGCCGCCGGTCATGCCTGCACCAAAGTTGATGCCGGTCTTGCCCAATACGCAGACGATGCCACCGGTCATGTATTCACAGCCGTTATCGCCAATGCCTTCAACCACGGTAATTGCCCCGGAGTTACGCACGGCGAAACGCTCCCCGGCACGGCCTGCGGCGAACAGCTTGCCGCCGGTTGCGCCGTACAGGCAGGTGTTGCCGATGATGCTGGCCTCGTGGCTGCGGAAGGCAGAGCCCACCGGAGGACGCACGGCGATACGGCCACCGGCCATGCCTTTACCGACGTAGTCGTTGGCATCGCCGGTCAGGGTCAGCTCAACGCCGCCGGCATTCCACACGCCGAAGCTCTGGCCTGCGGTACCGGAGAAATGCGCCTTGATCGGATCGGCAGCCATCCCTTGGTCGCCATGCAGCGTGGCAATAGCCCCTGACAAGGTCGCGCCGACGGAACGATCGGTGTTACGGATATCGAAATAGAAGGTCTTGCTGTGCTTGGCCTCGATATGCGGTTGCGCCTGTGCCATCAGCTCCTTGTTCAGCACGCCCTGATCGAACGGCGGGTTGCTGCTTTCGGTGCAGTGCAGGGCTTTGCCCGCGTGTGGCGTGGCGGTTTTCAGCAACGGCGACAGATCCAGCTTGTTCTGCTTGGCGGAGATCCCGTCGAGCTCGGTCAGGAACTCGGTGCGGCCAATCAGATCGACCAGTTGGCTGACGCCTAGCGTAGCCATGATCTCGCGGGTTTCCCGAGCGATGAACTGGAAGTAGTTGGTCACGCGTTCTGGCAGGCCGTGATAGTGATCGCGGCGCAGTTTTTCATCTTGAGTTGCCACGCCGGTCGCGCAGTTGTTCAAGTGGCAGATACGCAGGTATTTACAGCCCAGTGCGACCATCGGGCCGGTGCCGAAGCCAAAGCTCTCTGCCCCCAGAATGGCAGCCTTAACAATGTCGACGCCGGTTTTCAGGCCACCATCCACCTGTAGGCGGATTTTGTGGCGCAGGCCGTTGGCTACCAGCGCCTGCTGGGTTTCCACCAGGCCAAGCTCCCACGGACAGCCAGCGTACTTAACCGATGACAGCGGGCTTGCACCGGTACCACCGTCGTAACCGGCAATGGTGATCAGATCGGCATAGGCTTTCGCTACGCCGGTGGCAATGGTGCCCACGCCCGGCTCGGAAACCAGCTTCACCGAAATCATTGCCTTCGGGTTCACCTGTTTCAGATCGAAAATCAGCTGTGCCAAATCTTCAATCGAATAGATATCGTGATGCGGCGGAGGCGAGATCAGGGTAACACCCGGCACCGAATAACGCAGTTTGGCGATATACGGCGTGACCTTATCACCAGGCAACTGACCACCTTCACCCGGCTTGGCACCTTGGGCGACCTTTATCTGGATCACGTCGGCGTTCACCAGATAGGCAGGTGTCACACCGAAGCGGCCAGAGGCTACCTGCTTGATACGGGAAACCTTGTTGGTGCCGTAGCGCGCCGGATCTTCACCGCCTTCACCGGAGTTGGAGAAACCGCCCAGGCTGTTCATGGCAATCGCCAGCGACTCATGGGCTTCCGGGCTGAGTGCCCCGATGGACATGGCGGCGGTATCAAAGCGTTTGAACAGCGATTCGGCCGGTTCAACCTGATCGACCGGGATTGGTGCGCCTTTCGGGGTGATCGCCAGCAGATCGCGCAGTGTGGCAATCGGGCGCTCGTTCACCAGCTTGGCATAAGCCTGGTAATCGCTGTATTCACCGCTGTGCACCGCTTTTTGCAGCGAGTTCACCACGTCTGGGTTATACGCATGGTATTCGCCGTTGTGGACGAACTTCAGCAGGCCACCTTGATCCAGCGGCTTGCGTTTCAGCCAGGCGCGTTTGGACAGGTTTTGCAGATCTTGCTGGAAGTCGCTGAAGCTGGCACCGCCGATGCGGCTGACCACACCCTGGAAACAGAGATCGGACAGGTCACGGTGCAGGCCGACGGCTTCAAACAGTTTGGAACAGCGGTAAGAGGCGATAGTCGAGATGCCCATTTTGGACATGATCTTGTACAGCCCTTTATTGATGCCGTTGCGGTAGTTGAGCATCACGTCGCGGTATTTCTTGTCGATCGCCTGGCTATCGACCAGCTTGGCCAGCGTTTCATAGGCCAGATACGGGTAGACAGCGGTAGCACCGAAGCCCAGCAACACGGCGAAGTGGTGCGGGTCGCGGGCGCTGGCGGTTTCAACGATGATGTTGGCATCGCAGCGCAGGTTCTTGTCCACCAGACGGGTCTGGATCGCCCCCACCGCCATTGGCGCGGGTACTGGCAGACGCTGGTTGCTGATGGCACGGTCGGACAGTACCAGCAACACTGCGCCGTCACGGACTTTACGTTCCGCTTCGTCGCACAGGGCATGGATGGTCTGCTCCAGATCCTGCTCCGCTGGATCGAAGGTCAGATCGAGGGTGTCGGCACGATAATATTCGCCTTCCAGCGTAGTGAGCTGCTTGAAGTCTGAATACAGCAGGATTGGCGATTTGAAGCTCAGGCGGTGGGCCTGGCCTTCGGCTTCGCAGAATACGTTCATCTCCCGGCCGATGCTGGTAGCCAGAGACATCACGTGGGCTTCACGCAGCGGATCGATCGGCGGGTTGGTGACCTGAGCGAACTGCTGGCGGAAATAGTCATAAATGATGCGCGGACGGCTGGAAAGCACGGCGAACGGGGTGTCATCCCCCATCGAACCGGTAGCTTCCTGGCCGATCTCGCCCAGTACGCGGATCACCTGGTCCAGCTCTTCGCTGCTGTAGCCGAACTGCTTTTGGTAGGTTTCCAGTGTGGCGTCATCCAGCTCGCGGCTGCCCACCTGATCTTCCGGCAGGTCTTCGAACGGCACCAGACGTTTGACGTTCTTCTCCATCCACTCTTTATACGGGTGGCGGCTTTTCAGATCGTTGTCGGTTTCGGCGGAGTGCAGGATCTTGCCGCTGCGGGTGTCGATCACCATCAGCTCGCCTGGCCCGACGCGGCCTTTTTCGATGACTTCATCCGGCTGGTAATCCCAGATGCCGACTTCCGAGGCGCAGGTGATCAGTTTGTCTTTGGTGATGACGTAGCGCGCTGGACGCAGACCGTTACGGTCCAGGTTACAGGCGGCGTAGCGGCCATCGGACATCACGATGCCTGCCGGGCCGTCCCACGGCTCCATGTGCATCGAGTTGAAGTCAAAGAAGGCGCGCAGATCGGTGTCCATATCCGGGTTGTTCTGCCAGGCCGGTGGCACCAGCAAACGCATGGCACGGATCAGATCCATACCGCCTGCCAGCAACAGTTCCAGCATGTTATCCAGCGAACTGGAGTCGGAGCCGGTTTCGTTAACGAAAGGCGCAGCGGCTTGCAAATCAGGGATCAGCGGGGTCTGGAACTTGTAGGTACGAGCACGTGCCCACTGGCGGTTACCGGTGATGGTGTTGATCTCACCGTTGTGCGCCAGATAGCGGAACGGCTGTGCCAAAGGCCAGCGCGGCACGGTATTGGTTGAGAAGCGCTGGTGGAACAGGCAGATGGCCGATTCCAGCCGCAGATCGGCCAGATCCAGATAGAAGCGTGGCAGATCGGCTGGCATGCACAGACCTTTGTAGATCGTCACCAGGTTGGAGAAACTGCACACATAGAAGCTGTCGTCCTGGACGCGCTTCTCGATACGGCGGCGGGCCACAAACAGGCGGCGTTCCATATCGCGTGGACGCCAGCCCGCAGGGGCGTTCACGAAAATCTGTTCAATACGCGGCAGGGAAGAGAGGGCGATTTCACCCAGAACGTCCGGGTTGGTAGGAACTTCACGCCAGCCGACGATCGACAGCGTTTCGTTCTGCAGCTCTTCTTCAACAATGCGGCGGCTGGCACGGGCTTCCTCTTCGTTCTGGCTGAGGAACATCATGCCAACGGCGTAGTTCTTGGCTAAACGCCAGCCGCGCTCTTCCGCCACCATGCGGAAAAAGCGATCGGGCTTTTGCAATAACAGGCCGCAACCGTCGCCAGTCTTGCCGTCAGCAAGAATTGCACCACGGTGTTGCATACGGGCCAGTGCGTGAATAGCGGTCCTCACCACTTTGTGGCTAGGTTCGCCTTCTATGTGGGCGATCAGGCCGAAACCACAGTTGTCCCTCTCATGGGATTTATCGTACAGCATATCAGTGAACCTCCCCAGGCTCTGTGTGACTCTTACAACCCACTGCGAAGGGCCTGCTCAATTTCAGGCAGAAGTCCAATCAGCAAGGTTAATATCGCCAATCTGCTTTTCCGCCCTCCATCAATGGCCTCTCGTGACGGTTCTCACAAGTGGTAAATGACTTGTTTTAAGAGGGAGTCTTAAATTACTGCATAATTATGACGAGACGTTTGCCCGTCCAGAAAGCTTCCAGCGGACCTCCAACTTAGCGAGAAAGAATACGCAGGTCAAATATGGGCTTAACAGGGATTTTGATGGCTTGCATGAGGTTTATGATGATGAAAAATAAGTTTTTTCAGACCTTTTTGGTGCGATGGAAAGGCAGGGGAAGTGCCGCAAAAATGTGAGCTGTCTCACTATAGTGCAATGCCTGAATCTCTGCACCATGCTAGTGCTGGCGGCAATGCCAGAATTTTATTCTGGTAAATTTACATTTATTGTTGTTTATAACTATTTTTCATCGCTTTGTCATAAAGCTGTTAATAGCGCACTGAGGATTAGAAACTTTCATCGAGATAAAAATGATTTTATTTGCACTAATAATGAATAGTTATGCCTACGGCGGCCTTTGGGGAAAAGCGTTGATCCCTGTCATCGCGGGAAAAGCCGTTTCTTAATAGCATAACGGCCTTCAAACACAGAGAGACACCAAGATTATGCAGTTGCCGCAATTAGTCAATATGTTTGGTAGCGATCTTCAGCGCCGTTATGGGGAGAAGATCCACAAACTCACGCTGCACGGTGGGTTTAGCTGCCCAAACCGCGACGGCACGCTGGGGCGCGGCGGCTGTACTTTCTGCAACGTGGCCTCTTTTGCCGATGAGCAGATGCAGCAGCAAAGCATTGCGGAGCAACTGGCCATTCAGGCGCAGAAAGTTAACCGGGCCAAGCGCTATCTGGCCTATTTCCAGGCCTATACCAGCACCTATGCCGAAGTCGAACTGTTAGCCAACATGTACCGACAGGCGCTGACGCAGGCTGAGATGGTGGGTATCTGTGTCGGCACCCGGCCAGACTGCGTGCCAGAGGCGGCGCTCGATCTGCTGGCAGGCTACCGTGAGCAGGGCTTCGAGGTGTGGCTGGAGCTGGGGCTGCAAACGGCGCACGATAAAACGCTAAAGCGTATCAACCGTGGCCACAATTTCTCCTGTTACCAGCAGACCAGCCGCCTGGCGCGGGAACGCGGCCTGAAGGTATGCAGCCACCTGATCGTTGGCCTGCCTGGAGAGACTCATCAACACCATTTGGCCACGCTGCAAGCGGTGGCTGAGAGCGGGGTAGACGGCATCAAGCTGCACCCGCTGCATATCGTCACCGGTAGCACCATGGCACGAGCCTGGCAGGCGGGGCGTTTGCCTGAGCTGTCGCTGGAGGATTACGCATTCAGCGCCGGGGAAATGATCCGCCATACGCCGAAGGAGATTATCTACCACCGCATCTCGGCCAGTGCCCGTCGGCCCACCCTGTTGGCACCATTATGGTGCGAAAACCGTTGGAACGGCATGCAGGCCGTCGGCGGCTATCTTCAGCGGCATGGTGGCCAGGGTTCGGCTTTGGCCGCAGACCAGCAATACCTGCCTTAAAACCCCGTTCTCAGGTTGCGAATTGCAACCATTCCCACAGTTCACAGTAAGGTTTCTTATCTTAACCGCATTTTACGGTATGATTTGAGAGATTATGTCTGTTGGGAATGGCTCATGAAGCAAATCCGGGTGTTAGCCCAGTACTACGTTGATTTGATGGTAAAACTGGGGCTGGTGCGCTTTTCACTGTTGCTGGCTTCAGCGCTGGTGATACTGGCGATGGTGGTGCAGATGGCGGTCACCATGCTGCTGCGTGGTGAAGTGGAAAGCATCGACGTGGTGCGATCCATTTTCTTCGGCCTGCTGATCACGCCGTGGGCGGTTTACTTCCTTTCGGTGGTGGTGGAGCAACTGGAGGAGTCGCGTCAGCGCCTGGCTCGGCTGGTGGATAAGCTTGAGGAGATGCGCAATCGCGATCTCGCGCTGAACCAGCAGATGCAAGAGAACATCAGCCAGCTCAATCAGGAAATTGCCGACCGTATCAAGGCGGAACAAGATCGCCAACAGGTGATGGATAAGCTGACCGAAGAGATGGAGCAGCGCGAACAGGCACAGGTAGAATTGGGCCAACAATCGGCATTGCTACGCTCTTTCCTTGATGCCTCCCCCGATCTGGTTTACTACCGCAACGAAGAAAAAGAGTTTTCCGGCTGCAACCGGGCGATGGAGTTGCTGACCGGCAAGAGTGAAAAACAGCTGATTGGCCTGACCCCCTTTGATGTCTACAGCAAAGAGATCGCCGAAAAAGTCATCGAAACCGATGAGAAAGTCTTCCGCCACAACGTCTCCCTGACCTATGAACAATGGCTGGTGTACCCAGACGGTCGCAAGGCCTGTTTTGAACTGCGCAAGGTGCCGTTTTACGACCGCGTGGGCAAACGTCACGGGCTGATGGGCTTTGGCCGCGATATAACCGAGCGTAAGCGCTACCAGGACGCGCTGGAGAATGCCAGCAGGGAGAAGACTACCTTTATCTCAACGATCAGCCACGAGCTGCGTACGCCGCTTAATGGCATCGTCGGCCTGAGCCGTATTCTGCTCGATACCGAACTGAACGATGAACAATTGAAGTATTTGAAAACCATCCACGTCAGCGCTATCACCCTGGGTAATATTTTCAACGACATCATTGAGATGGATAAACTCGAGCGGCGTAAGGTCCAGTTGGACAATCAGCCGGTCGACTTTACCGGCTTCCTGGCGGATCTGGAGAACCTCTCCGGCCTGCTGGTGCAGCCGAAAGGGCTGCAGTTCGTGATGGAGCCCGAGTTACCGCTACCGGAGAAAATCATTACGGACGGCACGCGCCTGCGGCAGATCCTGTGGAACCTGATCGGCAACGCGGTGAAATTCACCCAGCAAGGCCAGATCGTGGTGCGCGTCAGGCGCGAAGAGCAGGAACAGATCGTGTTTGAGGTTGAAGACTCAGGCATGGGGATCCCGCAGGATGAGCAAGACAAGATTTTCGCCATGTATTATCAGGTCAAAGACCAGAACGGCGGGCGTCCGGCGACCGGCACCGGCATCGGTCTGGCGGTCTCCAAACGGCTGGCGCAGAGTATGGGCGGAGATATCACGGTAAACAGCGTGCAAGGGCACGGTTCTTGCTTCACCTTGACCATCAAGGCACCTGCGGTGGAGGAAGTGGTCAATGAGGTCCAGGCGGTGGAAGAAATGCCGCTACCTGCGTTGCATATCCTGCTGGTGGAAGATATCGAACTGAACGTGATAGTGGCCCGTTCGGTGTTGGAGAAGCTGGGCAACAGCGTTGCGGTAGCGATGAACGGCCGCGATGCGTTAGCCATGTTCGACCCGGACGAATTCGACCTGGCCCTGTTGGATATCCAATTGCCGGACATGAGCGGGCTGGATATCGCCCGTGAGCTGCGCGAGCGTTATGCGGGGCGCTCACTGCCGCCGTTGATTGCGTTGACAGCTAATGTACTGAAAGACAAGAAAGAGTATCTTGAAGCGGGCATGGACGATGTACTGAGTAAGCCGTTGTCGGTACCGGCCTTGACCAAGATGATCAAACATTACTGGGATCATCAACCCCAACATACCACAAAGAAAACGGAGCAAAAGTCGATGCAGATTAATGAATCGTTATTGGATACCGCAATGCTGGAGCAGTACATGGATCTGGTGGGGCCGCAGCTGATCCATCAGAGTCTGGCAATGTTTGAACAGGTGATGCCGGGGTATCTGGCGGTGCTGGATTCCAACATGACCGCGAAGGATGAGAAAGGGATCACCGAAGAAGGGCACAAAATCAAGGGTGCCGCTGGCTCCGTCGGACTAAAACATCTGCAACAGCTGGCCCAGCAGATCCAGACGCCAACGTTACCAGCCTGGCAAGACAACGTGCAGGAGTGGGTCGATGAGCTGAAGCAAGAATGGCGCAATGATGTGGCGGTGCTGCGAGCTTGGGTAGAGAACGCTGAAAAAAAATGACCCCAGCCGAGGCCGGGGTGCGCGAATATTGCGCCAACACCAGGGAAATCATTAACCTGCGTATTGGTTTTTAGCGTTCTGGTAGAGCAGGTGGTACAAAATTCGTATACATCATACAGCGAACAACATAGCAAATGTAAGCGCTCTTGTTAGAAGAATCATTAAAATATGTGATGTAGTTAGTATTTGTCGCCTCTGGGCCTGCCTTTACCGGCGGTCCTGGCTGGGAGAATGTCGATGAAACAGGTCGCTGTAGTGCTGAGTGGTTGTGGTGTTTATGACGGGGCAGAAATCCATGAGGCGGTGCTCACCTTGCTGGCTCTGGATCGTGCCGGTGCGCAAGCGGTTTGCTTTGCACCGGATAAGGCACAACTGCATGTTATTAATCATTTATCCGGCGAAGAAATGCCAGAAAGTCGCAACGTTTTGTTGGAGTCGGCACGCATCGCTCGTGGCAAAATTCAGGCGCTTTCTCTGGCCGATGCCGAGCAGTTGGATGCCCTGATTGTGCCCGGTGGATTTGGTGCGGCGAAGAATTTGAGCAGCTTTGCCACGCAAGGTGCGGAATGTTCAGTTGATCCCGATTTGTCTAAGCTTATTCGAGAAATGCATAAGAAAAACAAACCAATGGGTTTTATGTGCATTGCGCCAACGCTGTTGCCGAAAGTTTTCGATCAACCGTTGCGATTGACCATTGGTAACGATCCCGATCTGGGGGAAGTGATTGATGCCATGGGCGGTGAGCCGGTGATCTGTCCGGTAGATGACATCGTGGTTGATATTGAAAATAAGGTTGTCACTACCCCGGCCTACATGTTGGCCCAGTCGATCGGCGAGGCGGCGCAGGGAATTGATAAGCTGGTGTCACGAGTGCTGGATCTGGTGGAATGATAAGGTTTTCTCGTAAATCGTGGATTGTTCGCCTGTGGTTTTGGTTTAAACGAGGCGTTCTTGCGGTTATTGGCCTGTGGCTGGCGGGGATCATTTTGTTTGCTTTTCTGCCGGTGCCGTTTTCTGCGGTGATGGTGGAGCGGCAGGTCGGTGCTTGGCTGAGCGGGGATTTCGGCTATGTGGCGCATTCCGACTGGGTAGCGATGGATGATATTGCCCCCTCGATGGCGCTGGCAGTGATGGCGGCAGAAGATCAGAAATTCCCCGACCACTGGGGGTTCGACGTGGCGGCCATTGAAAAGGCCATCAGCCACAACGAAAAGCGGCCAACGCGCATCCGCGGTGCTTCTACCCTTTCTCAGCAAACGGCAAAGAACCTGTTTTTGTGGGACGGGCGTAGCTGGGTGCGCAAAGGGTTGGAAGTTGGGCTAACGGCGGGTATTGAGCTGGTTTGGACCAAGCGGCGAATTTTGACGGTGTACCTGAATATCGTCGAGTTTGGTGACGGCATCTTCGGCGTGGAAGCGGCGGCTCAGCACTTTTTCCACAAGCCGGCAAGCCGCCTGACGGCATCTGAAGCTGCCCTGCTGGCGGCAGTGCTGCCTAATCCACATCGTTTCAAGGCCGGTGCTCCTTCGGGGTACGTAACCCAGCGCCAACAGTGGATTATGCGTCAGATGCGCCAGTTGGGTGGGGAAGGATTTCTCCAGGCGAACGATCTTAAGTGATGGCCCCTCACCCCAACCCTCTCCCATAGGGAGAGGGAGCTGAACGGAGCGCGTGCTGGCTCCGTGCGGCTTCGGAAAGTCGAGCTTAGGAAGAAAGATAGGACATGACTCGGAAGAATCAATGAACTCGATCGGTCCCCTCTCCCTGTGGGAGAGGGTTAGGGTGAGGGCAGCTGACAACGCCGATCTCATCCCGGTTCGCGAGATTATTTAACGTAGGTAAACGCCGTTGTCACGTGCTTCACGCCGCTAACCTGGCTGGCAATCTGCGCCGCAGACTGGCCTTCCTGCTGTGTCACCAAACCTAACAAGAACACTTCGCCATTTTCGGTTGTGACCTTCACGTTCGAGGATTTGACGGTATCGCTGGTGAGGATCTGCGAACGTACCTTGGTGGTGATCCAGGTATCGGAAGAGGCGGTACCCAGACTGACCGGCGTGCCCTGGCGGATCTCGTTATACACCTCAACGGCACCATCGACGCCAAGTGCGATCTGCTTCGCCCGGCTGGCGAGCTCGGTGGTAGGAGCCTGGCCGGTCAGCAGCACTTTGCCCTGATAGGCGGTGGCTACGACACGGGCTTCTTTCTTCAGTTGCTGATCTTTGCTGATGGCATTTTCGACCCGGGCTTCCAACGTGCCGTCATCGACCTGTGTGCCTACGGTACGTGGATCGGTTGCCGTTTTGGTGGCAACCGCGGCGCTGCCAACGACAACGCCCGCGACGCAACCCTGCAGCAGTAGGGCGCTGAACAGCACTGCAAATGTGGCTCTTAGCTTCATCTCGGTTCCTCTAATCGTCCTGGTGGGGGAACAATGTGTTATCAATCAGGTCGCATAGGCAATTGACGGTAAGCATATGCATCTCCTGAATGCGTGCACTGCGGTGAGAGGGGATACGTATCTCCACATCCTGCTGGCCAAGTAAACCCGCCAGCTCTCCGCCATCGTAGCCGGTAAGCGCAACAATGGTCATATCACGCGTTACCGCAGCTTCGACCGCTTTCACAATATCACGGCTATTGCCGCGGGTGGAAATCGCCAGCAGCACGTCACCGGCGTGGCCGAGTGCTCGCACCTGTTTGGCATACATTTCATCATGCAAACGATCGTTGCCGATGGCGGTCAGCACCACGTTATCGGCGTTTAGCGCGATCGCGGGCAGGCTAGGGCGTTCGGTTTCAAAGCGGTTGATCATGCAGGCAGCAAAATGCTGAGCGTTAGCCGCCGAGGTGCCGTTGCCACAGCACAGGATCTTGTTGCCGTTCAATAACGATTGAACCAGGGTCATCGCGGCACGGGATATCGCGTCAGGTAAGGCTTCCGCCGCCGCAATCTGGGTTTGGATACTCTCGGTAAAACAGACTTTGATTCTATCCAGCACGTTGTTTTAATCCACTAGGTCAAAGGGCCGGCATACACCGGTCAACAGGGTTTAATCCGCATTGAAGGCATTGGGTATCCATTCTAACTGGCTACCGGTAATGGCTAAAACATCAAAACGGCAAGATGATGTGTCAAAACTGGCTCCTCGCCCTGCCAGCCAAACGGCGGCGGCATGCAGCAATCGCCGTTGCTTGCGGTAAGTCACGCTGGCCGCTGCGTCACCAAAGGCGGCGTTGCGACGGTAGCGGACTTCGACGAACACCCAGGTTTGACCATCACGCATGATGAGATCGAGCTCACCCCCACGTACCGCCACGTTGGCGGCGGTGAAGGTAAGCCCGGCGCGCTCCAGGTATTGGCGGGCCTGGATCTCATAGCCCGCTCCCTTGGCGCGTTGACTCAGGAGACCGGAACGACCGAGCCCTGGCGGTATTGCAGCCAAGTCAGTTTCCTGGTGATCACACAGTTAGGTGACGATGTCAGTACACCCGTGGTGCCTGAAACCTGGAATCCTGGCAACTGGCGCATTTGAGCAAAGTGGTTGGCCAATGTCCAGGCATCCATCCCCATGGCGTAGAGACGCACCAGGGAATAGTCGTTGCGGAATTTGGCGGTGGCTTGCTGCTGCAACTGTGGATTGGCCCCTGCCAGCAGAGGAATATCACTGAATTGCAGGCCTTCCATTTCCAGACGGAAGTCCGGGCCAGCGCCGGCCTGATAGCTGCGCGAGCTGGCAAACATGGCTGGTTTGCTACGAGAACTGGTGGTCATGTCGATCATCGGCTTGATCAGCGTCAACTGGTCTTGCGTGGCGACGATATACACCGAGTCTACGCCGCCGCCTGTAGAGGCCGGGATATCGCTTGGTGGCGCTGGAATAGTCAGGCCAGCGATAGTCACCGACTGCTGCGCTGGAGCCTGTGAGGCCACCGGGGTGCCGCTCATGCGGATCCCACCGCTGTTGACCATCTGACGTAGCTCACCGGCAGAACCAATCCCTTGTTGCAGCACGGTCTGGCCACCGAGTTTCTGCCACTCTTCGGTGAAGGCTTTGGCAATGCGATCGCCAAACGCGCCGCGTGGCAGCAGCAGTAACGGCTGGCGTTTTTGCTGTTCCCAGATATGGCGGGCGGCGTCGCGGGCTTCATCCTCCGGTGACAGGGCGAAGTAACAGATATTCGGGCTGTCCTTTGGCTGCTCAGGCTGGTTGAGTGCCAGCACGTTCAACGTCGTTGAAGTGGTGGCGAGTTGATCGACTTCGGCCTTCAACAGCGGGCCCACGATCAGGGTTGCACCATCCTGCTGGGCTTGAGCCAACAATGCTGGCAGAGGCTGGCTGGTGGTGTCGTAGACCTTCACCTGCCCGCCGGTTGCCGGGGCTGGAGTGACGGGTACCGGAGCAGGGGTAGCAGGTTGTACTGCGGCTACCTGAGTTGCATCCGCCGCAGGGGCTGAAGTACTTACGGCACCGTTGGCATTGTCTGGCGTAGCTGCCACTGTCTGGTCTGGATTAGTGGTTGGTTGCGGTGCCTGAACCGGCGCTGCGAGCGTTATGCCACTTTGCGCTGCGTTAAAGCCCTGCTGGATCGCATCGGCAAACACCTTGGCCTGGCCGTTCAGCGGCAGCAGCAGGGCGATATGCGAAGTTGAAGCCTGGGTGAAATTCAGCACCTGATTCAACTGCGTTGGCAGGCTTTTCGCCGCCGGGTTCTGCGGATAGCGGTTCTGCCAGTCTTTGATCCCGGCCTTCAGCAGATCGGGATCCTGACGGTTGTCCTGATAGACTCGTAACAGATCCAGCCAACCTTGCAGCACGTTTTCGTTGGCGTTAATCACCAGGCTGTTCATGTCGGCCGGTTTCAGGCCAAGCAGCGTTTGCCAGGTTTTATCCAGGTTATCCTGATGAGCCTGGCCGCTTAGTAACGGCTCCTGGGCAATATAGGCGCGGATCAGTGGCAGTGAGGCTTGGCCCTGATTTGCCGCGATCTGCGCCTGATACAGGCGAACCCGCTGATTCGGTGACAGCGCGCTGCTGTCGATGTTATTCAGCGCGTCGCGGGCTGCGCTCAAATTCTTGTTGGCCACCTGCAGTTCTGCGCTCAATAGCTGGCGCTCAAGCTGTTGTGTACTCGTCAGGTTTTGCGGCAAGGTGCTCAGTTGCTCGTTGGCCTGTGGCAGTTTGCCTTCGCGAGTTAATGCGCGAATCGCAAGTAATTGCCAGTCAGCCTTGTTATCATCGCTGCTTTGCTGCAACTGCTGCAGATAGTAATCAGAGTTGGCACTGGCTTCGTCCTGGATATTTGAGGGCGGAGTTTGTGGAACCCGACTTGGACAACCCGCTAACAGCAAGGCTGCCAGTACAACAGGTACTAATCGCCCTGCTTTGGTACGAAGGAATGTTGAGGAAAGCATACTGTATCCAGTGATGTTTTTTTCAAGATGCTCAATATTAAATCGGCAACCCGGATGAAACAATGAATCAACACCAACAATCAGCTATTTCTGCCTCGACACTGTACGTGGTGCCCACCCCCATCGGCAACCTGGGGGATATGACTCATCGGGCCATAGAGGTACTGAAAAGCGTCGATCTGATTGCGGCGGAAGATACGCGCCATACCGGGTTGCTGCTGCAACACTTTGCTATTAGCGCGCGGTTGTTTGCGCTGCACGACCATAACGAACAGCAGAAGGCGGACCAACTGCTGGCAAAACTGCAGGAAGGCCAAAGCATAGCACTGGTGAGTGACGCAGGCACGCCACTGATTAACGATCCGGGTTATCACCTGGTGCGCCGTTGCCGTGAAGCGGGGATCCGCGTCGTGCCGCTGCCGGGCGCCTGTGCTGCCACCACCGCGTTGTGTGCCGCCGGTGTGGCTTCCGATCGTTTCTGCTACGAAGGCTTCCTGCCAGCCAAAACCAAAGGCCGTAAGGATACCCTGCTGGCGCTGGCAGAGGAACCGCGAACGCTGATTTTCTACGAATCTACCCACCGTTTGCTGGAAAGTTTGCAGGACATGGTCACCGTGTGGGGGCCGCAGCGCTATGTGGTGCTGGCGCGCGAACTGACCAAAACCTGGGAGTCTATCCACGGAGCCCCGGTGGGGGAACTGCTGGCCTGGGTGCTGGAAGATGAGATGCGCCGCCGTGGGGAGATGGTGCTGATTGTGGAAGGCCACAAGGCACAGGAAGACGATTTGCCGCTCGAAGCGCTGCGTACCCTGGCTCTGCTGCAAAAAGAGCTGCCGTTGAAAAAGGCGGCGGCGTTAACCGCAGAGATCCACGGCGTGAAGAAAAATGCGCTGTATAAACATGCGCTGGAGCAGCAGGAACAGGCTAACTGAGCCCCAGCGTTGTGACTCAGCTATGCCGAATGATGTTGAACCCTTCCTGGTCATTCGGCTCAACAAAATGGCGGGTGATGAGATCAAACTGCTCATCGGTCGCGGCAAAATCATGAGTGCCCGACTGATTGCGGGCATGCAGTCTGGCCTTGCAGACATCATCGGGCACGTTGAGATAATGCAGTTGGTTATCGGCACCCGACTCGCGGATGATATCCATCATCCATTCACGGTTGGCCACGGTGTTGGCCGGAAAGTCCAGAATGAGGGTCACCCCGGCGTTAAGCAGTGCTATCAGATGGGGTTTGATGGCGTTTTTCAGCTTGCTACTACAGCGGATATAGTCTGCAACGGTGCGCATCTCATCGGCGTATAGCTGAGCAAGCCAGCTATCTTCCGCGATTATCACGCTGCCAGGCTGGGTTGCCAGCTTGGCTGAAAGCGTGGACTTTCCTGACGCTATTTTTCCTGACAGAAGATGCAGGGTAGGCTTGGCTTTTTCCGGCGTATGGCGGGACGAACGGGTCATGATTAACCTCACTGGAGTGATGCCGGTAAGGCCCGCCTTACCGGCGGGAACAAACTGACGAGCGTCATCCCACCTTAGATTGGCAAGCGGTAAATAATAATCTCGACGCAAATCAGGGCTGAAGGTCTTGGTTTCATATCGCCAAGCTAGCATATCTGCAGGCCCCGCCTCTAGATCTGTTTTCTGTTCCCCCTAAAACGGTTGACCTACCGCAACCACAACGCTACTATCCGCGCCGGAGTTGACCAGACAGTCGCCGCTTCATTGCCGTCCTCTTCGGGGGAGACAGATGGAGGGGAGGAAAGTCCGGGCTCCATAGGGCAGGGTGCCAGGTAACGCCTGGGAGGCGCAAGCCTACGACTAGTGCAACAGAGAGCAAACCGCCGATGGCCCGCGCAAGCGGGATCAGGTAAGGGTGAAAGGGTGCGGTAAGAGCGCACCGCGCGGCTGGCAACAGTCCGTGGCACGGTAAACTCCACCCGGAGCAAGGCCAAATAGGGGTTCACATGGTACGGCCCGTACTGAACCCGGGTAGGCTGCTTGAGCCAGTGAGCGATTGCTGGCCTAGAGGAATGACTGTCCACGACAGAACCCGGCTTACCGGTCAACTCCCTCTATACAGATAACCCCGCGTGACGAGAGTCGCGCGGGGTTTTTCTTTATCTATACCGGTAAATCAATCAGCAGCGCACGTAGCGGCGCTTCGGCCTGGATGGTGAGGCGGTTTTCCTCGCGGATAAACGCACCATCTCCACAGGTCAGGCGCTGGCTCTGGTGATGGTTGCCATTGACCTCAACGGTACCGTGGATCGATTGCAGGTAGGCACGTGGCCCATGCAGAGTAAGCGTCTGCTGTGCTCCCGCCGGTAAGTTCAAATGATGTATCCAGACCTGTTGGCGCAGTTGCAGGCTGCCTTGGGCACCATCCGGTGAGGCCAGTAGCGTATAGGGCTGATCTGGCAGGCTCAAACGCTGTACACGCTCATTGCTACGCTCCGGGCAGGCATCCAGCCACAGTTGCATCCGGGTCAGTGGCGTGCTGCTGCTGACGTTCTGTTCGCTATAGCTAAGCCCCGGTTGCGTAGCCAGCAATAACGCCTCTCCTGCCGCTGCGCGTACGGTATTGCCGTCGCTGTCCCGGTATTCGGCTTCACCCTGCAGGATCAGATTCAGTATATCTACGTTGGGATAGGTGCGGGGCTGGAAGGCGGCACCCGGTGCCAATACCTCTTGATTCAGTACCCGCAGCGACGCATAGCCCATCAGTTTGGGATCGAAGTAGTGGCCAAAGGAAAAGGTATAACGAGCCTGTAGCCAACCAAAGTCAGCTTGCCCGCATTGTTGTGCTGTTCTGCATGTGATCATGGCAATCGGCTCTCTAAATTCATTCTCTTGATGGTAAGCATCTGGACGGCGGATTGTTAGCCAGTTAATCTGGTCGGTATATTCAAATTTCCTGATAGAGAGTTTCGATGGCCAGAGATCGGGCGTTAACGCTTGAAGCGCTTAGGGTTATGGATGCGATCGACCGCCGTGGCAGCTTTGCCGCCGCTGCCGATGAGCTGGGGCGAGTGCCTTCGGCGCTCAGCTACACCATGCAAAAATTGGAAGAAGAACTGGATGTGGTGCTGTTTGACCGATCTGGGCATCGCACCAAATTTACCAACGTTGGGCGCATGCTGCTTGAGCGTGGCCGCGTACTGCTTGAGGCCGCGGACAAGCTGACGACCGATGCAGAGGCATTGGCGCGGGGATGGGAAACCCATCTCACCATCGTCAGCGAAGCACTATCGCCGGCATACAAGCTGTTCCCCTTGGTCGATAAGCTGGCGTTGAAGGCCAATACCCAGGTTTCGATCTTTACCGAAGTGTTGGCCGGGGCGTGGGAGCGGCTGGAGCAAGGGCGGGCCGATATCGTTATTGCGCCGGATATGCACTTTCGCGCCTCTTCTGAAATCAACACCCGCAAGCTGTATAAGGTGATGAGCGTGTACGTTGCTGCACCGGAACATCCGATCCATCTGGAGCCGGAGCCGCTGTCGGAGCTGACTCGGGTGAAATACCGTGGTATTGCAGTGGCAGATACTGCGCGGGAGCGGCCAGTCTTGACGGTACAATTGCTGGATAAACAGCAGCGCCTGACGGTGAGCACCATCGAAGATAAGCGCCGCGCCTTGCTGGCGGGGCTGGGGGTTGCCACTATGCCTTATCAGATGGTGGAGAAGGATATCGAGCAGGGGCGCTTGCGCGTGGTAGGGCCGGAATATAGCCGTGAGGCGGACATCATTATGGCCTGGCGGCGCGACAGCATGGGCGAGGCTAAATCCTGGTTCCTGCGTGAGATCCCGCGCCTGTTTGCACGCGAGGAGAACCAGTAACTTCTTCGCATTTTCGCATTGTGTCCCCTCACCCTAACCCTCTCCCACAGGGAGAGGGGACCGATCGAGGTCGTTAATTGCTTAGCGTAATACCTTGCCTTTCTTGTTTTTACTCGCAATCTTCCGAAGTTGTACGGACAAATTACGCACTCCGGACAGCCGCCTCCCTGAGGAAGGGGGGCCGATCGAGGTCGTTAATTGCTCAGCGTAATACCTTGCCTTTCTTGTTTTTAATCCCTGCTTTTCGAAGCTACACGGGCCCACCAAGGTCACCGGACG
>NZ_JBKABN010000025.1:0-85812 GCF_046269175.1 Serratia sp. J2
ACTCATACCTATGTTGTAAGTGTCTTCCATGTCCCCGAACAAGTGTTCATGATGTTCCCGGTCTGTACAGGGAGAGGGCTGGGGTGAGGGGAACAGCGATGACCGGATCCCCTGACTCACAGCAATCTGCAATTAACCAAAACGCACATCGCGCCCGTGGGGTTCATCCAGATCCTGCGCGGGGCCGATCGAAATGATCCCGTGCGGGTTGATGGTGGCATGGCTGCGATAATAGTGGTTGCGGATATGCGCCATATCGACCGTTTCGACAATCCCTGGCATCTGGTAGATATCGCGCAGGAAGCCGTAAAGGTTGAGATAGTCGCTGATGCGGCGTTGGTCGCATTTGAAATGGGTGACGTAGACCGGATCGAAACGAATCAGTGTAGTCCACAGGCGGAGATCGGCCTCGGTGAGTCGATCTCCGGTCAGATAACGGTGTTGGCCGAGGATCTGCTCAAGCCGCTCCAATGAGGCAAACACGCCGTTCACCGCTTCGTCATAGGCTTCCTGGCTGGTAGCAAAACCGGCCTTGTACACCCCGTTGTTCACCGAATCGTAAATCCAGCCGTTGAGTGAATCGATCTTCTCACGCAGTTCTGCCGGGTAGTAATCTCCAGCCCGTGCGCCGACGGCGTCGAAAGCGCTGTTGAACATGCGGATGATATCGGCAGACTCATTGCTGACGATGGTCTGCTGCTGTTTATCCCACAGCACTGGCACGGTAACGCGGCCGCTGTACTGCGGATCGGCCCGTAGATAGAGCTGGTAAAGAAAATCGGAGTGATACAGCGCATCGCCGGTTGCTGCCGGGAAATCCTGGCCGAAGGTCCAGCCGTTTTCCAACATCAGCGGATGCACCACGGAAACCGGGATGATTTGCTCCAGCCCCTTCAATTTGCGCATCAGCAGCGTACGGTGTGCCCAAGGGCAAGCCAGGGAAACATACAGATGGTAGCGATCTTGCTCGGCTTTGAAACCTGCTTTGCCATGCTCTCCCGCAGCGCCATCTGGAGTGACCCAATTGCGAAACTGAGAGGTTGAACGCTTGAAACGGCCCCCGGTGGATTTGGTGTCATACCAGGTGTCTTGCCAAACGCCATCAACGAGTTGTCCCATGAGATCCTCCAATGTGTCTGAGAGATAAAGTCAAAAGGCCCGGCGTGAAGAGCCGAGCCTTTATACCCGTCGTCTTTCAAGCTGCAGCTTGAAATCCATAGGGTATGCTTTATAAGTTTACCACTTTTTGTTCAAAATGCGGTCAATGCTGAAGCCGCCAGGGCCTGCAACCGCCAGCACGATGAAGCCACCGGCAATGGTCAGGTTTTTCATAAACATCAGCTGGTTCACGCCTTCTGCAAAGTTGGTGTGGAACAGCAGCGCGGTCAGGATGGTGAAACCGGCAGTGAACAGCGCCACGGTACGGGTCAGGAAGCCGAACAGGATTGCCAGGCCACCGCCGAACTCCAGCAGGATGGTCAGTGGCAGCAAGAAGCCAGGTACACCCATCGACTGCATGTATTGTTGGGTGCCAGCATAGGCATCACCCATTTTGCCGTAACCTGCAACGATAAACAGGATTGGCATCAGAATACGAGCAACCAGCAAACCTGCATCTTCTAATTTCTTCATCATTAACTCCAAAAAGTGTTGTTGCTTGCCAATCTTGGCATTGGTACCGCCAGGGGGCCTTGTAGCTGCCATGTCCGGTTGATGGAGTGAATGTTAGACGGGAATGCTGCGGGTTGTTAGCAAGTAAAACTGTCGTAATTTTTCAAAAAATCTGAATATTAAAAAATCTATAAAAGTAGTTATAAATCATTTAATTAACGATTAATAAGGCGTATTTGGATAAAATCCACGCAAATAAAAGGGATTACCAACGGGATAATTGAACTTGTTACAGCGCGGTTATTTTTTGGGAAGGGCGTTTCGGATCAGACGAACGGTACCCCAGACGCTGAGCGCCCGCCGTGACCAGCGGATCAACTTGCTAGGATGGCGTATGCCGTACAGCGCGATCACGCTGGAACCGATAGCCATATATTTACGCAGCCCATACAAGGTCTGCCAACTGCGATCGAAGGATTCGGTTTTTTGTAGCCACTGGCTTTTGCTGGCGGTCAGATCCAGGCGTTGCTGCTGGATCTGCCGGATGAGTTGCTCTTTTCTGCGTTCACGGTACTGGCGGCGATTCATGTTTCTCCTCCAGTTCAGCACGGTCGAGTTCCAATTGCTGACGTGTTGCCCCTAACAGTGTCGAACGGCGAGCCTTGGACAATGTCCAGACGATGCCCACAACGGCCAGGAACAGCAGAACGGCGGTAGTCGTGCCCAACGCCATCAGGCGATAAGCGGGGTCGATGGCCCAGAAGATGAGAATTAACAGGCTCATCAGGCCGAAGGCGGTAAACAGCAGGGTAAGCCCCGCCATCATCAGCAACTGAATGAGGTTGGCTTTCTCCTCTTCCAGCTCGATAACGGCCAGACGCACCCGGGTTTCCACCATGCCGACCATAATGGTGACAATCCGTTGGGCGATATCCAGGACCCCTTTACCGGGGCCCTGTGCGCGCGTTTGCGGCTGCTCTGCCATAATCAGCGGCGCGCGAGCAGAACGCCTAACACCACGCCAACCGCAGCGCCGATACCGATACCAGTCCACGGGTTTTCACGCACGTAATCATCGGCCTGGCCAGCCATCTGCTTGGTTTGGTGAGCCAGTTTGTCACCGGCATCGCTCAGACGGGCACGGGTTTCTTTCAGTGCGCCTTCTGCTTTGGAGCGCAGTTTGTCCAGTTCAGCTTTAGGTTTATCGGTGGAAGAGTTCAGCACTTCTTCCAGCGTATCGGCCAGGGACTTCAGTTCAGCGCGTAAATTTTCTGCATGTGAATCATGTGCCATTTCGATAACTCCTTAACATTAACTTCGACAGACTTTTAACATAGCGGATTTATTCACTTAAGCAAAGGGCTTATCCCCGGTGGATATCACTAACCAATGTCATTATCGGTTGGTAAAATCCCGCCAGATGGGGCTCTTAGCGATAAATCCGCTAATATAAAAATTATTCGGCCTGCGCGGCTTTCAGCTCTGCCTGGGCTTCTGCCAGCTTTCTCTGCTTGTTGGCGATTTTATCTGCCTTGCCGGTTTCCTGAGCCTCTTTCAGCTCCTGCTCACGCTCGGCCACTTTCTCCTGCTTATCAGCAATCTTCTTCTGGCGATCGGCTTGTAAACCGGCCTCGGTGCAGTGGGTCTGTACTTCGCTCAGGGCTTTCTGCAGGCCTGCCACGCGGTGGCTGTTGCCGTGCTTAGTGGCATAATCGATTTGTGTCTGGATATCTTGGGCTTTGCTGGCACAAGTCTCGACCGCTGCCTGTGAAAGCGCAGAAAAAGTGAACAGGGGGATGGCCAGTAACAATGTGTGGCGTAATTTCATGATTTCAATTCCTTAATGCTGGGAGATCACAAGGATGCTCCCGGTTTCCTGCTGCCCAAGGGGCAGTGCGACAGGTGGCCTACGCGGCTGACCCATGCAGACAATCAGCATAGTCACAAATTGCGTAGAACCCCAAATGTAGGGGCGCTGTATGCTGCGCCCGATTAGCCGGATGTAACGACGGCTAAGATAATCCCTTAAATGAGAAAGGGATTATCCCAGATTAAGTGGCGGGCGTGCAAATTTACGCACCCAGCGGCCGGGGAGAGGAGACTCGTTCAGGGCAATGGTGTAACCGGGGGGCAGGATGTTTTCCAGGGCCTCACGGGCCAGCAACTGCTGTTCAGGGGAATCCAGGCGGATCACCAGGCCATCGCCCTCCGGCGTAATGCTTTTGATGCGGATACCGCGTTCATCCAGGCGCTGATAGACATAAAAACCATCTGGCAACGATAAGCCCTGCTGAACCACGTGAATACGCAGCTCGTTTTCCGTACGCAAGATGTACGGCGCCAGCACGGAGGCCAATGCCAGCAGTAGCAATGAAAGCATCAGTGCGTATTGCCAGCGTGGGCGTTTGGCTATCACGCGTCTTTCCCTGCACGATCGGCGCGCTTTTTGCGCCACAGTACCACCAGAGAACCGACCAGCCCGACGACCAGTAACACCAGTGGCAGCATCATCAGGCCGAACATCAACTGGTCTTCATACTTGCGGAACATCGGGGTTTTCCCGAGGGCAAAACCGACCGATACCAGGATCAGAACCCACAGCAAGCCGCTCATCCAGTTAAAGAACTGGAAGCGTGCGTTGCTCAAACCGGACAGCCCGGCAATGGTAGGCAACAGCGTACGGACGAAAGCCAGGAAACGGCCAACCAGCAGAGCCGACAGGCCATGGCGGTGGAACAACTGGTGAGCACGCTGGTGGTAATGGGCCGGTAGATGGGCTAGCCAACTCTGCACCGTCGGCGTATTGCCTAGCCATCGGCCTTGTATGTAGCTAACCCAGCACCCCAGGCTGGCTGCGGTGGTCAGGATAAGAATGGTCACCGGGAAATTCATGGTGCCTTTGGCGACCAGGACGCCGACCAGGATCAGCAGGCTATCACCCGGTAGGAAGGCGGCGGGCAGCAGGCCATTTTCCAGAAATAAGATCATAAACAGCAAGACGTACAGCGTCCAGACCAACGAGGGGTTGGCCAGCGTTTCAAAGTCTTGCTGCCATAAGGCATCCAACAGTTGCTTAATGATATCCATCCGGTGTTCCTAAAAACGTCATTGTTATTTTCGTTCAGCGGCTGGGGGCGGTAAGCTCGCGGAGGGCCCTGGCTGCTGAAGATGATGAACGGTGTTGCTTTATTCTTTGGTTCTATACCCGTCGTCTTTCAAGTTGCAGCGTTGTTATCTGCACTTGCTGCAACTTGAAATCCATAGGGTAAAACGGGGCGACACCGGATCATGAGTGATACGTTAGCGAGCCACGGTAAAGTATATTGCTCTCTTTCCAACCCCCGAGCCTGCTTTGTTGCTGCGGGAAGTTCAGCGTCCAATTGACCTGCCGCAACCGGTTAGGGGCTGGGTTATCTGCCTGCGGTTGTGGCCACAGGCGGTAGCCCAGATCCGTTGCTAAAGTATAGGCCGGAACCGATTGGGACGGGGCCTGCAACGAGCTGGGATAGGAATGCATCCGGGGCAAAGACAGCAGTAGTTTGCTGAGGGGCTTGCGGCGGAGTTCACTGTGCGGACGGTAATCCTGATCGTAGGGGGAAACCACATGCTCATCAAATAATGCCTGAGCACTTAACGCGGAGGCTAAGGCTGCGGTTTGTGCTGCATAGAGCTTTGGGCCGGAGACCGAACCGGTCCAGCAGGAAAGAGCAATAAGCATGGCAAACAACCAGCGCATGTATTCGCGTTCCACCCCAAAGTCAGTCGATAAAAAAGTGGGCTAACTCTACCAAAATAGCACGATTGGCAACAGGGAAATCTACGTGGTCGCTGGGGAAATATCGCGCAGTGGGCGGCTGTACCGGGATCGATTCAGCCGTTTTTACAATACCTGACATTCGGTGCGATTTCTTGACGCCAAAACCCTATTTGGTGGTGCTGGCCATGTTATCCAAATGGATCACCGGATTCTCGGCAAACAGGTAGCGATCGGCGTTGTATTCGAAATCGTCGGTGGTGGCATTGAACAGCATCTGCTTGGTGTTTTCCAGATGTTGCCACATGGCCAGTTTGGCACCGTGAGGATCCTTACGTATCAGCGCTTTAAGGATCTCATCGTGATCGTCGCACCAGCTGGCAATGGAACGCTCATCGATATGTTCGTGCAGTTTGATCCAGTAAGGGTTGCTGACACGCTGGGCCCACATTTTTTCCACTATGGTGGCCATGGCGGTATTCTGAGTCGCCAGCGCGACCTGCACGTGGAATTTGAGATCCCACTGCGAATCGCGGAAGCGATCCTCTTTGCGCGCCTGCTCCTGGATCTCCATCAGTTGGACGATATCCTGCTTGGTCACCTGGGTGGCGGCGAACTCGGCGATGTTACTTTCGATCAACTGGCGTGCCTGTAGCAGTTCAAAAGGCCCAGAGGTAGCGAATTCGAGGCTTTCACCCGGCACTACCAGGTGCTTCTGCTGGTTGGAGATCACATGGATGCCCGAGCCTTTGCGCACTTCGACGTAACCTTCCACCTCCAGCATGATGATCGCCTCACGCACCACGGTACGGCTAACGTTCATCTCTTCTGCAATATAACGCTCGGCTGGCAGTTTCTCACCGACCGGGTAGACCCCGCCCTCAATGCGCCGTTTTAGCTCGGCGGCCAATTGCTGATAAAGGCGTCTGGTTTCAGTGAATTCCATAGTGAATACTCGGTGGTAGAAGGGCGTAATGCCATAGGACCTGTTATACCACTTATCCGTTGTAGCTGCTAGCGAGTCAGATGCGAAAAGCCCGGCACAAAGGCCGGGCTGTGGGGGTTAGCTGCTGGCATCTGCCGTTTGTAATCGTTCCTGTTCCAGCTCGGAAACCGGCTTGTTTTGCAGCACGGTCCAGATCACGATGGCGGCCAGGATATCGAACACCGACAGGGCGGCGAACAGCGGGCTGAAGCCCATGGTGTCAGCCAATGCGCCGACCACCAGAGCGAACATGGTGCTCGCCGTCCAGGCGGCCATCCCGGTCAGCCCATTGGCGGTAGCGACTTCGTTGCGGCCAAAGACGTCCGACGACAGGGTAATCAGCGCACCGGACAGTGCCTGGTGGGCAAAGCCCCCGATGCACAGTAAGGCAATGGCGACATAAGGGCTGGTGAACAAGCCGATCATGCCTGGGCCGATCATCAACACTGCGCCCAGGGTGACCACCAGTTTGCGTGAGACGATCAGGTTGACGCCGAAATGCTTTTGGAAGAATGGCGGCAGATAGCCACCCAGGATGCAGCCGAAATCGGCGAACAGCATCGGCATCCAGGCGAACATGGCAATTTCTTTCAGGTTAAAGCCGTAAGCCTTGAACATGAACAGCGGGATCCAGGCGTTGAAGGTTCCCCAGGCGGGTTCTGCCAGGAAACGCGGCAGCGCTATACCCCAGAACTGGCGGTTACGCAGGATCTGCCAGGCGGACATCTTCTTGGCATTGCTGGTCTGGTGGTGCGCTTCCTGCCCATCCAGAATGTAGCTGCGTTCTTCGGTACTGAGTTTCTTCTGGTCTTTCGGGTGCTTATAGAAGATCAGCCAGCAGATGGCCCAGATCAGGCTCAAGACACCGGTAATGATAAACGCCATTTCCCAGCTGTGCGCCACAATCGCCCAGACCACCAACGGAGGAGCGAGCATCGCGCCCACCGAGGAGCCGACGTTAAAATAACCCACCGCGATGGAGCGCTCTTTGGCTGGGAACCATTCGCTACTGGCTTTCAGCCCGGCAGGGATCATCGCTGCTTCGGCCATACCGACCGCACCACGGGCCATCGCCAGGCCGACCCAGCTGTTGGCCAGCGCGGTGCCCATACAGAAGATGGCCCACAGGATGGCAAACATCGCATAGCCGATTTTAGTGCCGAGCACGTCAAGGATATAACCTGCAACGGGCTGCATCAGGGTATAGCAGGCTGAATAGGCGGCAACAATATAGGAATACTGTTGGGTCGTGATCCCCAGTGAACCTTCCAGCGAGGGGGCTGCGACGGACATCGCATTGCGGGTCAGATAACCGAGCACGGTGCCGATAGTCACCAGGCCGATCATATACCAGCGTAAGCCTTTAATTTTACGCATCCCAAATCTCTCCCAGTCTAAAAATTTCGGCCACCGGCAAGCCTGTGGCGGTCATGGTGGTGATTCCCTTTCATTTGGTTGCCGGTATTCCGCTTACCGACGCCGTCCTGCGTATTGCCATTGAACCGTGGTTATAAACCAGTAGCAGGGTGGCGAGAAGATAACTTGTCATACAGATTTAAAAGTTGAGTGATATCACAAAAACCATTATTTTTTTAAGTGATAATGCTTGCCATCATAAGGCATTGGTTTAATGGGAGTCGTCTGGATAGGCGCTTGGAGGCCGTAATGATGGGTTAACCAAAGTGAAATTTAGCTAGACTCTATGATAAATTGGTGTGATAACTTTGCGAAAGTTGACAGCAAGGCTAGCCAGGAAAAAGGTGAGGAACCCATATGGCCACGTTTTTGAGCGATGATTTCTTGTTAGACAGTGAATTTGCCCGCCGCCTGTATCACGACTATGCAGCGGATCAGCCTATTTTCGACTATCACTGCCATCTGCCACCGCAACAGATTGCCGAAAACACTCGTTTTAAGAACATGTACGATATCTGGCTGAAGGGCGATCACTATAAGTGGCGCGCGATGCGCACCAACGGCGTGGCTGAACGCCTGTGTACCGGCGATGCCTCTGACCGTGAAAAATTTGATGCCTGGGCAGAAACGGTGCCGCATACCATCGGCAACCCGTTGTATCACTGGACGCACCTGGAACTGCGCCGCCCGTTTGGCATCACCGGCAAGCTGCTCTCCCCGACTACTGCAGATGAAATCTGGCAGCGCGGCAATGAACTGTTGTCGCAGGAGGCTTTCAGCGCTCGCGGCATCATGAAACAGATGAAGGTGAAAATGGTGGGCACCACCGACGATCCGATCGACGATCTGCGCCACCATCAAACCATCGCCGCCGACAGCAGCTTCGATATCAAAGTCTTGCCAAGCTGGCGCCCAGATAAGGCCTTCAATATTGAAGCCGCTGGGTTTAATGACTATATGCAACAGCTGGAAGCCGCCGCAGATACTTCCATCAACCGCTTCAGCGATTTGTGCGATGCGCTGAAAAAACGCCTGGATCACTTTGCCGCTCACGGTTGTAAGGTTTCCGATCACGCATTAGACGTGGTGATGTACGGCGAGGCTGATGAGGCTACATTAGATAAGATCCTGGCTCAGCGTCTCAGCGGGGAGTTGCCAACGCCACAGCAGGTTGCCCAGTTCAAGACCGCCGTCCTGCTGTTCCTGGCTGCCGAATATCAGCGCCGCGAATGGGTGCAGCAATATCACATCGGCGCACTGCGTAATAACAATAGCCGGATGTTCACTACCATCGGCCCGGACATTGGCTTTGATTCGATTAACGATCAGCCGGTAGCCGAATCACTGTCTCGCCTGCTGGATGCTCAGGCCAAGCAGGGGGCGCTGCCGAAGACCATTCTTTACTGCCTGAACCCACGGGATAACGAAGTGATCGGCACCATGGTCGGTAACTTCCAGGGCGAAGGTACTCCGGGCAAGATCCAGTTTGGCTCAGGCTGGTGGTTTAACGATCAGAAAGACGGCATGCAGCGCCAGATGACACAGTTGGCCCAGCTTGGGCTACTTAGCCGCTTTGTGGGCATGCTGACCGACAGCCGCAGCTTCCTTTCCTACACGCGTCACGAATACTTCCGCCGTATCCTGTGCCAGATGATTGGCCGCTGGGTGGAAGATGGCGAAGCACCGGCGGATATTGCGTTGCTGGGTGAGATGGTGAAAAACATCTGCTTCGACAATGCCAAACACTATTTCGCTATCGAATTAGCGTAGTTTTAGCTCGAGGTTGGTTTATGCAAAGCATCATAAAGATCCATGCAAAAGATAATGTGGCGGTCGCACTGTGTGATTTGGCGGCTGGTGAGCAGCCGGTCTGGGAAGGGCAGGCGATCGCACTGGCGCAAGATGTAGCTCGGGGGCACAAGTTTGCCCTTGAGCCGATCGCTGCCGGTGAGATGATCGTCAAGTACGGCTTGCCGATCGGCCATGCACTGGTGGCTATCGCTGCGGGCGAACATATCCATTCGCAAAATGCCAAAACCAACCTGAGCGATCTCGATAGCTATCAGTATCAACCGGAGTTCCAGACCTTACCGGCGCAGGCGGCAGATCGTGAGGTACAGATTTACCGCCGCAGCAACGGTGAGGTAGGGATCCGCAACGAACTGTGGATCATCCCGACCGTGGGCTGTGTGAACGGCATCGCTCGCCAGATCCTGCAACGTTTTCTGAAGGAAACCGGGGAAGCAGAGGGGATCGACGGCGTACATCTTTTCAGCCATCCCTTCGGCTGCTCACAGCTCGGCCAGGATCATGAAAATACCCGCACCATGCTGCAAAATATGGTGCGTCACCCCAATGCTGGTGCTGTTCTGGTGATTGGCCTGGGCTGTGAGAACAACCAGGTGGATGCTTTCCGCACTACTTTGGGTGAGTTTGATGAACAGCGCGTGCGTTTTATGGTCTGCCAGCAACAGGATGATGAAGTTGCCGACGGATTGGCACATTTGCATGAATTATACCAGATTATGCGCGACGATCGCCGCCAGCCGGGCAAGCTCAGCGAGCTGAAGTTTGGCCTGGAATGTGGGGGATCGGACGGTTTATCAGGGATCACAGCCAACCCGTTATTGGGCTGCTTCTCGGATTATGTGATTGCCAACGGCGGCACCACGGTGCTGACTGAAGTGCCAGAAATGTTTGGTGCCGAACGCATTCTGATGAGCCGCTGCCGCGATGAAGACACCTTTGAAAAAACCGTCAGCATGGTCAACGACTTCAAACAGTATTTTATTGCCCACGACCAACCGATTTACGAGAACCCTTCACCGGGCAACAAGGCTGGAGGCATCACCACGTTAGAAGAGAAATCTCTGGGTTGCACCCAAAAAGCCGGGCAGAGCCAGGTGGTGGACGTGTTGAAATACGGTGAGCGTCTGCGTCTGCCGGGGCTGAACCTGCTGAGTGCGCCGGGCAATGATGCGGTCGCTACCAGCGCGCTGGCGGGAGCCGGGTGCCATATGGTGCTGTTCAGCACTGGGCGGGGGACACCTTACGGTGGCTTTGTGCCAACGGTGAAGCTGGCGACCAACTCGGAGCTGGCGGCGAAGAAACCGCACTGGATCGATTTTGACGCAGGCCGCCTGATCCACGGCTTGCCGATGGCGCAGATGCTGGAGCAGTTTGTCGATCTGATCGTGGACATTGCCGATGGCGCACCGGCGCGTAATGAAGTGAATGATTTCCGCGAGTTGGCGATCTTTAAAAGCGGTGTCACGTTGTAAAGCCTAGCCGGCGGGAGTAGCATAAAACGGCGTTTTGTTTTAAACGCCTTGCTACTTCCGCCCCAGGATCTCCCTAATGACGTTTTATTGGTTTGCGCAGTCCGTTGGCGTGCTGGCTTTTTTGGTAGGCATCACCAGCTTTTTTAATCGCGATGACCAGCGTTTCAAACTGCAGTTGTCGGGCTACAGCCTGATTATCGGCATCCACTTTATCCTGATGGGGGCGAATGCTGCAGGGAGTAGCGCTCTGCTTAGCGCCTGCCGCAACCTGGTCTCGATGAAGACTCGCAGCCTATGGGTGATGTGGATCTTTATCTGCCTCACGCTCATCATCGGTTTATCCCGCTTTCACCACTGGATCGAAATACTCCCGATCTGCGGTACAACCGTCAGCACCTGGGCGTTGTTCCGCACCCGCGGTTTGACCACCCGCTGCGTAATGTGGTGCTCAACGGCCTGTTGGGTTACCCACAACATCTGGCTTGGCTCGATCGGGGGCTCGCTGATTGAAGGCAGTTTCCTGCTGATGAACGGTTTCAACATTATCCGTTTCCGCCGCTTGCAACTGCGCGGCATCGATCCTTTTGCGGTCGAAAAAAAGGCGCCCGTTTCAGAGGGGCGCCAGCCAGTTAAGCAATAAAGTGCAGGTTGCTGAGATTTCCTCCATTCTTCCAACAGAGCAGAGACTCTCAGCTCCCTCTCCCTGTGGGAGAGAGTGTCAGCCCATTAAGTAATAAAATGCAGGTTGCTGAGATAACCTCCACGCTTCCAACAGAGCAGAGGCTATCAGCTCCCTCTCCCTGTGGGAGAGAATGTCAGCCCATTAAGTAATAAAATGCAGGTTGCTGAGATAACCTCGACGCTTCCAACAGAGCAGAGACTCTCAGCTCCCTCTCCCTGTGGGAGAGGGTTGGGGTGAGGGGACTTAGCGAACTTTCAGCGGATCTTCATTGGCTAAACGCTGGTCTTCCGCCTGACAGGCCGCTGCGGTAAACAGCACGTCGGTGGAGGAGTTGAGCGCGGTTTCTGCCGAGTCCTGCAGTACGCCGATGATAAAGCCGACGGCAACGACCTGCATCGCAATTTCGTTAGGAATGCCGAACATGTTGCAAGCCAGCGGGATCAGCAACAGTGAACCACCGGCTACGCCGGAAGCCCCACAGGCGCAAATCGCAGCCACCACGCTCAACAGCAGTGCAGTCGGCACATCCACCGGAATGCCCAGCGTATGAACCGCAGCCAGCGTCAGCACGGTGATGGTGATTGCAGCACCGGCCATGTTGATGGTCGCCCCTAACGGGATGGAAACCGAATAGGTATCTTCGTTCAGATTCAGCTTTCTGCTCAGTTCCATATTCACCGGAATGTTGGCTGCGGAGCTGCGGGTAAAGAAGGCGGTAACACCGCTTTCGCGCAGGCAGGTGAACACCAGTGGATAAGGATTGCGGCGGATTTTCCAGTAGACGATAAGCGGGTTCAGCACCAGCGCCACCAGCAGCATACAGCCGATCAGCACGAACAGCAGTTGGGCATAGCCCCACAGCGCGCTAAAGCCGGTATCGGCCAACGTCGACGCCACCAGGCCAAAGATACCCAGCGGCGCAAAGCGGATCACCGCACGAACCACCATGGTCACGGCATGGGACATGTCGGTGATTAGCGATTTGGTGGTATCAGAGGCATGACGCAGTGCCAGCCCCAACCCCACGGCCCAGGCCAGGATGCCGATATAGTTGGCGTTGATCAGCGCATGGAATGGGTTCGCCACCACGCTCATCAGCAAGCCTTTGAGCACTTCAACGATGCCACCCGGTGGGTTGATGTCGGTGGTGCCCACGGCCAGTGCCAACGTAGAAGGGAAAATAAAGCTGACCAATACGGCAGTAAGTGCGGCAGCAAAGGTGCCTAACAGGTAAAGGAACAGGATGGGGCGGATGTTGGTTTTCTGGCCCTGCTTATGGTTGGCGATGGAAGCCATGACCAAGATCAACACCAGCAGCGGTGCCACCGCCTTCAGCGCGCCAACGAACAGCGAGCCGAGCAGGCCAACTGCTGTGGCGGCGGCTGGCGAAACCAGTGCCACCACAATGCCCGCTACCAGGCCGATCAATATTTGCTTAACCAGGCTGCCCTGAGTGATGCGTAGTAATAGTTTATTCATGATGCTCTTGCGTTTCCGCTCCCTGAGAATGTGATGTACAGATTGCTGCGCCTCGGCTGAAACGTGGCCGGGCAACTTATCGTCATATCTGTAACTAAGTATGTTTGCTATGCCAGTATTCAGTAAACGGGGGATCTTGAAAAGGGGAGAAGATGAAATTACCTGCATGGATCAATGATTGATAACATGCTGTTTACATTTGTGTGATCGTCATAACATTTGGCGTTTATGGCTATTTGCCAAATAATCGCGGGGCGTCTAGCGCCCCGGATAACAGATTATGGTAGCCAACCTTAACCGACTCCGGCCAATGGCTGCTGGGCCCCAAGGCTGGCGACAAAGTCTTGCAGTAACTGCTGGCTGAATGGCGTATCGCTAACCTGTTGTTGTTTAAGCTGATAAATTTTCTGCTTGGCCGGTTCCAACTCGCTGAGCCAGCTCAGGTAGCGCTGCATGATCGCCCCGTTAAATTCCGGGTGGAACTGGGTGGTCAGGACGTTATCGCCGTAACGCAGGATTTGGCAGGCGTCCTGTTGCGAGCGAGCAAGCACTTCAGCCCCTGGCGGCGGCGTTAATACGCTTTGCGCATGGATCAGGTTCACGTTGAAGCGCGCAGGCAGGGGAGCCAGACGCTTATCTGAGCGGGCAGCGGGTAATAACTCGATCTCGAGAGTGCCAACCTCCATGCCCTGCGGGTGGTAACCCACCTCGCCGCCCAGCGCATAAGCCAAAAGCTGGTGGCCATAGCACACGCCAAAGATCGGCAGATTGATTTGCATTGCCTGGCGCAACCATTCCGCTGCGTGTTCGCTCCAGGGAAGCCGTTCGGTCACCATAGCTGCTGAACCGGTGATCACCACTCCGCAGTAATCTTCTGGGGGCAACGGTGTCTCACCGGCAAGGACGTGCACGATATGCACGCGATCTGCATCGATATTCCCTTGTTTTAGGAACATCTGCTCAAAATTGGCCTGCTCCTGCTGGATCATCTGCGGTGCATCACCGGTTTGCATCAACAACAGCGGTTTCATTTTATTCTCCGTCAGCGGGGAACACTACGCCGGTCTGACGGCGGATCTCCGTCAGCAGGCTGGCGACGATCAGGGAATTTTCCAGGCCCTCATGCTCGACCTGCCGTTTTTCTACCAGTTCGGCAAACACTTGCGCTTCATACAGCATGGTATTGATGTGTTGCGGCTGGGTCAGTACCTGGCTATTTTCACCGCGAGGCGTCAGCACCACGCCTTGGGCTTCGGAGATTTTTTCGATCACCAGCGTGCCCTCTTCGCCCTGGATCTCACTCGGAATGTCCGAGTTGCTGACCTTGGAATGGCTGATCACCACGTCAAAGTCACCATAGTTCAGGCACACGCTGCCGTGGGCATCGACCCCGGTATCAAGCAATGTTGCGCTAGCCAATACCGACTGCGGTGCACCAAACAGCGCCACGGTGCTGGCCACGCAGTAATAGCCAATGTCCATGATCGAGCCGTTGGAAAAGTGCGGGTTGAAGGTGTTCGGGTTTTCACCGGCCAGGTAACGGGGATAGCGGGAGGAGTATTGGCAATAGTTGATAAATGCCTTACGCAGTTTGCCAATCTTCGGCAATGCTTGTTGCAGGATAAGAAAATTGGGCAAGTGGGTGCTTTTGAACGCTTCAAACAGTACCACCTGATGTTCCCGTGCGCAGGCCACCAACTGTTCCACTTCGCGCAGATTTGACGCCAGCGGCTTCTCGCAAATCACATGCTTTTTATGGCTGAGGAATAGCAGAGATTGTTGGCAGTGCAGAGAGTTGGGGCTGGCAATATACACCGCATCAATCACGTCGGATTGCGCCAGCGCTTCCAGCGAATCAAAGAAGTGTTCGACCGGATAGTTGGCGCCGAAGGCCTGCGCCTGTTCGAGCTTACGCGAATAGATGGCGGTCAGCCTCATCTTGCCGCTTTCGTGAGCCGCATCGATAAAACGTTCGGTGATCCAGTTGGTGCCGACAACAGCAAAGCGAATCATGGGTGACTCCAGTTTCCACAGGAAGATAGCTCAAGGAACCAGATTATCACGCCGCAGAGAATAGGCGAATATTTGCTTAAAAAGGCTTATTACTCATAGAGTTCGCCGAATAATGAGAGATGGGTCAGATACAGACGGGTATCAAACTCCAACTGGTGATAGCTGGGTTCCATATGGCAGCACAGGCTGTAAAACGCCTTGTTGTGGTCTTTCTCTTTCAGATGCGCCAACTCGTGGACGACGATCATGCGCAGGAAAGGTTCTGGGGCGTTTTTAAACACCGTCGCCACGCGGATCTCGGCTTTGGCTTTCAGTTTGCCACCCTGCACCCGAGAAATGGCGGTATGCAGCCCCAAGGCGTGCTTCATCACCTGGATTTTGCTGTCGTAGGCCACCTTGCTCAGCGGTTGAGCATTACGCAGATACTGATTTTTCAGATCGACGGTAAACTGATAAAGCGACTTGTCGGTGGTGCAGCCATGCACCTGCGGATAGCGTTGCAACAAAACCTCGCCCAGCCGCTGTTGCTTGATGAGTTGTTGCACCTGCATTTGCAGATGATCGGGGTAGCCTTGCAGGTAGCTCAGTTCGGACATGTTATTCAGTATTCAGTAGTAAACCGGGGCGAGCATTGTATGACGTTTTCTTGCTCAAATCCCCTAATGGGCAATTAATCCCAAAAAACATTTTACTGCCGAGCGTTTTTAGGGGATAAACAGCCCAAATTTATCATTTAGGAGGGGCAATGAGCCAACTCGATCTGGGAACACAGCAACTTGAGCTGGAGCGTTATCCCCAACAGGAAGAAGCCACCCAGCTGCAGGCGTGGGAAGCGGCGGACGAATATCTGCTGCAACAGTTGGAAAATGTCGATATCGGTGAACGCCCGGTACTGATTTTCAACGACAACTTTGGCACGCTGGCCTGTGCTCTGCATGGCTATAAGCCTTTCAGCATCAGCGATTCTTACATGAGCCAGTTGGCGACGCGCCATAACCTCAAGCTGAATGAGCTCGATGTTGAGCAGGTCACCTTGCAAGACAGCCTGGCCGAACTGCCTGCCAACCCGGCGGTGGTGTTGATCCGTATCCCGAAAGCGCTGGCGCTTCTGGAGCAGCAATTGCGTGCCCTGCGTGACGTAGTGGCACCCGATACGCTGATCGTGGCCGGTGCCAAAGCGCGTGACGTACATACCTCGACCATGCAAGTGTTTGAGCGGGTGCTTGGCCCAACCCGCACTAGCCTGGCCTGGAAAAAGGCCCGTCTGATTTATTGCCAGGTAGCTGACGTCGTGCCACCAGCAGCGCCGGAAACCACCGACTGGCTGCTCGACGGCACGGACTGGCTGATCCACAACCACGCCAACGTGTTCTCACGCGGTAGCCTGGATATTGGCGCACGTCTGTTCCTGGAAAATCTGCCGAAGGATTTGCAGGGCCATATTGTCGATCTCGGCTGTGGCAACGGCATTATCGGGATGCGTGCCTTGGTGCAGAACCCGCAAGCGCAAATGACCTTCGTCGATGAGTCTTACATGGCGGTGGCTTCCAGTGAACTGAACGTGGCGCACAACCTGCCGCAGGAGATGGATCGCTGTCAGTTTGAGGTGAACAACTCGCTGGCGGGCATTGAGCGTGAAAGCCTGCAGGCGGTACTGTGCAACCCACCGTTCCACCAGCAGCATGCGATCACCGATCACACCGCCTGGCAGATGTTCTGCGACGCCAAGCGTTGCCTGCAAGTGGGGGGGGAGCTGTGGATCGTCGGCAACCGCCATCTGGATTACTACCAGAAGCTGAGGCGTTTGTTCGGCAACTGCACCACCGTGGCCTCCAACCAGAAGTTCTTGATCCTCAAAGCGGTCAAGTCTGGCGCGCGTTATTGATGTAGGGGCGCAGCATGCTGCGCCCGTAAAATCAATGGATTACAGTGCCATGGCCAGCCGCGTGCCCTGATCGATAGCGCGGCGGGCATCCAGCTCTGCAGCCACGTCGGCACCGCCAATCAGATGCACCGTTTTCCCCATTTCCAGCAGCGGCTGCTGCAATTCACGGCGCGGTTCCTGCCCGGCACAAATCACCACCGTATCTACCGGCAAGCAGCTTTCCTGCTCGGCACGCAATATATGCAGACCTTCGTCGTCAATACGTTGATAGTTCACGCTATTGAGCATTTTCACGCCGCGTACCGCCAGGCTGGTGCGATGGATCCAACCGGTAGTTTTACCCAGGCCTTCACCTACCTTGCTGGTTTTGCGTTGCAACAGGAATATCTGGCGTGGCGAGGATGGCACTTCCGGCCCTAGGGCGCTCAGCCCCCCGCGCTGCTCTAGTTGTGAATCGATCCCCCATTCGCGGTTAAACGCTGCCAGATCCAGGCTACTGGAGGTGCCATGCTGGCTGAGGTATTCGGCGACGTCGAAGCCAATTCCCCCAGCCCCAATGATGGCGACCCGTTGCCCAACCGGTTTTTTATCCCGCAAAACATCGAGATAGTTCATCACCTTGGCGTGTTCGATGCCCGCAATGGCTGGCATACGCGGTACGATGCCGCAGGCGAGGATCACCTCATCGAAATCCGCCAGATCCTGCGGTTGCACCTGCTGCCCCAGCTTTAGCTCCACTTCATTGAGCACCAACTGACGGCGGAAATAGCGCAACGTCTGGTGAAACTCCTCCTTGCCGGGGATTTGCTTGGCGATATTGAACTGGCCACCGATCTGCTCGGCGGCATCAAACAGGGTTACCTGATGCCCGCGGCTGGCGGCGGTGGTGGCAAACGCTAATCCGGCTGGCCCGGCACCCACCACGGCCAGTTTTTTAGGCGTTGCGGTGGCGATCAATGGCATTTCGGTTTCGCGGCAGGCGCGAGGGTTGACCAGGCAGGAAGTGAGTTTGTGATCGAAAATCTGATCCAGGCAGGCCTGATTGCAGCCGATGCAGGTGTTGATTTCGTCTGCACGGCCTTCAGCGGCCTTCTGCACGAACGCCGCATCTGCCAGGAGCGGGCGTGCCATGGACACCATGTCAGCACAGCCATCGGCCAAAACCTGCTCCGCCACCGCCGGATCGTTGATGCGGTTGGTAGTGATCAGCGGGATCTTCACTTTGCCCATCAGCTTGCGCGTCACCCAACTGAACCCGGCGCGTGGCACCATGGTGGCGATGGTGGGAATACGTGCTTCGTGCCAGCCGATACCGGTGTTGATCAGCGTTGCGCCAGCCTGTTCGATCGCCACGGCAAGCTGTTCGATCTCCTGCCAACTGGATCCATCCTCCACCAGATCGAGCATCGACAGACGGTAGATCAGAATAAACTCCGGCCCGGCCGCTTCGCGCACGGCCCGCACAATCTCGACGGCGAAACGCATGCGATTGCTGAAACTGCCGCCCCATTGGTCGGTGCGTTGGTTGGTGCGCGAGACCAGGAACTGGTTAATCAGGTAGCCCTCAGACCCCATGACTTCCACGCCGTCATAGCCAGCCTGCTGTGCCAATGCTGCGCAGTTGGCGAAGTCGGCAATGGTTTGTTCAACTTCCTGGGTAGTCAGCGCCGCTGGGCTGAATGGGTTGATCGGCGCTTGCAGTGCGGAAGGGGCGACTGGCTGTGGCTGATAGCTATAGCGCCCGGTATGCAGGATTTGCAGGGCAATCTTACCCCCAGCCTGATGGACAGCCTCGGTCACTATCTGGTGATGGGCAACCTGCTGTGGTTGGTTTAGGACCGATGCTCCGCGATACACCACGCCTTTCTCATTGGGGGCTATACCGCCGGTCACGATCAGGGCGACACCGGCAGCGGCCCGCTCGGCGTAGAATGCCGCCATACGCTCGGGGCCATTAGGCAGTTCTTCCAGGCCGGTGTGCATCGATCCCATCAGCACCCGATTTTTCAGGGTGGTGAAGCCGAGATCCAGCGGCGCAAGCAGGTTGGGGTAAGCACTCATTGCAGTCTCCAATCGGGTTTATCGTTATAGTTATAGACGACCCTCAAGTGGTCGGATGAGATAAATTTAGCCGTTGTCGGCGTACTTGGGAAACGCGGATGTGCTGAATGTGATAGACCTCATGTTTGCAATCGGTATAAAAGATCGGCTAACATCGGCTCGCCTTATCCCTTTTCTCTCTGCGGAGCCATTACCGAAAATGAACAACCACACCTGCTGATATCTGGCCCTGTACCGAGCACGCTCGTGCCGTATGGGGAGGTTTTGATTTCATTCAGGAGTGCTTATGGCTCATTTTGCGCAGTCCCCTTATTTCGTTTTACATCAATTAACCTGTCAGTTTGCCAATGGCGAAACGCTGTTTGGCCCGCTTAATCTGGCCGTTGAACAGCTGCACTGTGGCCTGGTGGGGCGTAACGGCGTGGGAAAAACTCGCCTGCTACGTCTGATTGCCGGGCTGGATCAACCCGCGTCAGGTCATATTGAGACGCAGGCAACCTTTGCCTATGTGGCGCAGCAGCCGCACTTCACCGAACAGACGACCCTGGCAACGTTGCTGGGCTACGGTGAGGTGTTTGCCGCCCAGGCCCGTCTTGAGCAAGGTTGTCCACGGCTGGACGATATCGATCGTCTTGAGGGCCAGTGGGATCTGGCGGATCGCTTGAGCACGGCTTTTGCGGCGGCGGGATTGTCTGATTTTGATCCGCAACGGCCAGCCAGCGAACTGAGTGGTGGCGAACGTATGCGTGCGGCTTTGTGTGGCGCGATAATGTCGGGGGCTGATTTCCTGTTGCTGGACGAACCGACCAATCACCTCGATAGCACGGGCCGTGAATGGCTGTATCAGCAATTGGGACAGTGGCGCGGCGGTCTGTTGATTGCCAGCCACGATCGGCAACTGCTGTCACGGATGCAGCGGATTGTCGAACTGACTCCTGAGGCATTACGTAGTTACGGTGGCAATTATCACGAATACCATCGGCTGCGGGAGCAAGAGCAACAGGCGGCACGTGCTCAACTGGAACATGCCGCGTTGGAAAGACGGCGCGTCCGCGCCCGCCAGCAAAAAGAACACGACAATTACCAGCGTCACTCCGCCCGTACGCTGAGAACCGTGGACTCGCTGAATATCGCCTCTTTTGAGAAAGCTGCCCTCAAGGGGGCTGCTCGCGACACGATGGGGACCTTGCGTAAACAGCATCAGGGGCAAAAGAACACGCTGGATGAAGCTGTGCGCGAGGCGAGGGAACGGGTTGAAGAAGATAACCCGGTGATGCTGACCTTACCGGGCAGCGCGGTAGCCACAGGTAAGCAGGTGCTGGTACTGGAACAGTTACAGCTGCCGTTCGTCTCCTTGCCACCGCTCGACTGGAGGATGGATGGCCCGATGCGTGTGGCCATCACCGGCCCGAACGGCTGTGGCAAATCCACGCTGCTGAAGGTGATCCTGGGGCAACTGGCTGCCAGCGCTGGCCATTGCCATTGCTCGGTATCGCTGGCCTACCTCGATCAAAACCTGTCCCAGCTCGATCTGACTCGCTCGGTGGTCGATCATCTAGGTTTACAGGATACCCCGTTAGCCGAAGGAGTGTTGCGTAGCCAACTGGCGCAACTGCAACTGAATGCCGACCGGGTCACGCTGCCGTTGGCGGCATTGAGTGGTGGAGAGCGGTTGAAAGCGGCGCTGGCCTGTGTGCTGTGGCGGCGTGAGCCTGCGCAGCTCCTGCTGCTGGATGAACCGACCAACCATTTGGATCTGGCCTCATCGCAGGCAATTGAAGCGGCGCTGGCGGAGTTCCCTGGTGCGATGCTGGTAGTGTCGCACGATGAGGATTTCTTGCGGGCGCTGCGGCTGACCCATCGTTTGTCCTGGTCGGCAGCGGGTTGGTGCTTTCAAGCAATGTAACCCTGCCTGAGGGGCCAAGCTGGGGAGTTTTTGGTATACTTAAGGTCATTTTGTGAGGTTTCGAGACAATGACTATGACTCCAGTGGCAACAGCAGCCGAGGTAATTTATTACAACGGCACTATCTTCACCGCAGATGCGGAAAATCGTGTTTGTAGTGCGTTGGCGATAGGGCAGGGATACATTCTTGCGGTAGGGACTGATGAGCAGGTGCTTGCGCTGGCGACACCCACCACCGAACGCATCGATCTGCACGGCAAAATGATGATGCCGGGCCTGATCGACAGCCATATGCACCCATTCTGGGGCGGCAAACAGCTCAAGGGTTGCAGCTTGCACTATGCGGCGCTGACGGCTGAGCAAACCCTGCAACATATTCAGGCGCATCTGGATAAGTATCCGGCTGGCGATGACGAATGGCTGACGGTACGTGCCTGGCAGCGTCAGGCGATGATCCCGGTTGGCGCGGATATGAGCCGTAGCTTGCTGGACACCCTCAACACTCGCCGCCCGGTGGCACTGTTCTCTAACGATTGCCACACGCTGGCGGCCAACAGCCGTGCGCTGGAGATGCTGGGCATTGATGAAAATACCCCGGTGCCGCCGGACGGCAAGATCGCCCGCGATGCTGATGGTCAACTGACCGGGATCCTGGAGGATGCTCCGGCCATGCGCGCCTTTGACAGCATTCCTTCCGGCACGGCGGAACAGAACGTGCAGGTAGCGGCTCATGTGCAGCAGGTGCTGCATACGCAAGGCGTGACCACTGTGATGGATACCCGCGTGTTTGCGGAACAGTTGGAGGCTTTCGCCGAACTGCGCGATCGCGGTGAGCTGACCTTACGTGTGCTGGGGGCCAAAGAAGTCACACCAGACAGCGTACAAGGGCCGGAAGACGCTGCCCGGGCGGTGCAAGAGGTTGTCGCCTTTGCCGAACGGTGGAGTAGCCAGCCTTGGACGCCGCAGGCCGGGATCTCTGTTGGCCATCTCAAGCTGTTCGTCGACGGCGTGTTGCAGCCACCGACTATGACGGCGGCGCTGCTAGAGCCTTATCGTGAACATCATGGGGAAGCCAAGAGTGAGCGTTATGGCGATCTCTACTTCACCACGCCGGTGCTGAACGCGCTGATCGTCGAGTGTGGCCGCGCTGGTCTGCATCCGCATACCCATACGGTAGGCGATGGCGCAATCGAGCAGGTGCTGGATGCGGTTGAGCTAATGCGTGCGGCTTGCCCGGGCAAGGATATCCGCCCAGGCTTGGCCCATAACGAATTGGTTGCGCCGCATCAGTACGCGCGCTTTGCCTCTTTGGCGGCAACGGCGGTGCTTTCGTTCCAGTGGGCCGGTTTACCGGGCGTGCTGATCGATGAAGAGCGCGAGATGCTGGGTGAAGCCCGTTTCCCTCACCTTGAGCCCGCGGCACGCTTCCTGGATGCCGGTGCGCGGCTGGCCTATGGCAGTGACTGGCCAATCGATCGCCTGGATGAGTGGTATAACCTGCAGGTGGGGATGACCCGCCGCGCCTGGGATAGCGAAGGTAATCCTGCCGGGCCACGCCTGGACAACGATCGCGATCTGACCCTGATTGAGACGTTGCGCGCAGCCACCATCGATGCGGCCTATATGATCGCCAAAGAGCAGTACATTGGCTCGCTGGAAGTGGGCAAATTTGCCGATGCGATCGTCCTGCACCATAATCTGTTTGAGCAACCGGCAGAGAAACTGTACCAAACCCGCATCGAGCGGACGTTGGTTGGCGGGAAGATCAGCTATCAATCCTGATAGCAATGTGAATTAAGCGGTCATTTTTACCTGGGGGCGTTGCATGCAGCGCCTCTACAAATTCGGCACATTGCCGTGAAGGGTAATTTTTACCGCTTTTCCTCATCCTGCAAACAATAAATCAACGGGTTGTGCCCCAGTTCTTTACCTATTGCCACCCGGTTTTCTGAAAGCGGATTGTTAGCTTCCCCGGCAGCCTAACTTGTGCCAGAATCCGTCCCCTTGTTTTTACCGCAGCGAATCAAATAGCCTATTGGGATTGGCCCTGAATAGCGCTGAGCTGCGCCAGGAGATGATACGGTAATGCCGCAAAACATTCGGTTGCAACGAGTTCTTAAAACCCCCGCCCTGGTTGCGTTTGGCCTTGCCTATATGGTGCCACTGGGCGTGTTTACCACCTACGGTCAGGTTACCGTGTTAAGCCAGGGTCACTTACCCGTCGCTTATCTGGTTACCATCGTGACCATCCTGTTTACCGCTCTGAGCTATTGCCGGATGACCAACGCCATGCCGCTGGCAGGTTCGGCCTATTCCTACGTACAGCGCAGTTTTGGTGGTAAAACCGGTTTCCTGGTAGGTTGGGCGCAGATCCTCGATTATCTGTTCCTGCCGATGCTTAACTATCTGGTTTTAGGTATCTTCTTGCACGAGGCATTCCCATCGATCCCTGCTTACGTGTTTATTCTTGGCTCCATTGCCAGCGTCAGCGCGCTGAATATTCTGGGCGTGCGCCTACTTAGCTCGGTGAATTTCACGCTGATTGCCTTGCAGATGGTGTTTATCGTGCTGTTTATCGTGCTGGCATTTAGCGAGGCCGACCTCAGCCCGGCGTCATTGATGAAACCGCTGCTGGTGGATGCCGGTGACTTCTCTGGTCTGATCGCCGGTGCTGCGGTGTTGTGCCTGGCCTTCCTGGGTTTTGATGCCATTGCCACCATGGCCGAAGAGGCCGCCGACGCCAAACGTACTCTGCCGCGCGCGATCCTGATTACCGTGATCTGTGCCGGTGGCATCTTTGTTGCCGTCTCCTACGCCGCGCATCTGGCCTATCCTGACTGGCAATCGCTGATCCCGCATCAGGATACCGCCAGCCTGATTATCTCGGAACACGTGGGCGGCAAGTGGATGTACAACTTCTTTATGGCCACTTACCTCACCGGGGTGTATGCCTCTTCCATGTCTGCACAAACCGGTGTCTCACGTATCTTCTACGCCATGGGGCGTGAAGGCGTGTTGCCGCGTAAAGTGTTCTACCACCTTCATCCTCGTTTCCGCACTCCGTGGCGCGCGATTGTGTTTGTCGCCATCATCTCGTTGCTGGCGCTGTGGATGGATTTGAGCATGGTGGTGTCGATGATCAGCTTTGGCGCACTGGGGGCATTCACCTTCGTTAACCTCAGCGTGATCAAACATTTCCTGATCAACCAAAAACGCCGTGGGCTGAACGCGATGTTCAAATACGGCCTGCTGCCGCTGATTGGCTTCGGTATGTCAGTGTGGCTGTGGGTCAACCTGGATCCCGAAGCGCTGAAAGTGGGCTTCACCTGGCTGTTTGCTGGTTTTATTTATCTGCTGTGGCTGACCAAGGGGATGCGTCAGGATCCCCCATCCACCCAGGATGATATCAATCACCTGCTGGATTGATGCCCCCTCACCCCAACCCTCTCCCACAGGGAGAGGGAGCTGTTAGTCCCTGCTCTTTTGGCAGTCACTCGATCGGTTCCCAGAAGGGAGGGGGCTGTTAGTTTCTGCTCTTTTGGCAGTCACTCGATCGGTTCCCACAGGGAGAGGGAGCTGTTAGTCCCTGCTCTTTTGGCAGTCACTCGATCGGTTCCCAGAAGGGAAGGAGCTGTTAGTTTCTGCTCTTTTGGCAGTCACTCGATCGGTTCCCACAAGGGAGGGGGCTGTTAGTTTCTGCTCTTTTGGCAGTCACTCGATCGGTTCCCAGAAGGGAAGGAGCTGTTAGTTTCTGCTCTTTTGGCAGTCACTCGATCGGTTCCCAGAAGGGAGGGAGCTGTTAGTTTCTGCTCTTTTGGCTGTAACTCGATCGGTTCCCACAAGGGAGGGGGGCTGTTAGTTTCTGCTCTTTTTGGCAGTAAATAGGCAATCTCAGCAAACGCGAGCGCCCCCTTCAGCCAAGGCGAATCAGCCGGTGCTCATGAAGAATCACGATACTTTCAGCCCACTCGATCGGTTCCCTCTCCCTGTGGGAGAGGGTTAGGGTGAGGGGCCTATACACTCCAACAACACGTCAAACGCCGCCGCCATTTGTTCTTCCGGCACACAAGCAAAGCCCATCAGCAGCCCGCGTCGCGCGTTTGGCAGCATGTAATACCGTGACAACGCTCTTACCAGCACACCGCGTTCATTGGCCGCCGCAGCGATGGCGACATCGTCGGCATCATCCGGCAGGTTGAGTACCAGGTGCAGCCCGGCGTTGCTGTTGAACTCGCTCAACGCCTCCTTACCCAGATGCTGCTCAATCAACGCGGTGAGGAACCCACGGCGTTTGGCATACAGCAACCGCATACGGCGGATATGCGCGGTATAGTGGCCTTCCTGAATAAACTGCGCCAGCGCCGCCTGAATGATCAAATGACCACCACGGTAAAGCTCGGCGTGAGCCGTTTTTAACTCGTCCATCAATGGCTTGGGAAGCACCACATAGCCCAGCCGCAGGGCCGGATAGAGCGTTTTGCTGAAGGTGCCGATGTAGATCACCGGCGCATCGGCTTCCAACCCCTGCAAGGCCGGGATAGGTTGGCCGGAGAAGCGGAATTCACTGTCATAATCATCCTCCACGATCCAGCCGCCAGCCGCACGGGTCAAAGCTAGCAGCCGTTGCCGACGAGCCAGGCTCATGACCGAGCCCAACGGGTATTGGTGTGAAGGGGTGACAAAAATCAGCCGTGGCAAGGCCGCCGGTTGTTCTGGTGGCACCATCCCGGCCTCATCCACCGCCCAGGGGCAGATATTGACGCCGTTCATGCGCAGGATATTGCGGATCCCCCAATAGCCAGGTTCCTCGATCCAGGCGTCATCTCCAGGATTACACAGCATGCGGGTGACCAGATCGATCGCCTGATGAATACCTTCGGTGATCAGAATTTGTTCCGGCGAGCAGCGCACCGAACGCGACACCCGTAGATAGTCCACCAGCGCATGCCGCAGCTCCGGGCTGCCGCCCTGGTTGCTGTAGGTTAAGCGCTGTGAAGTCGGGCGGCGGCTGATGCGTGCCTGGAGTTTGCTGAAGATGTGATGCGGGAAAGCATTCACGTCGGGGACGCCGGGAATAAACGCTCCCCACTGTTTCGGGCTGGCGCTGGCGTGTTGCAGTAGCGTGATGCCACGTTGTGACAGCTCGGCACGCCGTTGCTCACCGTCAACGGCAATCGGCTGGCTGGCGGTGGATAAACAGCTGTCGGGTACCGTTTCTGCGACGAAGGTTCCACTTCCCTGGCGCGAAAACACATATCCTTCCGCCAGTAATTGTTCATAAACGGTTAAAACCGTATTACGTGAGAGGCCCAGCTCTTTTGCCAGATCGCGTGACGCCAGCAGGCGGCTGGAAGGGGGCAGGCTGCCGTCCAGAATACTGGTACGAATGGCATTGTATAACCGCTTGTGCAGTTTATCATCGGGCTGCTCGCCGAGGCGTTGCAGCAGCAGGTCACCACTCAATGAGCGCAATTGGATCCCTCAATTAATCGTAACTGGCACTCGATTATAGGGCCACATCCGGTGTAAATAAACGCAATGTTTCACGTTTGTGAACAAAACCGATAACTGGTCCCGCCCGGAGAGAACAGCATGAAAAACGCAGAACTGAATCAACGTCGTCTGGCCGCTACCCCAAGAGGGATTGGCGTGATGTGTGGTTTTTACGCCGAGCGTGCAGAAAATGCCACCCTGTGGGATGTGGAAGGCAATGAGGTGATCGACTTTGCCTCGGGCATTGCGGTGCTCAATACCGGCCACCGTCATCCCAAGGTGATCGCCGCCATTGAAAAGCAGCTTCAGGCGTTTACCCATACGGCATACCAGATCGTGCCTTATGAAAGCTATATTTCGCTGGCAGAGCGCATCAACCAACGTGCTCCGATCGAAGGCACCTGTAAAACCGCCTTCTTCACCACTGGCGCAGAAGCGGTAGAGAACGCGGTGAAGATCGCTCGTGCTTACACCGGGCGCCCAGGCCTGATCACCTTCGGCGGCGGATTCCATGGCCGTACCTATATGACCATGGCACTGACGGGTAAAGTGGCCCCTTACAAGTTGGGCTTTGGCCCGTTCCCTGGCTCCGTGTTCCATGGCCAGTATCCGAATGCGCTATATGGTGTCAGCACCGAAGATGCCATGAATAGCCTGGAACGCATCTTTAAGGCCGATATCGATCCTAAGCAGGTTGCCGCTATTGTACTGGAACCGGTGCAGGGGGAAGGGGGTTTTAACGTGGCTCCGGCAGAATTCATGCAGGCGCTGCGTACGCTGTGTGACCAACACGGTATCCTGCTGATCGCCGATGAGGTGCAGACCGGCTTTGCTCGTACCGGCAAGCTGTTTGCGATGGACCACTATGCGGTGAAACCGGACCTGATCACCATGGCGAAGAGCCTGGCTGGTGGTATGCCGTTGTCTGCCGTGGCGGGCCGTGCTGAAGTGATGGATGCCCCGGCCCCTGGTGGCCTTGGTGGTACCTACGCCGGTAACCCATTAGCCGTTGCTGCCGCGCTGGCGGTATTGGACGTGATTGAAGAAGAACAACTGTGCCAACGCTCCCAGCGTTTGGGGCAACATTTGGTGGAAGTGCTGCAACAGGCACGTAGCCACTGCCCGGCGATTGTAGATATTCGCGCGCTGGGTTCCATGGTGGCGGTAGAGTTCAACGACCCGGCAACCGGTAAACCGTCGCCGGAGTTTACCCGTCAGGTACAGCAAAAAGCCCAGGAAGCAGGACTGTTGCTACTCAGCTGTGGGGTGAACGGTAACGTGATCCGTTTCCTATACCCGCTGACCATTCCTGATGCCCAGTTTAACCAGGCGCTGGCAATCCTTTCCCGCGCGCTGGCCCAATAAGGAGCAATATTCATGAAACTGCAAAACCCCGATCTGCTGCGTAGCCAATGCCTGATTAACGGCGAGTGGTGTGATGCGCGCAGCGGCAAACGTGAAGCCGTGATCAACCCGGCCAACGGTGTGGAGCTGACAACGGTGCCTCTGGTGAGCGCAGAGGAAACCCAGCAGGCAATTAACGCCGCGCAGCAGGCACAAATCGGCTGGAAGCAACAGACCGCCAAGCAGCGTTCCGTATTGTTGCTGGCCTGGGCCGATAAAATCATGGCGGCTCAGGAAGATCTGGCGCAGTTGATGACCGCTGAGCAGGGTAAATCGCTGGCGGAAGCGCGTGGCGAAGTGGCCTATGCCGCCTCGTTTATTACCTGGTTCGCCGAGGAAGCCAAGCGTGTAGACGGCGCCGTATTACAGGCACCACAGGCTTCGCAACGTCTGGTTGTGGTGAAACAACCGATCGGCGTCTGCGCGGCGATCACGCCGTGGAACTTCCCAGCAGCGATGATCACCCGTAAGGCGGCCCCAGCGTTGGCAGCAGGCTGCACCATGATCGTCAAACCGGCTGAGCAAACGCCGCTGACGGCATTGGCATTGGCCAAACTGGCGCAGGATGCCGGTATTCCCGCAGGCGTATTGCAAGTAGTAACCGGCGAAGCGGCTCAGGTGGGTAAAGTGCTGTGTGACAGCCCGGTAGTACGCAAGCTGAGCTTTACCGGCTCGACCGAGGTTGGGCGCATCTTGATGGCGCAATGTGCGCCAACCATTAAAAAGCTTTCGTTGGAACTGGGCGGCAACGCACCAGTGATTGTGTTTGACGATGCGAATCTGGACGCGGCCGTTGCCGGGATCATGGCCTCCAAATTCCGCAACAGCGGGCAGACCTGCGTTTGTGCCAACCGTATTTACGTGCAGGACGGCATCTACGATCGCCTGGTGGATAAGCTGGTGGCCGCGGTTGAACAACTGAAAGTCGGTGATGGCACACAGGAAGGGACGACGCAGGGGCCGCTGATCGATGAGGCTGCGATAGAAAAAGTGCAGAGCCACATTGATGATGCGCTGATCAAAGGGGCGCAGATCGCGACCGGTGGGCAGCCGCATGCGTTGGGCCGTACCTTCTTCCAGCCGACGGTGGTTACCGGAGTGACCCAGCAGATGCGCTTTGCCAAAGAAGAAACCTTTGGCCCGGTTGCACCGCTGTTCCGTTTCCATGACGAAGCAGAAGCTATCGCGATGGCCAACGATACCGAATTTGGTCTGGCCGCTTACCTGTTCACGCAAAACGCTGCCCGTCAATGGCGGGTGCCGGAGGCGTTGGAATACGGCATGGTGGGCATCAATACCGGTTTGATCTCCAATGAGGTAGCGCCTTTCGGCGGTATCAAACAGTCTGGGCTGGGGCGTGAAGGCTCCCGCTACGGCATCGAAGAGTATCTGGAACTGAAATACCTGTGTATTGACGTGAGCTGTTAACCCTCAAGACTTGAACGCTCCCCGGTGGCCTACGCTGGGGAGCGTTTCCTCCGAGCAAGAAGTGATGTTTCTCACCGTTGAGAACGGCGGCGTCGTGGCCGCCGGTTTTTTTTAACCGCGCATTTTCTCTGGTAATGCCAACCACGCCTGCACCGATGGGCGCTGCCACTGTTTTTGTGCATAGTGGCGCAGCGGTTCCGGTACCGGATCGCCATGTATCACCAGCCGGTTGAGCATCAGGGCCAGATCGGTATCGGCGATACACCATTCGTGGAACAGATGATCCTGGCCGTGGCTCAGCAACTTTTGCGCCGCAGTCAGCAGTTTGTTGGCTGCCCGTTGGGCATCCGTACTCAATGGGGCAAATTTACCCGTGCTGAAAATTACCTCGGTTGGGCGTTCGGCCCGCAACGGCAAAAGATCGCTACGCAACCATGCCTGGATCTCACGGGCTTTGGCGCGCTGTTTGATGTCACGCGGGTAGAGCGGATGAGCTGGGTGGAGTTCTTCCAAATATTCCTCAATGGCGGAAGACTCGGAAAGCTGGAAGCTACCCATCACCAACGTCGGCACCCGCAGCGTTAATGACAGGCTGCCGTAGGCCTGGCTTTGCTGTTCCCCCAGTGAAAGATCCACCGGCTTGACGGTAAACGGCATGCCTTTCTCCGTGAGCGCCACAAAGGTCGACATGGCATAGGGGCTGAAAAAGTCGCTATCGGTGTAGAGAACAGTGGCCGATGGGTTCATACGGATCCTTGAGGATGGGAAAGGTATTTGGAATCATTGGCGAAGGGCGCAATAAAATCAAGGCGATGGCCGATGATTAATCGTAATGGCGTATTAGGCACCGTGATGGCGGCTGGTAATCAGGAGTCACTGACCAGGATTATCCCCAGCCGATCGATTAACCCAACGACCTGCTGGCTATCCAGCTGTACTCCCTCCAGATCAACCTGGCGGATATCCATCTCCCCCAGCTCTGCGCCGGTCAGATTGCAGTGGTTGAAGGTGGCGGCCCGCCAGTCAAACTGGTTGAACTCCCCGCCGGACAGATCAGAGCCAATAAAGCTGGCTCCCAACACGTTAGCGCCACTCCAGCGGTTTTCCCACAGCTCACATTTCTCCAGTACCACCTTGGAGAAGTTGCTGTAGCTCAGATTGCTTTTGATGATAAAGGCGCTGCAAAAATAGCTGCGCTGCGAAATCATGTTCATAAAGCTGGCACCACGGAAATCAGCCCCCTGTGCCTTGCATTCGCGGATCTCCAGGCCGAGGGCCTGGGTATTTCTGAAATCGGCCAGTGAGAGATCGCAGCTTTTAAAGCTGGCATCTTTCAACACCGCGCGGCTGAAGTTACACCCGAGCTGGGTCTCTTCGTCATAGAAAACACAGCCGATAAACTGGGTATCAGTCAGATCGGTGCCGGAGAAATCGCAGTTCAGAAACTTGCCGTTGGTGATGGTTTCACCACGGAATTGATCACGGGAAATCTTGGCGGAATGCAGCAGTAAGGGTTGCATGTTGTTACCTGTTTTTTTATACAGCTTATGGTGATACTACCTGAGGTTAACGGTGAAGGGAAATAGTGTATAAAGCGGTCAGCTTGCTTGATGGCCTTGGGTTTTAAATAGAGGTTTGTGCTCTCATCGGCTTAACTCTTTCTTAAGCTTATATCACTACACTGCTCATTATCAGTCAGAGGGGCGCGATGATGAGTATATATATCCAGGCACCGTACCAGCTGTCGTTTGCTGAGGACCATGAGCACAGGGCCTTATTACAGGCTTATATACAGCACGAATACGGTCGGCAGTTTAATGCGCTCATTCCTCACTTCCTGCCTTATCTGTTAGGCATGTACCGCGCTGATGGCGTTCTGGTTGGTGCCTGTGGTCTGAACCGTGCTGACAACTCGGTGCTGTACCTTGAGCGTTATCTGGATGCGCCGATTGAAGAGGTGGCTGTCGCGCAGACGGGAATAATCTTGCCACGTAACCGTCTGGTTGAAATAGGAAACTTTGCCTGTTCTGAATCCGGAAATGCCCGGATCATGTTTGCGGCGATTTGCCGGCTACTCTACGAAAACCAATTCGAATACGTGGCATTTACCGGGACCAAAAAGTTGAGAAATATCTTCCACCGGTTGCACCTGACCCCTCTGGAACTCGCCCCTGCATTGCCGGATCGAATGGGTGAAGATGCCCAGGCCTGGGGAGAATATTATCAGGGGCAGCCCTGTGTCATGGTTGGCGATCTTAAACAAGGCCGCCAAATTCTGAGTGAAACCAGCTTATTGCTTTCATTGTTTGGCCCCATGCCGGATATCTTTCCCGTGCAAATGAGCGTGCAGCTATGATCCTTTTTGAGCGAATTGAACACATCGCGGTCACAGATGGCTCTCGCCCTGCGTTATGTGATAGTCAGCAGAGCATCAGCTACGCTGATTTATTGCGGCAAACTACCTCTCTGGCCGAGCGACTCAGTAATGAGAAAATATCGCGGCTGGCCCTGTTTTTGAATAACGGCCTGGAGTGGGCCATGATCGATCTGGCTTGCTTGTTAGCCAATATTGTCATTATACCGGTGCCCGTTTTTTTCAGTGCCGAACAACAAGACTGGTTGTTGGAAAGTAGCGGTGCCGATGCCTTGATTGGGCCTGCCCGGCAAGGGTGGATAACGACCCCTTTCCTTGATTACCCTTTGCAACGTCGGCAGCCACTATCTGTTGCTGAATTACCCGCTAATACAGCCAAAATCACCTATACATCAGGGACAACCGGGCATCCCAAAGGGGTATGTTTGAGTCAGGAGCACTTGATGCAGGTCAGTCTGGCGCTTGCCGAGCGGGTTGCTGCGGCAAACATACAGCAGCATCTGACATTGCTGCCACTGTCGACCTTGCTTGAAAACATTACCGGGCTGTATGTTCCGTTGCTCAGTGGCGTATGTAGCCGTATCCCCTCGCTGGCGGAAGTGGGATTGACAGGCTCTAGCCAGTTTTCCGCTCAGATCCTTGCCCAAGCCATTACTCAATGGCGGCCGCACAGTCTGGTATTGGTACCTGAATTGCTGCGTCTATTCGTCATGTTGTGCACCCACAACCCAGGGTTGGCGGAGAGCCTGCGTTTTGTTGCCGTCGGCGGGGGTAAGGTTGCTGCGGATTTAGTGGTTAAATCGCATCAGTTGGGTTTGCCGGTTTTTGAAGGGTATGGCTTATCAGAATGCGGCTCGGTTGTTGCCCTCAATGCGCTAGGGCGTGCATTGCCTGGCTCGGTGGGTGAACCGTTACCGCACTGCCGGATAACCATCGCACCGGATGGGGAGATCTTGATTTCTGGCGCGACAATGCTGGGATATCTGGGGGAACTTGCTGCAAGATCCCCGGTAGCAACCGGCGATCTCGGCCATTTTGATGCCCAAGGCTTCCTTCATATCACCGGCCGCAAAAAGAATATTCAGATCACCGCCTTTGGCCGAAATTTTTCACCGGAATGGATCGAGGCAGAGGCTCAGCTTTTTCCAGCAATATCCCGCATGGTCATCTTTGGTGATGGTTTACCCGTAAATGTTGCGCTGATCCAAGTGACAGCCGGTTATGAAAGTAGCCTTGCCGAGCAGCTATCTCAACTTAATGGACGGTTACCTGACTATGCACGGATCCATCATTATTTTTTGGCACAGTTAACGGTTGAAAACGGTTTATTAACCACCAATGGGCGCCCGAAAAGACAGCAGATTTTGTCCACCTATCACACACGTATTCATCAGTTAATCGCGGGAGATATCACATGAGTTTTTATCAATTGTTACAGCGAGAGACGGCGGTGGACAGAGAGAAGCTCCTTTCCTCCCCGGTCATAGAAGCTTGCCGCTGCGGAAATATTAATGCCGAAATGTATATCGCCTTTTTGACACAGGCTTTTTATCATGTCAGCCATACCGTGCCTTTATTGATGACAGCGGGCGGCCGGATGAACTCAGAATATGAATGGGTTCGCGGAGCCATTGCCGAATATATTGATGAAGAGTATGGCCATCAGGAATGGATATTAAATGATATCAGGACGTGTGGCGGGGATGCAGAAGCGGTTCGTCATGGCCAGCCGGTATTGGCAATCGAGTTGATGATTGCGTTCCTCTACGATCACGTCTCTCGCCTCAACCCTATGGGTATTTTCGGTATGGTGCATGTCCTTGAGGGCACCAGCGTCGCCATTGCCACCACCGTTGCCGAGCAGCTTAAACAGGGACTGGGATTACCAGAGAAAGCCATGAGTTACCTCAGCTCGCATGGGGAACTGGACAAAGAACATCTGGCCTTTTTTGCATCATTAATGGACCAGGTGGAAAAGAGCGAAGATCGTGCCGCGATTATCCATACTGCCAAAGTGGTCTACCAACTTTATGGCGACATGCTGCGTGGCCTGATGGAGCCAGCACAATGAGGCTCGACAACAGCCGTATTTTGCTTACCGGTGCCAGTGGCGGTATTGGCCAGGCACTGGCTCATGCCTTGGCAAAGCAGGGGGCTTGTCTAATATTACATGGGCGTAATGAAACGGCGCTCACCGCGCTGCTTAACACATTGCCCCACCCGGAAAAACATCAGGTTTGGATCGCCGATCTTGGCGATTTCACCCAATTGACACAGCAAGTTGAGCTGCTTTGCCAACAACAGCGTATTGATATCCTGATCAACAATGCCGGGGCCAATCATTTTGCCTGGCTTGAGGATCAAAGCGAACAACAAATAATGCAGCAGTTAGCCGTAAATATTCAGGCTCCAATATTATTGACTCGGGCTTTACTGCCTTATATAGACCGGCCCGGCATCATTATGAATATCGGCTCCAGCTTTGGCAGCATTGGTTATGCCGGATATAGCGTGTATTGCGCGAGCAAGTTCGCGCTGCGTGGTTTTAGTGAAGCACTCGGCAGAGAACTTGCCGGTTCATCCATTAACGTGCTCTATTTTGCCCCCCGGGCGACAAAAACCACGCTTAACTCTGCGGCTGTTAATGCCATGAATGCTGAGTTAGGCACCAAAAGTGACAGTGCTGAATGGGTTGCTGATGAGGTGATTGTTGCGTTAGACAAACAGATAAAACGACGATGGTTGGGTTGGCCAGAGCGGTTCTTTGTCAAACTTAATGCACTGTTCCCTGCAGTGGTCGATAAAGCGCTGGCTAAACAGCGGCATATTATTGCCCGCCATGCCAATGCTGCCCTTGAGAAGAAGGACTCGCGATGAAAAAGTTATTGTTGGTGTTGACGCTCTTTGGTAGTACAACCGCTGTTGCCCAGAGTGATTTGGCCGATATTCAGAACCAATGGGCAGTTTGCCAGTATCAGGTTGCGGCGAAACAGAAAGAAAGCTGTCTGGAACAACTCAGCGCCGTTGCGGATAAAGCCAGTGCAGCTAACGGGTCACGCGCAGACCTGTTGATCTGGTCTGCGATCGTCAAGAGTAGTTGGGCCGGTGAGAAAGGGGGGCTGGGTGCTTTGGAACTGGCCAAAGAGGCGAAAATGAAGTTGGAACTGGCAATAAAGTTGGATGCCAAGGCGCTGGATGGCTCAGCCTATACCAGTCTTGGCGCCCTCTATTATCAGGTTCCTGGCTGGCCCATTGGCTTTGGTGATGACAAGCAGGCTGAACTGTTGTTGAAACAGGCTTTACAGATTAATCCAACGGGTATCGATCCCAACTATTTCTACGGTGACTTTCTGATAGATCAAGGGCATAAGGCACAGGGCAAACTCTATTTACAGAAAGCACTGGCGGCCCCTGCCCGCCCAGGCAGAGAATTAGCCGATAAAGGCCGCCATCAGGACATTCAACAACGACTCGATAAACTTTGATACTAGGGTCAATAAAGGGAAACAAAATGCACCGGGAACGACACAGCATGGAAAAAATAGGCTGGTTGCGGGCTGCCGTTCTCGGGGCTAATGACGGGATAGTGTCTACCGCCAGTCTGCTGTTGGGCGTAGCGTCGGCTAACGTAACTCAGCAAAGTTTGCTCTTGACCGGGGTGGCTGGCTTGGTGGCTGGTGCGATGTCGATGGCAACCGGTGAGTATGTTTCAGTGTCTTCCCAGGCTGATACTGAAAAGGCCGCTCTGGCTGAAGAGCAAGCTGAGCTGAATAGCGATTTTCAGGGTGAACACCGGGAGTTAACCTCGATTTATGTCCATCGTGGGCTTGATTTGGCTCTGGCTAAACAAGTGGCAGAAAAACTGATGCACCATGATGCGCTAGGCGCCCATGCGCGTGATGAGCTGGGGATCTCAGAAATCACCACCGCGCGTCCTTTACAGGCCGCGTGGGCTTCAGCATTGAGTTTTGCTGCCGGGGCAATATTACCGCTATGTGTAGCGGCCATCGCGACAACTGAATGGACCATCCCCGCCATTGCCTGCTCAGCATTGGTCTCACTGGCGGTGCTTGGGGGCGTTTCGGCCAAAGTGGGCGGCGCACCCATAGGCCCTGGAGTGATGCGCATTACCTTCTGGAGCGCACTGGCCATGGGGGTGTCATCGGGGATCGGGGCGTTATTTGGTTTGGTTACGGGGTAAGGGGTAAACCAATAGCGCGATATTTTTCTCTGCGTCGCAGTCACTCAAAAGTACGGCCTTTCTCAAAGGGGTAATTCCTGTGGATAGTGTTAGGTATAAAAGGGAGCTGCATGTTCCGATAAAGCCAAGGTCACGTAGAGATCCATTTAATTGTGATTGAATATAATATCAATTCTTTATTTTCCCATTCAAATATTACCTTATTTTAATTATCATAAGTTAAAGTGACTTGTCTGATAACTTACTAAGCAGTTTTTAGTGGAATTTATGAGTTATTCACAATCCAATCATAAGCTAGTGATGTCGGCGGCCCACTTCTGAGTTGGGCCATTGGTGGTAAATACCTGCAGTAGTGGTTTTTGCGATAGGGTGTTTTTTAAGTTAACAGTACTCTAAAAGTTTCCAATTTTTCCTAAGGAAGGCATAGAGCCCGATATTACTAGTGATGTTAAGCTTATTCATGGCGGATTTTTTCTGCGAATGGACTGTCTTGACGTTTCTATTCAAGATGTTGGCAATCGAGGTTAGGCCGTACTCCTGATTAATTAATCTAAGTACCTCGATTTCATTTTTCGTCATTTGATGCTTGTCGCATATATCACATTGTTTTTGCATGATTTTGTTATAGAAGTATTTGTCTTTTTCATGCAGGCGAGACAGTTGTCTGCTGACCTTTTGGATGACTGTCGATGGCGGATCTTGCCTATAGATAATTGGGAGTTCTTGAATACAGGTATGTCTTTGATTGGGGGTTATTTTGTTCGCTTCATATTCACAGATGGGGAAAATAATACCCATAAAATGCCTTCCTAGAAGTGGCAGGGCATCGAGGTAGTGAGTTTCATGTTCAATCTCCTGAAAAACTAAGTCTGCGTGCGACAAGAAAGTACAATCAGGATCGGTAAAGATGATCTGAGTATTCCTATCGGTAAAATATTGATTTAATACGATGTGCAAGGCATCCGTATAAAATTTATTACTGTCTCTTATGACTATACTTAGCATGATTTTTTTCACTCATAAATTATAAGAAATAAATGGCTCATTGCTTAATTATTTTTACTAAAAATAATAAGTCTTACTTTGGTTTTCTGATTATATATTGATTAATTGCCTAAGTAATATTCTCTTCTCTGGTGATCACAATAGCCCTCCTGCATGTATCTATAAATAAGGCGTAACTGTGAAACTGGTCATATCTGTCTGGATTTCACACCGTCCTGCCCAGGCTGGAGGGCGATATTTATACCCAACCAATCTGGTGAGGATGAGACTTTATAGTAATGGCGTACTGGTCTGCGTTGTGGGGGTATAAATGATGCGCAAACTGCCGGTATAACGTCCAGCCGTCTTGTCTGCCAGACGAAAGATTGGCGTTGTCAGGGTTATGGGTGCAGGTACACACAGCGCGACACCTTGCACACCCGGTAATACTACCTGCCGCTGGATATTACGCCGATTGGTATTCGTCCAGATGATTTCGCTGCCGTTTGACACATTCTGTACCGCTCCCGTTGTCGGGTTTATCACGCTGACCTGATAGTCCAGCCGATTAGCCGCCTGATTTTTATCCGCTCCTTGCCGGTAAACGGAGAACTGCCCAGCCGGGCGGCCAGACGCGCTGGCACCTTCGTCCTGAAATAGCAGGCTGATGCGGTTACTGGATGAATTGCTGCCATCATACAAGCACATATCCAACGAGGTTGTGCCGCTAGCGGTGGTGTTTTGCGCCCCCGGCCGGTTATTCAGGTTAAGGCTTACCTGCGGCGTAGCATTAGGGGATGCCGGGAAGTAGATTTGCTGTCTACCGACGTCTGTTACGTTCAGCACGATGTCGGCATTCCAGTCAGCCCGGTGAAAACCGTCACACCCGGTGGTTAAATGTGTGCTGCAGGTACTCCATGCCATCACACGCATTTTTAAACGGGCCTGCCATCTTCCTGACAAGTTAAGTTTATTAAGCTCCGATGCGGGAATATAAACAGAGAACCCGTTCTGAAGAGTGGCTGCATTCCATGATGCAGACATGCTCACGTCACGAACTTTACCACTGGTTAAATTTAGCGTAACGCTGGTATTACCCTCATGTTTGAAGATGAGCTTGAGGCTGTTAGCTGGCACGGTACTGTACCAGACAAGTTTTGTCGGGCAGGCGCCATTGGTCGCGTCGTTTTGTGAGTAACAAATCAAATTATTCAGGATATCCCTATTATTACAGTCATTGCTATCTGCGCATCCAGGGTTTGAACTTCCGCCAAAAACGTTATCCCAAATAGACAGGCGAGCCGGCGTGCCCTTTTTGTCAAACTTCACATTGATCGACGTATTCTGTGGCTGAGGAGGAACGTCCACCATAGTGACGGAACGAGGTGCGTTTCGCGTTAACAGGGAACGGGGCACATCCACCGCTGACGCGGAACCCGGCATATCCGCCGCAGAGGCGGAGCAGAGGAAACCATACGTCAATAACAGCAATAGTTTGACGACAACAACGGGATTAAACCCAAAAGAAAAAATGCGATACATGACAACTCCTGATCTGATGGTTTTTTACCATCACCTGTTTTGAACTGTGCTGCTGTCTTTATGGCGGTTACCCGCCGTCATCAGTTCCACCTGTTTTTGCTCGGCATTGGGCAGATTCGCCATCTCAGTGCTGGCGCATTGTGTGGTGCCTACCCAGCGCACCACATCTCGTATCGCTTTTACCTTCAGTTGGCACTGCCAGAACGTGTTTTCTTTCATCAAGTACAGCGTTTTCAGCAAGTTCGTTGTTTCCAGCGTAAAACCGCCCTGCCCAAGCGGCGTCCAGGACAGTACGTTTAGCGGGATCGCCCCCTCAAGTGGCTGGTTATTTTCATCGGCCATCCTGCCCAGCCAGGTGTAGTGGGATGTCACTTCGATACTGCGGTTAAACACTTTACCTGGCGTCAAAAATACCGTGCGCGAACCGGCCCCTTTGCTGATTTGGCTGTTAATCCCCGCCAGCGCAGAGGAGGACTCGTTGACACTAAAAGTCGACTGGCGATAGGCAGGTACGGTAAATACCGTCCGGCTGTTGCCTCTGACGTCAGCCTGCCCGGCACTGTCGACGGATACGTTAACCCGTGAAGCCCAATCCCCTTCAGGCGTCGCCACACTCAACGCAATGGCAGATGAGGGAGAGCCGTCCCCCCAGCGCCCCCATAGGAGACCAGTCCGATCAATAACCAGCGAGGAACCGTAGTTACCGCTGCTGCTCACCGCGTGGCGGTTTTCCGCCCGGTCATACGCGTCGCTGACGGTGAGCATGGCGTTACCGTACTGCCCCCCCATGCGACCATATGCCGATGCGGTTGCCGTCTGCGCATTGATGCCGTAAAGCGATGCACCGAGTTCGTTTTCACCGTTGCTGTCGGCGTAGCGGCTGTAGGCGGCGTTGTAGCTCAGTCGCTCCCCTCTACGCTGACTTTTCTGCCAGTTGGCCCCCAGCGAGGATTGGCTGCGCTTGTTGCCAAACGTCAGGCTAACATTCAAAAACGCCACGTTGTCGATCCTATCAACGCTCGATTCCCGGCGGGTAAAGGCGTTAATGTTGGTATTGATGTTGATATCATTCATCGTGAAGGCGCGGCTGAGCCCCACCTGCCAGGTGCGACTGTTAGAGCGCCGGGTGTAGACCTGCTCCCATGGCGCGCCACCCCGGTGTTTTATGTCCTCGTCCGAAAGCTCGCGGCGATAGACGTAACTCCCTTGGTTGCTGCTAATTGCATAGCCCAGGCTGGCGTTCCATTGTGCGATGGGAACCGACAACATCAGGTTAGTACTCTTGTAACAACCGCTATAGCTGTAGCGGTTCTCCACCCGCTGGCTACAGTCTGCAGCCGTCATTTCTGCACGGTAAAAACTGAGTGAAAAGCCATCGTTATAATTCAACTGTTGAATATTGCCCTGGGAACCCTCGCTACCGTGCAAATAGCTTATCCGCGAGGTCAATACGCCATCGAGGGGGCCGCTACTGAAACCGTGGCTCCAGTCCGCGGCGTTTTCCCAATAGCGGGCATCGCTCAACAGGGTGCTACCTGCCGTGAGGGAGAACGTATCGGTTAGAGGAATACGGATACCGCCCTGAACCACACGTTGACTCTCGTCGGCGCGATGTTGTTCACGGCTAACCAGGTTGCCCCCCTGTAAAAACCACTGAAAAGTATTCAGCGGTGCACTGCCCGTAGCGGTGTAGGGAAGGGTTTCCGTCCTGATCAGTTGATTATCTTCATGGATACGTAGGGTCACCGTATAGCTGCCGACGGGAAAGGTTCGGGTATCCAGCGTCTGCGCACCGGCCCTCAGATAAAATGATGACAGCAGTTGACCATCACGGTAGGCGTCTACGCGTGCTTCCCGCGCCAGGAAAACGGTCACCGGCGTTCCCTGAACAACGTTGTCCCGATTGATCCACGCCAGCGTCGAGCCAATGCGGGCACCACGGATTTTACCCAGCGGAAGCTGGCTGAGGTTGATGTTGCCACCCATGTTGCTGAATATATCCCGTGAGTCCATGATGCCGCTCTGCAGGTAGATCTGTTTCAGGATGTCCTGGCGAAAATAGGCGTTGTTCACGTCAATCTGCTGAACACTGTCCGAGCGGAAGCGTTGCCCCTGCCAGTTCCAGTCGACGTTGATAAAGCCGTTTTCCGTTACCCCCAGAGAACCGTTGCCTTGCACCGAAGCCGATTGATAGTCCTGATCGGCGACAAAATTAACGTTTTGCTGGTGTACAAGGGCGTTACGGCTGTCGATCGTAACATCGTAATATTTATCGTCGTTTTTCTTTTCTGGCAGAAATGCTTTTCCGAGGAACAGGCTAATTCGCCCGTAGTTTTCGTCATAAATAATGGCGACGGTGTCAGTATCAATAAAGTCACAGCCCGGCGCATTGCCGCTGGTGCTGCATGCAAGGTTGCCATTGCGTTTAAACGGCTGGTTTAATGAGCTGCGCAGCAGTAATTGAGGCGCAGATGGATCGTTATATTTTTCCTGGATCGCGGAGGCAATTTGATCAGGTTGCAAAAAAAACACATTTTCGAGATCGACGTTGGCCTGAAAAAGCCCCAGAGATCGTCCGTACAGCGATATCTCCAGCCAGATAACCTGCCCTTTGGCCAGGTCTTCAAAGCCAGCGGGAACAAGAGGGGAAGCCGCCGAGTGGGTGCCGACCCAAAACAGGGCTGCCAGCGCAGCGGATAAAGGCTTTATTCTGATATTCATCCGTGACATCCAGGAAATCAGGCGAGGCTATAAGCCTCGCCTGTCAGAGGTAATACGTGCCGTTAGCCAGCGTTTTTTGCAGTTGCTTGGGTAACGACAAGGCTGACAATACCGCTGTACTTACCCGAGGCAGTGGCCACACCAGCGGTAGTCTGCGAGATAATCAGCGGCATTGCCGCAGAACCATTAGTGATGCCTGCAGGGAAGGTCGTGGCGTAGTTAAACACCGTAGTGGTCGCGCTCAATTTCTGCCCGTTCAACGTCACGCTAAGCGGAATGGCATTGTTACCGCTCTGGTCGGTCAATGAAGGAGAAGAGGCCAGGCTGACGTTGAGATCGCGATCGGCAGTGTTTGACCACAGCTTGATGTTATTACGATACGCCTCCAACCCCTTGCTCGGTAGATACTGCATCGTAATGCTGGCTGGCAGCGCACTGTTATCGGCCTGCGTGATGGCGATAGTGGGATCGATATCTGCCGTCACGGTAATATCCTGCTGAACGGCGTTGGCGTTAATGGCGGTCAATAAAGCCGCTGAGCTCAGTGCTATTTTGAAAATACTTTTCATTGAAGACTCCATAAGTGATATTGATGCTCCCTTTAATTCAAAAGGGGTTAGTTCACCTGACTGGCAGGTAATTCGATTTCTTCCGTCGCGTTTTTAAGCCAATTGTAATATTTTACGCGGTATTTTTTTTGGGGTGAGAAACGCGCGTTGGCAAGTCGTATCGTCGTACCTGGATACAGAGTCGACGTCTCTTTTTTCCATGAACAAGCACCTGTTGTGTCGCATATTGCTAATTCTCGCAGTGGCAGACGAATGGTACCGCTATTCATCACCTCTGCTGAGTCAGGGGTATATTTCAGGCTAACAATAGTGTGCGCAGGTGCAACATGCACCAATGCGCCCCATACGATGCTAACGCCAACTTCTGCCGTACTGCGCTTGGGACTTTCTTCGTTGTTTGTCTTGTTGAAAATATTTTCAGATACACTTTCAAAGTAAACGCGCCAAGTGGTTTCCTTTGGTGGAAAAGAAAGAGAAACCAGTCGTACAATTCTTTCCCCCCCCGCCGTAAGCGCCAGTTTTTGCGGTGTGACGATAAGTGCCTCTCCAGAGGATATATCAGCGGGAACCTCTTTTTCATTTGGAGTTCCAGGGTTGGTTATTCTTTTTAAACTAACCTTAATAAATTGCACCTCATCGCTTTGAGAAAGCACTTTAATTTGCGCTGAGCCATTTTTATCTACTGAGGTCTCCATCGGGTACACCACCATAGATGCCCGACTTGTAAAACAAAATAAAGCCAGTGCAAAGGCGACGCACGCTAGAGGGCGTTGTAGCAAAAAATACCTGTTCATTGGTGTTTCCTATAAAACCTTCTCTGGAGAAAAATATTTGTTATTCGCACGGCTTCACTGTGCTTCGATAACTCAATAAAGTTTACTGCCAAAGAAATTATATTTATATTTAATACTGCTTAATTTTAACATTAAGAATATTTCTCTTTTTTAATCAAAAAATTAAGCATTTTATGCTAATATAGTATTTAATAATGATTTTTTTTAGTGTTTAATTTTATTCATTATGTGATTTTTTTAAATAAAAAATAAATATAGTAATCAATGGTTGACTCTTGGTAGACATCTAAAATAAATTATGCTCAGCACAAAAGGACTATTTCAAGTCCTTGGAGTTTAAATTTCAACACCAAGAAGATTCCTATCTATATGAAATATATAATTAATCTTGTTCTTTTTTTTGACTCTAACACCAGAATGCTAGCTCTAAAAAACGATGACACTTTATCCATGGAGTTATCAAAACCCGCTAATCGATTGTTATGCGAGCTAATTATTAACAACAATATCACTCTTGCTCGAGAGGATATTATTAAAAAAGTGTGGGCAGATTATGGGTTTTCAACATCAGTGGCCACCTTGAATAACAACATCAGTGAGTTAAGGAAAGCTTTCTCAAATCTGGGGTTCGATAGGGAAATCATTGTCACCGTGCCGAAAATAGGTTTCAGAATGGAGGCGGAAATTCACCCGGCAAATAAAAAAGATAAATTAGTCGAAGAGATGAAGACAGAAGTTGAAAATGTGGCCATTATGGATGAATCCTCACCACAAATTAATGAACATGTCCTATCTCCATCAGAAGATCAAGCAGACAAGGTACAAAAACAAAGTGGGCCGAAAACAAGCGTCCTTGTCGCTGGTATAGGTATACTTGTGACTGCTGTTACTGTAGGTATCACTCTCACGATCTTGCTTCAAAGCGAAGTTATTCGCCCGGTTACCACCATCGGGAAATGTAGCATCCATAGCTTAAGTAACACCCCCACTCGCTCCAATTTTATTGAGCATGTGCAAGATATGATCAAAAAAAAGAAAGTGGACTGTAACAATGAGCCCGTTGAAATTTATTACACTGACACACGCCAAGGCAGTAACGTATTGACGGTTCGTTTTATGGCTGTTTGTTACCCTATCGATGATGGCCATTATCAGAATTGCGAAAATTATAAAATTGTCAGGTAAGCTTATAAATGAAAAAAATTATTATTTCGTTGCTATTTATCGTCGCTTTATGCGGCTCATTTTATCATAAAAATTATAGCAGCAAACCCTTTCGCTGCGATGCTCATTTGATTGCACTTGTCGAACAGGATAGTAATCATGTTGAGCTAAATCTGCATGACAATCTCATATTGACGTTACCTACTGAAGGGCTGGTATCAATGACAGGAACAATTAAACAGAATGATAAAGACTATCTTGTAAGCAGAACGCTATTTTTTACTATCAAAAAATCAGGATTGAAAAATAATTATAAAGTAGAAATAAGTCGTGAAGAAATTGATAAAAGAGATGAGCTTCCAGAGGATTTATGGCTGAAATATGTTTTCCCGAAGTCTACAGGTGTTGAATTTTACTCTGAGGTGAGGGAATTGAACAAAAATGCAATATTACTTCAGTCGCTTTCTAATCCACTGTTAGTATGCGTACGCACAGAAAATTAGGTGACATCTGCAATTAGCTTCAGGGAATGAAGAGGAATATAGTAACCACCTGTGCCCAGAAATAGGGTTCTCGCCGACGCACGGAATACCTGAGTCTTCCAGCTACAGCGTAGTGGCACACTGAATTTGGCTACCTAAACAGAGGTGATATGTTCACCTCTGAGCTAAACGGGTAATGCAGTGAAAAATAAAAAATTTTATCGCAGAGGTGAAATGCTAATTCGCTCAACTGGTTCTACTGGAAAAATTGTCTTGAAAACCAGACGGTAGACAGGCTGCATTACGAAGCCAGGTTCTGCCGGGGCAAGCAGTATCGCAATTGTGACTTTCCAACTTTACCCGAGAACGAAAACCACGGCCCAGAGCTGGCGGAGACCTTCCGAGAAGAGCAGACATCGGAAAGAGTGATCCCGGCCAGGGGAAAGAAGACCACACCTGACCAGGAAAACTGCATACATCAATTTTTCGGCCCAACTATTTTATCGATTCTTTTAAAGTAGACACCGCCGGGTCAAATACTCAATATGTTGAACGCCTCAATTGTAAGACGTAGGGGTATTCAAAATCATCCGACATGCAAAACAGGATCATCGGTACTTCCATTGAACAAGAGTATTACGTTTGAAGCGGTATCAACTTATTGAATACACAACCCAAAAAATGCCTTGCAGAATAAGCGCCGATAAATCATCATTTGAAACGACGTTTCACTTCCTTGCTACAGGTCAACCTTGAACTTACACGGGCTACTGCCCCAGCGCGTTGCCAAGACGCATTGGTATGCCAAGCGAAAAAGCTATCGGGTGCTTTTTTGGCGCGAAATCACGCCACTGGCAGTACCGATCTTTCTAGAGAACACCTGCGTACTGCTGATGGGGGTCCTCAGCACCTTCCTGGTGAGTTGGCTCGGCAAAGAGTCGATGGCAGGCGTTGGCCTGGCAGACAGCTTCAACATGGTCATCATGGCCTTTTTCGCGGCGGTGGATCTGGGTACTACAGTGGTTGTGGCCTTTAGCCTTGGCACTCGCGATCGCAAACGGGCGCGGGCGGCGGCACGCCAGTCGCTGGTATTAATGACCGTGCTGGCGGTGCTGCTGGCGGTTGGGATCCATTTAGCCGGGCAACAGATCATTAACGTGATCGCCGGTGAAGCCACGCCCGAAGTCAAAGCGCTGGCGCTCTCTTATCTGCAAACCACCGTCTGGAGCTATCCGGCAGCCGCCATCGCCCTGATTGGTAGCGGCGCCCTGCGTGGGGCGGGTAACACCAAGATCCCGCTGTTGATCAATGGCGGTATGAATATCCTCAACATCCTCATCAGCAGTACGCTGATTTATGGGGTATTTAGCTGGCAAGGCCTGGGTTTTGTTGGCGCGGGGCTGGGGCTGACCATTGCCCGCTATATCGGCGCGATCGCCATTATTGCCGTTCTGGCGGTGGGCTTTAATCCGGCGCTGCGTATTACGCTCAAAAGCTATTTTACGCCACTCAACAGCAGCATACTGCGTGAGGTGCTGGGGATTGGTATTCCCGCCAGTATCGAATCGGTGCTGTTCAACGCTGGCAAGCTGCTGACACAAATGTTTGTGGCGGGGATGGGGACCAACGTCATCGCCGGTAACTTTATCGCTTTCTCTATCGCGGCCCTGATTAACCTGCCGGGGAATGCCTTGGGATCTGCTTCGACCATTATCGTCGGTAGGCGTCTGGGGAAAGGGCAAATTGCTCAGGCCGAGCGGCAGATGAAGCACGTCTTTTGGCTGGCGACGATTGGCCTGACGGTGATTGCCTGGGGAACCGCCCCCTTTGCCGGGCTGTTTGCCTCATTTTATACCCAGGAAGACGATGTTAAAGAGGTGGTCAAAATCCTGATTTGGCTCAACGCCGCGTTTATGCCGATTTGGGCCGCGTCCTGGGTGTTACCCGCCGGGTTGAAGGGCGCACGTGATGTCCGGTTTGCCATGTGGGTGACGATGTTGGGCATGTGGGGCTGTCGAGTGGTCGCTGGCTATATCCTGGGCATCGTGCTTGGTATGGGCGTGGTGGGTGTCTGGCTGGGGATGTTCTTGGACTGGGCCGTGCGTGGAGTCTTCTTCTATTGGCGTATGGTCAGCGGGCGCTGGTTATGGAAATATCCACGCCTGAGAAAAAACCAGCCAGAGTCAGCCGAAGAACAGCCACCAAGCTAACGGTATTTTATTAGCCTGAGCCGGGTTGGCGGTATCAATCCATTGTCGGCGGTTATGTTTTGGTGTAAGACTGATGCCACGATAAATGATCTAAAGGTGCACCATGGATGGATTGATATTTATCGCTGGCTTGGCGTTGTTCCTGTGCCTGGTGGTATTACCCATTTCTGTGGTGGTATCGCTTGGCCGTGGCAACCGTAACCAGCGGGAAATTGCCCAACTGACACTGACCATCACCCAGTTGCAAAAACAGGTGGATGATCTCCGCTTCGAGGAAACCGGGAGATCGTGGCCAACGCCAACGCCCGTTTCTCAGGCGCAACCTGTGGCTGCGAAGACAAGGCATGACTTTGCGGCGCATGCGGCACAACAGTCTACCGTTAAACCCGCAGCTGACATGGCCGCCCCCCCTTCGGTTATATCGCCATGGGAGTCTGCAGTTCCAAAACCACCCGCACCAGTAACAACCATCCCTCACCCACCTGTTTCTGATAAACCCGCCATTGATAAGCCGCAGCAACCGAAAAACGACCTGCTCAGCGGGCTGGTGGGCTGGTTTATGCAAGGCAACCCGTTGGCGAAGCTGGGGGTCTTGCTGCTGTTCTTCGGTTTGGCCTACCTGATGAAATACACCGTTGAACGCGACATGTTGCCTATTGAGTTCAGGTTAATGGGCGCGGCGGTGGCGAGCGGCGTTTTACTGTGGTTTGGCTGGCGTCTGCGTGTTAAACAGACGATGTATGCCCTGATCCTGCAAGGGGGCGCGGTTGGCGCGCTCTATATCACCGTATTTGGTGCCTTCCGGCTTTATCAACTGTTGCCCCATATGCTGGCATTTGGCCTGATGCTGGTGATCTGCGCCGCCAGCGTGGGGCTGGCCGTATTGCAGCGCGCCCTCAGCCTGGCGATGCTTGCCAGCATTGGTGGCTACCTTTCACCGTTGTTGCTGTCCACCGGTGGCGGCAGTTATATCGCGCTATTCTCCTATTACCTGCTGCTTTCGCTGGGCATTTTGGCGATCAGCGTCTGGCAACCGTGGCGGCCACTTAACCTGCTGGGTTTTGTTTTTTCCTTTGGCGTCGCTGGGATGTGGGGAGTAAACAACTACCTGCCGGAATACTACCTGGGTTGCCAGCTGTTCCTGATTGCCAATATCGTGATTTTTGGCGTGCTATGCCTGGCTTTGACTCTGCGCGCACAGTTGCCTGGCGAGAAGATTATCGATGGCGCGCTGCTGTTTGGCCCGCCGTTAATCGGTTTTGGCATGCAGTATCTGATCGTTCGCCAGTGGGAGTTTGGCCCGGCGTTCTCGGCGCTGGGCTTCGGTTTGGCTTACCTGTTACTGGCCTGGGCAGCATTGAAGCGCTACCCATCCCTGGGCCGTATGTTGGCGGTCTCCGGTTTGGCGCTGGGCGGGGTGTTCACTACGCTGGCGATCCCATTGGCACTGTCTGCTGAGTGGACATCCATGGCTTGGGCGCTGGAAGGGCTGGGCATTCTGTGGCTTGGTCGTGAGCAAAAGCAAATCCGCATGAGCCTCAGCGGTTCTGGTCTGTTGGTGCTGGCCTTGGCTTCTGCCCTGGTCGCTCTTGGCGCTGGAATGACGACGCTCTCCTTCACGTTTGTGTTCGCCGTACTGGCATTAACTTGGCTCGCGGTGGCATTCCTCTGGCGCGATCTGGAGAGCGAAGCCGCATTCAGACAGGTTGTCAGCCGTTCCTTCCTGGCTGGCGGCATCCTGCTCTGGCTGGTTTGCCTGCTCGGTTTTGCTGGCCGATTGCCGCTCAACTATGGTTATGGAGCCTTCCTGGCGTTGGCCTTGTTGACGCTATCCGTAGTGCTTTGGCGTTGGGTGGCACAAAGGCTGGCCTGGCTCGAACTGCGTTATAGCATTTGGCTGCTGTGGCCGGGCATGTTGGCCATGCTGATGTTCCAATTGGTTGACTTTGATTCTTTATTGTCCTTCGGCTGGCCGAATCTGGTCTGGTTGCTGGCCTTGCCGGTGGCGTACTGGCTGCTGAAGCGTGAAGCGGGCTCTCTGCGGTTACTGCGTATGCAGCAAGGGTTACACCTGTCGCTGTTCTGGATGGTGGTGTTTGCGCTGGGTTATGAAGTCTTTTGGCGCACGATGCGCTTGCCATGGGGCATGGATGAGTGGCAACTGGGCCTGCAAATGGGCTTCCTCTCCCTGATCATCCTGGCTACACATGGTGCGCTGCGCAAAGGATGCTGGCCGTTTGCCGAGCATCGTCAGTTGTATGGTGCGATTGCCTTGGCTCCATTGGCGGCGTTGGCTCTGCTGCTGTTGCTGGTAGGCAACGTGTTTGATGGGGTCAGTCTAGGCTGGCGTTATTTGCCGCTGTTAAACCCGTTGGAAGAGGGCGCTGGTTTTGCACTCTTGGCGCTGGTGACCCTGGGGCTGTTTATCCGGCGGGAATACCCGCAATTTGCCGCATTGCTGCGACAGGCGCTGCCGCTGTTTACTATCGCAGTGCTTTTCTGGTGGGGCAATGGGGCGGTTCTGCGTGCGCTGGCCTATTACGCCGATATTGCCTGGCGGGCCGATACGCTCTGGGGCTCGCGCCTGGTACAGACCACCTTCGCTTTGCTGTGGATGCTGATAGCGCTGATCGTCATGGTGCTATCAACCCGCCGTGGACAACGTGAGGTCTGGTTTGGCGGTGCGGCGTTGCTCGGTATCGTCATTGTTAAACTGATGCTGGTGGATAGCGCCCGGGGTGGTGGATTGGCTCGTGCCATCGCGTTTATCGGCGTGGCGATACTGGTGTTGATCGTGGGATATTTTTCCCCATTGCCACCCAAAGCGGTGCGCGGTAAGGAACCCAATGTGGCAAGCGAACGAGGGAATGTATGAAAGTAAAATTGAATAACGGGTTGCTGCTGGGGTCACTTTGTCTGGCTGGTGTAGCCAATGCGCAGCCGGTAGCTGAAAAACCGCAGGATTTCGCCTATGGCATCTCGCTAGCCACTGAAGGCAGCGCGCCGTTTTTCCGTATTGAACTGCCTGAGGCGGTGTATACCGAGAGCGTTTGGCCAGATCTGCGCGATGTGCGGGTGTTCAACAATCAGGGGCAGGCTGTCCCCTTTGCGCTGGCCGCGAACGTCACCACTCAGGAGAATAGCCAGACTTTCCCTCTGCGCCTGTTCCCAATGAATGGCAAAAGGGTCACCAATCAGGAACAGCAGGTGATTTCGTTAAAATCCGCAGGTGGTGTTGAAGTGACCTTGCCAGTGGATAGTGACAAGCCAATGGGGAACACCTATCTGCTGGAGATCCCGCAGCATGAGGGCAACTATCCCCGCCTGACCCAGCTGAAACTGTCCTGGGAGCGTCTGCCCGAGAATTGGCAGACCCGCGTTAGCCTGTTTTATAGCAGCGATTTAAAAGACTGGTCGAGCAGCGCTGAGGATGTGCCCTTGATGGATCTGGTCTCCGGCAGCGATCGGTTGCTGTTGGATACCATCGATCTTGATGACTATGCCAGACCTCGTTATCTGCTATTGGTGTTCAACGATGCCAAAACGGCCCCTGATTTGAAGATCCAGTCAGTACAGGGGATTGCGGCCTCCAGACACACCGAACAGCAAAGGATCGGCCTGACCTTCAACCAAAAAGCCATTTCGGCCAGTGAGGCTGAATATAGCTGGCCGAATCCTCAGCCCTTGAACAATATCAGCATTCGGCCGACGCAAGGGAATACGGTGCTGCCACTCGAGATCGATTACCGCAGCGCAGCCAGTGACAATTGGCACCCTCTGACCAAGCAGGTGGTGTTCTCGGTGAATGGCCGCACCGCAGAGGCAATCCCGATGAATGGCTTACTGGTGCAGGGTATTCGTTTGAAAGGCATCAACCAGCAATGGGGCGATTCGCTGCCAGAGGTTAAGGCGGAGCGCGATAGCCAAACCTTGATATTCAATGCCCAGGGAACCACACCATTCCTGCTGGCGTGGGGAAATAAAGCGGCCCAGCCTCAGGCGATCCCTTTAGATAGCCTGATCCCGGCAGAGCTGCGTAAAACGATAGATGCCGATGCATTGCCACAGGCCGGGTTGCAATCTCAAGTGACCCTAGGCGGCACCGAACGCTTGAGCTCGGTGGATGCCGCAGAAGAGGCCAGCATGTGGAAGAAAGGCCTGCTCTGGCTCCTGCTGGTTCTAGGGGCGGGTGGTTTAGTGTTGCTGGCCTTGAAGCTGTGGAAAGAGGTTCAGCAGAAGCCGTAATAGGGCAGGTGATTGCTGGCTGGTGGGATAGAAAACAAGGGGTGACGCGGTGGCGTTGCCCCTTGTGCATTTATAGATATAGAAGCGCCCTATAGGCTAAGGCGCTATCCAGTAAAGATGGTGCCCATTGTTCGTAGGTAGGATCAGTTTTACCTCAGGTGGGTCTGATTTATATTGATGTATGGGCATTTTTACTTCGGTACTAATAGCTAAATACCATAATAAAACCACTGAAAATTAATAACCTGCCATTGATTAAAGTAACTGGGTTATGATTTAAAGAGTATTCTAATAAATTCTTATATATTCAGTATTTCCAGTCGGTGGATATTCGGCTGCCCGTTATAGGTATTGATTTCATTAACTAATAATGTTGACCGATATAGATATCATGGCTATTCTTTGCTTCCTACTCATTGCTGATGAAGTGGTGTAAGCAGTCTGCTCCCTGAAATCGTATGCTGCATTTAGGATGCAGCCACGACCAGTAGCTTAACGGGAGAATCGCTCGGGTATGTAAAACGGTTTTGTCTTACTGCTTAATTATTATGGTGTTATGGAAAAGGATAATTCCCTGATGCTCTATTTGTCGCTGAGTATCGCTATTAGATTTAAAAAGATAATAGCGTGCACTCTAATGTCATGGTTGCTTTCTGCCTGTGATAATAAGAATGATCTGTTGATCCAGGGGGATGTCGAGGGGGAATTTATGTATATTGCCGCCCCAGTCTCTGGTATGCTAAAAAATCTCTATGTCAAAAAAGGCGATCGAATTCAATCTGATGCTTTATTGTTTGCTTTGGATAATGAACGTGAAACCCAGCGCTACTTACAGGTGCAGCATCAGTTAGATATAGAACAATCCACGCTTGTGGATTTACAGTCTGGTAGAAGAAAAACGGAATTAGATGTTCTGCGAGCCCAGCTCAACGGTGCCATTATTGCAACGCGGCTCGCCCATTCAAAACTGGCACGTAATGAAAAACAGGCAAAATGCGGGGCTATTTCTGAGTTTGAACTGGAAGCCTACCGCTCGGACTATAATCAAAAAGCAGCGGTAGTTGAGGAGTTACAAAATCGCCTTTCCGCTGATGAACTCCCCGCCCGCGATGCTCAACAACGGGCTCAAACAGCCCGTATTGAAGCGGCAAAGTCGGTGCTTAATCAAAGCAAGTGGGCACTGGATCAAATGACACGCGCTTCCTTGGTAAACGCGCAAGTATTTGACACTTTTTATCAGGTCGGGGAGTGGGTTCCGGCGGTTGGAAGCAGCGGTTGGCACTCTCCGCCAGCCTGCTGCATAACCCGAAACTCTTGTTGCTGGATGAACCCACTGCAGGGGTTGACCCTAACGCCCGGCAGGAGTTTTGGCAAATGTTGTATGCGCTACATAATTCCGGTTATTTCTCTTTTAAAACGGAATTGGCCACGGAGCAACAGGCGGCAGAGGCGTTGGCACAGGGAAAAGTACAGTTTGTTATTAATTTCCCCTCTGACTTTAGTCATAAATTATTGCGCGGTGAAAAAGCCAGTATGCTGATTGAGGCTGACGCCACCGAACCGGTAGCCATTATTCAACCGCTGATGGCCGCGAATATGCTGTCGGAACGGGTGTTAAACAGAAACTTGCCTGAAGCTGCGCTGTCCGCCTTTGCTAAAAACCAGTTGCAGTCAATGCAACTCACTTTCTTCTATTTTTTACCTTCGGTGTTGTTGACCGGATTTATGTTCCCGTTCCGGGGGATGCCAGAGTGGGCGCAGGTTATTGGTTGTTTTTTACCTATGACCTATTTTATCCGGCTGGCCCGTGGCGTGATCCTGAAGGGTAACACCATCTTTGAGATGGGGTCAGATGTTTGGCCGCTGATCGGATTTACCTGCGGATTTATGCTCATAGGCCTCTATTTCCACCACCGCACTCTTGATTAATTAATACCGCTATCCCGATTTCAAAACCCGATGGAAGTGATTTATGAAAGATAATGGATTATATGAAAAGCCGCTGGTATGGCGCTTTATGCTATGGGTACACGAGCGTTTTCCACTGCCGAATGCCCCCTTCTTTGTTCTGCTGTTTATTGTCGCTTATGCCGTGGCGGCCAGTTCAGAAAAGAGGGAAGTGATTTTCTCATGGAATATTATTATAGGCTGCCTACTATCCTGGTCCTATTTTCTGCTGTTGCGAATTTTTGACGAACATAAGGATTATCTCATCGATTGTGAGCACCATCCTCAGCGGGTTCTTCAACGGGGATTGATTACGCTCAAACATCTTAAATTTGTCGGTGCAGGTTGTATTGTACTACAGCTTTTCGCCAGTATGGCCATTGATGGGGGTATCGCTGGGGCGACCTTGGCGTGGGTGCTGCTATTCGCCTGGACATGCCTGATGGGTAAAGAGTTCTTTATTGGTCAGTGGCTCAATCAATACCTGACCTGTTATGCCATCTCCCATATGTTGGTGATGCCGTTAATCATCTTGTGGCTGGCCAATATAGCGGTTCCTGGCGTTACGCTCAGCGCTCCGATGCAAATATTGATGCTTCTCTCTTTTACTGCGGGATTTATTTTCGAAATCACTCGTAAATTTAAAGGCCCGGATGAAGATAGGCAAGAGATCCCTACCTACTCCTCAATTTATGGGATAAAAACCATTTTTATCATTCTGAACATACTGATTTCTGTGATGCTGCTCATCCAGCTAGAGTTGATTATGGCGACTATCGGGAATGTTCCTTTCTTATCCCTAATCCCGTTAGTGATTTTCTATATTTTAACCCTGTATCAGCTCGTTACGTTTTTACATCACCCCTATATTCGCAACCGAAAGCGCAATGAAGCCATTGTTGGCCTCTACCTGGCCGTTGGTTATCTGGTGTGTGCAATAACGATTTTAAACTCCATAATAGTTTGATATTTAAGGATATTATCATGTCGATGAAAGGTCTGTCACCACGTCATCTGTATACCTATACGGAAAAAGCCCGGCAGCAGCGTTTAGCCTATCTGTCAAAGCACATGCAGTGTTCGCTGGATAAGGTTGCCCAGAACTCGTTTGATGCCACCGCGCTATCCAACAACATTGAAGGGTTTATTGGCTCGGTGGAAGTCCCTGTAGGTATTGGTGGCCCGCTGCAAATCAACGGGCTGCACGCTCAGGGGCTGTTCTACGCCCCGTTTGCGACAACGGAAGGGGCATTGATCGCTTCTATTTCACGGGGCGCCACGGCGATTACCCGTTCTGGCGGTGCCATGGCCAGGGTGCTGGGCCAGCGTATGATGCGTGTGCCACACTTTGAATTTCTCAGTGTGACAGAGGCGCTGGAGTTCAGTCATTGGGTAGTCAACTATCTCGATGAGTTACGCAGCGAAATTTCCAGCCACTCTCGTTATGCGCAGTTGGTGGCCTTAACACCTCAGATTATCGGGCGCAGTGTACACCTACACTTTATCTATGAAACAGGTGCTGCCGCCGGGCAGAATATGACGACAACCTGCACCTGGCATGTCTGCCGGTGGATCCAGGAGAAGCTGGCGACGACCACTGATCTTAAGCCTCATCACTTTATGATCGATGGTAATTTATCCAGCGATAAGAAAGTCTCTTATCAGTCGCTGATCCACGGCCGGGGTACGCGGGTGATTGCCGAGGTGTACCTGAGTGCCAGAGTGTGTCAATCCATCCTGCGGGTCACTCCTGTTCAGTTAGTTAATGCTTACCACCGTGCTGTGGAAGGCGCCATAGCTGCCGGTATGGTCGGTGTGAATATCAACGTTGCTAATGTTATTGCGGCACTGTTTACTGCCCTAGGGCAGGATATTGCCTGCATCCATGAATCTTCCGTAGCTCATTTACGCATGGAGCTGAACAACGAGGGGGCGCTTTATTGCAGCATCACATTGCCTTCTCTGGTCATAGGTACCGTTGGCGGCGGCACTTATCTCCCTCATCAGCGTGAATGTTTGAACATGTTAGGCTGTAGTGGGCCGGACGGTACCAGCAAGCTGGCGGAAATTATTGCCAGCTATTGCCTTGCCCTGGATATTTCCACGCTGTCCGCTATCGCGGCAGATGAATTTGCCAAATCCCATGAGAAGCTGGGGCGCAACCGCCCACACCTTGCCGCCGCTCCCACCACATTGGCGGAGCTCAATCTCGCTTTCTTCCACTCCGCATCCTATAACCCGGTCTGGGGCAGTAAACTGCCGGTATCTGCTGCTATATCGGCAGGTTCAGACGAAAAATACAGTCTGTTAACCACCCTCAGCACCGAACACTCGGACAGGCTGATGGGGCTGTTTCCCGGTACTTTGACCAATGCGGCACGGCAGGATATTCCGGTGATGCTGAAGCTCAAGCCTCTGGATCAAGACATCTTCACAATGATGAAGTTTTTTGCCGGGAAGAGTTCACCGGTTCTGCTTCAGGCTCTTTCAGATGCGACACACCTGATAGAGTTTGTTAACACCCACAGCCGCGAAGTGGCGGTAATGAATCAGCAGGATCCACGTCTGACGCGGTATATGCCAAAGGTTTATGGTGTTATTCGTGATGACAAAACGCGCACCTATGCCTTGATTGAAGAGCACCTACACGATTTAGTGCTGATGGATTCCGCCAACGGCATCGGCTTATGGCAACCCCGCCATATTGAAGTAGCAATCGCTGGTATTGCAGAAATCCATGCTGTTTGGCTGGGGCAGGAGGGCGCGCTGTTACAGCAATTCCCTGAAATCAGCCCGCAGGGCAAAGAGAACACTCTGGCGCAACGTCCCCTGCTACAGGCATTTGCGGGTTTTATGGCCCAAAACTTAGCCCACTACTTTACCCCTTCAGAGCATGACGATTTCTTGTCATGGGTAGCCAGCATAGAAATCTGGTGCAGCGAAATAGAGCAGATGCCACGCACGCTGGTACATAACGATTTTAATCCGCGCAATATTGCCTTTCGGCAGTGTGATGAGGGGCTGGAGCTATGCTGCTGGGATTGGGAACTGGCCACGCTGCACCTGCCTCAGAGGGATTTGGTCGAGCTGTTGGTTTTTACTCAGCAGGCAGATATTAGCGCTGAGGCGGTGGCGCACTACCTCGAATTTCACCGCCAGCAGCTAGAGCACCATAGCCAAAGCGCTGTTGATGCCATTCAGTGGCAGAGAGGTTACGTGCTGGCACTGCATGATTTTTGGCTACGGCGTATTCCATTCTATTTAATGGTACACCACGTCAGCCCCTATCCGTTTATCGATCGAGCTATGCAGACCCTGCGAAAACTTATTGAACTGACACGAGCTCACAGCACCACTTAATTCATTTTAGCCAAGGAGAGGCGTGCAAGATTGGTCAGAAGTTCTTCTGTTGGGCAACTGACCCGATCTGATCGCTCAAATGGACTCTATGACAAACTTATACTCTCAGCATCAGGCCGTACAATTAACTCTGGATCAATTGGGCGGAAAAGCCGCCAATCTTTTATGGTTATCGTTGGAACAGTATCCCGTACCAGAATGGTGGGTGGTGCCAAGCGATATCCTTACTCAACTGGTCACTCAGGATCCGGTTACTGCCGAAATGGTGCAGCGGTTAACTACCGTCACAGCGGATATCACCTTTGAGGCACTGGAAGAGCTAGCCACCCCGTTGCGACAACGGATACAGCAGGCACAGTTGCCTGCGGGTCTACGAAAACCCCTGTCGGCACTGTTGGCGGACTATCCCGATACTTTCTTTTCTGTTCGTTCGTCAGCCATTGGTGAAGATGCGGATAATGCCTCTTTTGCCGGGCAGATGGACAGCTATCTGTTCCAGCAGGGGGTTGAAGCGATTAGCGCAAGCATTTGTGCCGTGATGGCTTCTGCTTTTAATACCCGGGCACTGCAATATCGGCTGCACAGGGGAATACCTGTGGATAATATCCGCAGTGCCGTCATTATTCAGAAAATGGTGGACGGTGAGGTTTCCGGCGTGATGTTTACTGCAAATCCTGTGACAGGGAGCCGCCAGCATGGATTGATCTCCTCAGCCTGGGGTGTCGGTGAAGGGGTGGTTTCTGGTGAATGTGATACGGATGAGTTTAGTGTCCATCTGTTCAAGGATGAGATTGAGCGCCGTATTGTCGCAAAGCGCGTTGCGTTAGTGTTTGATAAAACCCGTCAGCGGGGTACGGTCACTCAGAATATTGATCAAGCCAGCCAGTGGGCCGAAACGCTCACCGATGTACAAATTTATGCGTTACGGGATATAGGTAATAGCATTGCCCACCACTGCGGTTGCCCGCAGGATATTGAGTGGACCATTAAAGACCAGTTGCTCTATATTTTACAAACTCGTCCGATTACCCGCCTGCCGAAAGTCGCCGAACCGGTTGACCGCTGTCTGGTGTTTAACAACGCCAATATTCAGGAATCCTATTGTGGGGTAACCACGCCGTTGACGTTCTCGTTTGCCAGAGCCGCCTATGCGACGGTATATGAGCAAACCCTACGTATTCTTGGCTGTTCTGATAAGCAAGTTAGCCAGTCTCAGGAGATGTTAGATAACATGCTGGGGCTGATTAAAGGGCGGGTTTATTACAATATCAATAACTGGTATCGCTGCCTGCTGATACTGCCATCATTCAAAACCAACAAGCAGGATATGGAACGGATGATGGGGCTGACGGAACAGGTGGATTTTGTCCAATCCAGGCAGTTCACCCTGTGGGAGAAAGCGGCCAAACTGCCGGGCATGGTGAAGGCTTTGGTCCGCCTGCTGGCTTCGTTTCGCAATATGGATAACCACGTTGAACAGTTTTTACAGCAGTTCAGGACCCTCACGGCAAACATTCCGCGCGACCGCCTGCATACGCTCACGGCGAACCAACTGACAGAACTGCTTAGGTATCTGGATACACACTTGCTACGGCGCTGGACTACGCCGATCCTCAATGACTTTTACGTCATGATGTACAACGGGCGGGTATACCGTACTTTGGCTGCTGCGGGAGTTGAAAAAACTGCTGCCCTGATGGGGGATTTACTCTCTGGAGAAGAAGGTATTGAAAGTACTCAGCCGACCAAAGAGCTGTTGGTCATGTGCCAGTACGTCCGCTCTAAACCCGCCTTGCGTAAACTTATTGAACAGGGGCAAGGCACCATGCTGCTAAACCAGCTCAAGACCCAAGACGCTCATTTCTACCGGCAGTGTATTGGCTATATCGATAAATATGGCGACCGCACTATGGGTGAAATGAAGCTGGAAACCTTAACGCTTCGCTATGATCCCCGCTTTCTGTTTACCATCCTGAAAAACTATCTGACGCTGGACGACTTAACGCCAGAATCACTGGCTACCAGAGAAAGGGGATTACGCAGCGAAGCGGAAAAGCGTGCTTTTAGCATCGTGGAGTACGAGCTGGGCAAGCGTCGCATACGGCAGTTTAAACGTCATCTGGCCAGGCTTCGTCAGGCTATCCGTCATCGGGAAAATATGCGCTTTACCCGTACAAGGTTGCTCGGGATTTATCGCGATCTGTTTAATCAGCTTGGCCGACAGTATGCTCAGGAAGGCATTCTCTCTCAGGCCCGTGACATCTTTTATCTCACGCTGGATGAGATCTATAGTGGCTATGAAGGAACCGCCGTTCAAACCCAGTTAAAACCGCTGGTTGGAGCCCGCCAACGGGAATATGCCAGCTATGAAGCGGAAGAACTGGCCCATCACATCTGTTGTCATGGCTCCCTGTTTCAGAAGCATGACTTTGCCAACCCTTCCCAGGTGGAAACACTCCCATCAGATGAAAATCAACTGCAGGGTATCGGCTGCTATCCCGGGATCGTGGAGGCCAGCGTACGCTTAATCAAATCTCCCGAAGATGAGATGTCACTATCTGGGCAGATCCTTTGTACCGAGCGAACCGATCCCGGTTGGGCGCCGCTGTTCCCAACGGCGGGCGGGTTGTTGATAGAACGGGGATCTACGTTGTCACACTCTGCCGTGGTGGCAAGGGAGATGGGGATCCCCGCCATTGTCGGTATTCCCAATATCACTCGCTTGATACGCGACGGTGAGTATGTGCGTATGGATGGTGGGGCAGGTACGGTGACACGTCTGGAACCGTTTAAAAAGGACACATGTGTAGACGCGGAGGAGGTTCTACCATGATTAACGTCTCTGAATGGCAGTCCAGCCAGCAGCTAACCGAGGCGTTTCTGTCTCTCCCGCAGCAAATCTATCGCCACGATCCTCTCTGGCCGGGAGAAGATCAAGCATCGCTCAAACAGCAGTTCAGCCAGGAAAACTCATGGTTTGAACAAGGTAAGGCGTGGACTGGCACTATACCGGGAAAGGCTCGCCTGGCGGGTTTTCTCCCCCCCTATTTGGTTGAAGGACAGAAGGTGGCGTTTTTTGGTTTCTGGGAAAGCATTAACGACTTGTCCTGCAATCAACACCTGTTCAACGCTCTGGCGGTGTGGGTAAAAAAGTACGGTATTACTCAGCTGTACGGGCCGATCAATTTTTCCACTTTTGGTCAGTACCGCATTCGCCTGAATCAGTTTGAAAAGGGGGCTTTCGCTGGGGAGCCTTACAATCCGCCTTACTATGGCACTTTACTGGAACAGTTAGGGTTCAGCGTTAAGCACCGTTATCTCTCAACTTTCGATGATGCCAGTTTGGCGGCGGATAACTGGTCACAGCGATACCTGCGGATGAAAAAGCTCCCCATGGATATCGAAAGTCGTCCTCTGACTCCGGCTTTATGGATGCGAGAGCAACGCCGAGTGTTTGCATTTACCGATCGTCTGTTTGGTGATGGCTTCGCTTATACCCCGCTAAAGTGGGATGAGTTTCAACAACGTTGTGGTGAGCACTTTATCCGGCGCTTTTGCCCCCATTCCTCTATGTTGGCTCAAACCACGGATGGAGAGATTGCCGGTTTGTCCATGGTGCTTCCGGTCTATAGGGACGGTAAAGCAGAGGCCAATTTGTGGAAAACCGTAGCGATAGATCCCTGTTATCGGCGTACTAGTGTGCTTGGCCATCTGTGTGGTCAGTATCTTCAATATACTAGCCAGCATTATCCCCGCGCGGGTGGGGCGATGATACGTGATGATAACGCCAGCCTGCTCATGGCCAAATCGCTGTTTAGAGGAACCGATCGGCGTCATCACGACTACGCACTGTATGGCAAGGAGCTATTCTGATGAACCTTTGTCAGCTCATTGTTCAGTCTGCTGAACGCTATCCCGACAGGGTCGCGCTCCATGTTCCGCTATCCAACGGCGAGTATTCCACTCTGACCTATCGGGACTTTATCAATCTGGCAGGACATTTTCAGCGTCAGCTGATCCAGTCCGGTTTTACCCGTGGCGATCGTCTGGTGTTGATGATCCCCCCAGGCCTGTATCTCTATCCTTTGCTGGTGGCTATGCTGGGAATAGGGATTGTTGCCGTTATGCCGGAGAGGGGGCTCACTAGAGCGCAGTTTCGGGCGACGCTGAGGCACTGTCGGCCCAAGGCCATCATTACCGTAGCAGCAACTGGCAAGTGGTGGCCGCTGCTCCCCGAGCTTTGGTGGTTAAAGCGATTTGTGGTTGGTCATTCGGTGCTGGGTATGCAGCAACTACAGGTCAGCGTTAATGCGCCGGATGGCGGTTTTATCTGTCAATCGCTGACACCTGATGCTACCGGGCTGATTACCTTTACTTCGGGTACTACCGGGATCCCCAAAGGGGCAAATCGTACTCATGGTAGCCTGATGGAGCAACAGCGCGCCCTCGAAAGCCTGATGCTTACAACAGATCATGATATTGATTTATATAGTTTTCCCGTGCTTGTTTTGCAGACGTTGAGCATGGGGCAACAGAGCATTCTGCCCTACTTTGACTTCGCCAGACCGGCTTGCGTTAATCCTGCTGATGTTATTCAACAAATTGGCCACTTTGGTGTCACGCGCATCAGTGGTGCGCCCGCCTATATGCAGAGAATCATTCGTTATGCTCAGGCACGGCGGCTGACCTTTTCTAAGGTACGCCAAATCATTATTGGTGGTGCTCCGGGCAGTAAAGCTCTTTATCAGAGCTGCCTACAGGTTTTTCCTTTGGCGCAGCAACTGGTGATTTATGGCTCAACGGAAGCAGAGCCGATTGCCTGTGTCGATATACAAACCTTAACGGATCGTTGGTCGCAGCATGATGGCTATCTGGTTGGCAAGCCGATCAAGGTTGCTGAAATCTGTCTGCGGGACATTATGCCTAACGGAGAACCGGGGACGCTAAAGCCACCCATTCCCGGTGATATTGGTGAGATCCTGGTAGCCGGCCCCCATGTATTGTCTGAATATATTGATAATCCGCAGGCAACCCGGCGGTACAAAATTCCGCGTAAACAGGGTGGCATTTGGCACTGTACCGGGGATGTGGGGCACTTCGATAATGGTGGGCAAATATGGTTATTAGGCAGAGTTAATGACAGCATTGCCATTGATCAACACCGGGTAATTTATCCTTATATTATTGAAAAAAGGGTTAATGACCTCAAGGAAATAGAACGTTGTGCTTTGGTCGCTCATCCGCAAGGCAATGCGGCCCTGATCCTGCAATGCACCAGCCTACCGCAAGAGTTACCGGCAATTCTGGCAGAGCTCCAGCTTACAGACGTCACCCAAGTTTACCAATTATCGGAGATGCCTGTTGACGTTCGGCATAACAGCAAAATTAACCGTCTGAAGCTGAAAAGTTTACTGGCAAAAAACGCGTTAACGGTATGCAGGCTGAACAGGGCGTCTTTATGAATAAGTCTCCTTTCCTGGTACGTTTAAGTTCTGCCGATTGTATTACGCTGGTTGGGCTACTTTTTAGTGCCGTTGCAATGGGGTGCGCCCTGCACAAACAATTATTTTTATCGGTTGCCTGGTTGTTTCTCGCCATGCTCGCGGATGCACTTGATGGCATCTGGGCTCGCCGTAATAAGCTGGTTCGCGCCTTTGGACGCTATCTTGATGGTTTTATGGATCAGTTGATCTACCTGATTTCACCCGCAGTAGTGTTCTACCTTTCAGGTTTTGATGGTTACTGGTCGCTATTTTTACTGTTGATGATGGCCTGCGGTTCTATCCGGCTTTCGGTGTTTAATGACGTCGGTAATATAGAAGGAAACAGCGGGTTTTCTTACCCCGGTATGCCGGTATTCTGGAGCTTGTTTATCCTTGGTACCTATTTGCTGCTGCGCCTGGTGCTACCACCGCTGCCAGGTTATCTGCTGCTCAGCATTGCGCTGCTGTTGTTTAGCATAGCCATGCTGTGGCGGCGACCGTTTTATAAGTTTAAACATCTGAGCATCATTATATTGATTACCCTGTCTGGTGCCTTCAGCTTCGCTTTACTCCATTTCAGAGGCTTCTATGTGGTATGACATGTTATATACCTGGTATCTGATGATCCCCGTCATATTGGGAGGCTGTACCCATATGATAATTGTCAGGTATAACCACTTTGCGGCTTTGAATGTTCCTTTGGCGGTTTCCTGCTTTGGTGCTAATAAAACATGGCGTGGGTTGCTGCTGGTTCCTCTGTTAACCGCACTGTTTGCTCTTTTATGGCTCCCCATTGGTCAGCTTCATTCACCACAGGAAATATTACCGATACTGATTGAGGAGTGCTGCCTTGCCGGACTGCTTGCCGGATTGGGTTATATTTTGCCGGAGTTGCCTAACTCATGGATGAAAAGAAAGTTGGGCATTCCACCGGGCAAGCTGCCGGTTCGCAACCGTGCCTTTTTTATCTTCGGCGATCAGATAGATTCGGCTATTGGCGTGACGCTGGCCTATACCCTCTATTTTAAGTTGCCTGCAATGTCAGCCGCGCTGATCTTCGTTATTTTCTTGTTGAGTGCTTTTGTGGTGAAACAACTGTTGTATTTACTGGCGTTGAAAAAGACGAGGTTTTAGGCTGATGTAAATGGTTTTTATCCAGGTGTGTGGAATTTATTCTTAATGGGCATTTATCGCGTTTGGAGGTAAGCGTATCTGGCAACTACAGCCTTATGATGCAATTGGTGAGCGACATTTTGCCAGATTAACGAGCGAGGCCTACAGCTTTAGCCTGAACCTGATTTTGTTTGAGTTGCTGCTCAATTTTTTGCACAGAAACGCCTGTTTCGATAGCGGTTGAACTGGCAACGGCACGGTAGATTTGAGTTTTAGTGATGTGACGATGCGCTGTTTTTTTTGTCATGTTGAAAGCCTCATGGTTTCAGTACTGATGCTAGTTCGGATAGTTATAGCTCGCAAGGCAGATATTAGTCGGTAATGTTTCAGATAAGATTTGAGTTTGCAGAATATTAATTAAATGAAATCGCTCACCATTTTGCCTCACTGGGGGGACGAAAAGGGGGCACCGGTTGATACGCCAACAAAAAAGCCACCTCGTGAGAAGTGGCTTAATTATATGATTTTAAAGCTAAAATTTGGTGGCCCCTACTGGACTTGAACCAGTGACCAAGCGATTATGAGTCGCCTGCTCTAACCAACTGAGCTAAGGGGCCAGGCGGCGTGATTATACGGTAATCATGGGATACAGGTCTACACCCATAAAACCATATGATGTTTTTATGCACAGTTCTAGCCTGTTGTAATTGCAGGCAGATTTTGCGATAACCGCTGTTAATTCCTTTTAACGGACTGGTGATACTCATGGAACTCTTGGCGCCAAACCTACAGGTGGTGTTCTGCGGCATCAATCCTGGCCTTTCCTCTGCCCATCAGGGCTATCCCTTTGCCAACGGCAGTAACCGCTTCTGGAAGGTGATCCATCAGGCGGGTTTCACCGATCGCCAGTTGGCCCCGGAACAGTGGCTACAACTGCAAGATAATGGCTGCGGGATCACCGCTCTGGTCGCGCGCCCAACGGTGGCCGCCAGCGAACTTTCACGTGATGAGCTGCGCGGTGGTGGAGAGGTGCTCAAAGAAAAAATACTGCGTTACCAACCGCGTGCTTTGGCGATCCTGGGGAAACAGGCGTTCAGCAGTGCGTTTGGCGTGCGTAATGCAGCCTGGGGGCGACAGGAAATGATGCTGGGTAAAACCGAGGTGTGGGTATTGCCTAATCCCAGCGGATTGAACCGTGCCACGCTGGAGCAGCTTACCGAGAGTTACCGCGAGCTATTCCTCGCGCTGAAATAAGGCATAAAAAAACCCCGGCGAGCCGGGGTTCTTACGAGGTCGTTAAACCTTAGTCATCCAGGAAGCTACGCAGCACTTCTGAACGGCTTGGGTGGCGCAGTTTACGCAACGCTTTGGCTTCGATCTGACGAATACGCTCACGGGTAACGTCGAACTGTTTGCCCACTTCTTCCAGCGTGTGGTCAGTGTTCATATCGATACCGAAACGCATACGCAGCACCTTCGCTTCACGTGCGGTCAGGCCAGCCAGGACGTCGTGCGTGGCAGAACGCAGGCTTTCAGAAGTAGCAGAATCCAGTGGCAGCTCGAGGGTGGTATCCTCGATGAAATCGCCCAGATGTGAATCTTCATCATCACCAATCGGCGTTTCCATGGAGATCGGCTCTTTGGCGATCTTCAGCACCTTACGGATTTTGTCTTCTGGCATCAGCATACGCTCGGCCAGCTCTTCCGGCGTTGGTTCACGGCCCATCTCTTGCAGCATCTGGCGCGAAATACGGTTGAGCTTGTTGATAGTCTCAATCATATGCACCGGAATACGGATGGTACGTGCCTGGTCGGCGATAGAGCGGGTGATAGCCTGACGGATCCACCAGGTGGCGTAAGTTGAGAACTTGTAGCCACGACGGTATTCAAACTTGTCTACCGCTTTCATCAAGCCGATGTTGCCTTCCTGGATCAGATCCAGGAACTGCAGGCCACGGTTGGTGTATTTCTTGGCGATCGAGATAACCAGACGCAAGTTGGCTTCAACCATCTCTTTCTTCGCGCGGCGGGCTTTCGCTTCACCAATTGACATACGACGGTTGATGTCTTTCACCTGCTCGATGGTCAGGCCGGTTTCTTCTTCGATCTGACGCAGTTTTTGCAGGCTGCGCTGAACATCTTCATTAACGTCTTTCAGCTTCTCTGACCAGGGTTTACCCATTGCCAGTGCCGCTGCGAACCAGGTATCACTGGTTTCGTTGCCGGCGAACAGGGTGACGAAGTTTTTCTTCGGCATTTTGCACTGCTCAACGCACAGCTTCATGATGATACGTTCTTGCGTACGAACGCGATCCATCATGGTACGCATGCTGTTGACCAGGAAGTCGAACTGTTTTGGCACCAGGCGGAACTGCTTGAACACTTCAGACAGCTTCAGGATCTCTTCTGCTGCGCTGGCGTGGCTGCGGCCGTTCTTTTTGATAACCAGACGAGTGGCTTCGTACTGATCGCGCAGATCGGTAAACTTCTGGCGCGCCAGTTCAGGGTCGATGCTGTTGTCGTCTTCAGCTTCGTCTTCTTCGTCTTCGTCTTTTTCGTCGTCGTCCTGCTCTTCGGTGGTTAATTCAGAACCGATGTGCGTTGCGGTAGGTGCGATGTCTTCTTCCGCGTTAGGATCGACGAAGCCGGTGATCAGATCGGACAGGCGTGCTTCGCCAGCCTCGACACGATCGTACTGCTCCAGCAGATAGGTGATGGCTTCAGGGTACTCAGCAACCGAGCACTGCACCTGGTTGATGCCGTCTTCGATACGCTTGGCGATGTCGATTTCGCCTTCACGTGTCAGCAACTCAACGGTACCCATTTCACGCATGTACATGCGCACTGGGTCAGTGGTACGCCCGATTTCAGATTCTACGCTGGACAGCACCTGAGCGGCAGCTTCTTCCGCATCTTCGTCTGTGCTGTTGGTGTTTTCAGCCAGCAGCAGGTCATCGGCGTCCGGTGCTTCTTCCATCACCTGGATGCCCATGTCGTTAATCATCTGGATGATGTCTTCGATCTGATCGGAGTCGACGATATCTTCCGGCAGATGGTCATTGACCTCAGCATAGGTCAGATAGCCTTGCTCCTTACCACGTTGGACAAGAAGTTTAAGCTGTGACTGCGGGTTTTGCTCCATAAGACGGTATCCACACTTCAGAGTATTTGGGTTGGTGTCGGTCGGCGAAACCGCCAACAATAGCATTTGGGGCGTTTTTGTTGTTGCCGCGGCCCACTGTGGCGGCATATTGCAGGGCTCTGCCCTCGCATTTATCGGCACTTAAGCCGTTTGGTATTCAGTCTTTCTTCGCCAATGCCAGTTGTAATGACCAGAGTTCCTTGCGTTCGTCTGCATTCAGGCCATGCGTTCTGTCACGTGCGATCAAATCTTCCTGACGTTTTTCCAGCACCGAGTCATAGAGATTCGTCAGAGTATCTAAAAAGTGTTGCTCAACTTGTTCCTCAACGATCATATGGTTCCATGTCGCCAAGGTTTCAAGCTGCTGGCTCAATTTGTTATCTCGGTACAACTCCAGCAACTGGCCGGTAGTCAGGCCCGGCTGGGCTAAACAGGTCTGCACCAGTTCAACAAATAGCGGTAAACCCGCCTGTTTAGTCTGCTCGAGCCCTTCCAGGGAAGGGATAAGTGTAGCCAAACGCGGATTTTGCACCAGTAATCCTATCAGTATACGCATGGTTGTGCGTTTTAGCTGGGGCGCCTGATAAGTATTCGCATTTTCCGCCTGTTTGGGCATCAGCTTGTCGAGCTGGCTATCGTCCAGCAGGCCCAGTTTGCTGCCTAGCTGTTGGCGCAGGTAGAGACGCAGTGTCTCGCCTGGCACCTGAGTGATCAGCGGTAGCGCCAAGGTACTCAGTTTGGCACGGCCATCCGGGCTGCTCAGGTCGACCTGCGGCATCAACGTTTCGAACAGGAAAGTGGAAAGCGGCTGCGCCAGCTCCATTCGCTGTTCGAAGGCGTCTTTGCCTTCTTTACGGACCAGGGTGTCCGGGTCTTCGCCGTCTGGCAAAAACATAAACCGTAACTGACGCCCGTCGTTCAGATAGGGCAGTGCGGTTTCCAACGCGCGCCAGGCGGCTTCACGGCCAGCCCTGTCGCCGTCGTAACAGCAGACAACGTTATCGGTGGCGCGGAACAGCAGCTGAATATGTTCAGCCGTTGTCGAGGTTCCGAGTGAGGCAACGGCATAATCAATGCCATATTGCGCTAACGCCACCACGTCCATATAGCCTTCGACCACCAGCAAACGTTGCGGGTTGGCATGGCTCTGCTGTGCTTCATACAGGCCGTACAACTGACGGCCCTTGTGGAATACTTCGGTTTCCGGCGAGTTCAGGTACTTGGGCATACCGTCGCCCAGTACGCGCCCGCCAAAAGCGATTACCCGCCCGCGTTTGTCGCGGATGGGGAACATCACCCGTTCGCGGAAGCGATCGTAAGTGCGCCCTTGATCGTTAGTCACCAACATTCCGGCATCGTTCAGTGCTGCCCGGCTGTCGGTATCACGTCCGAAACGTTTTAACGCATTATCCCAACCGGCAGGTGCAAAGCCGATGGCAAAATGGCGGATAACGTCGTCACTCAATCCGCGCTGTTGCAGGTAGTTGCGCGCCTGCGTCCCGTTGGATTGATGCAGTGACTGTTGATAGAACGCGCTGAGCTGTTCCATCAGTTGATATAGGCTTTGACGCTGATGGCGTTCGATTGGCGTCGGTCCGGTGCCTGCCTCGTAAGGCACTTCCAGCCCGTGCATGGTGGCCAGTTCCTCGATGGTTTCGACAAACTCGAGTCTGTCGTAATTCATCAGGAAGTCGACGGCGTTACCGTGCGCTCCACAACCAAAACAGTGATAAAACTGTTTGTCGCCATTAACGGTGAATGAAGGCGTTTTTTCGTGGTGGAACGGACAGCACGCGTGATAGTTCTTGCCCTGCTTTTTAAGCTTTACCCGGGCGTCGATCAGATCGACGATGTCGGTACGAGCCAGCAAGTCATTGATAAATACACGCGGAATTCGTCCAGCCATAAGCCCCTGTTACGATTGCCTATAAACGAGAACAAGCCGCGCATTCCTTTCGGAAAGCACGGCCTTCGTATGCAACTACTCGGTCTGCGTGTTCTTGAAAAAGAAAAAAATCACGCGGTGGGGTTACCCCCGAAGGATTAATACAGACGAGTGCGGCGTGCGTTTTCGCGAGCCAGTTTCTTCGCGTGGCGTTTTACTGCAGAAGCTTTAGCGCGTTTACGTTCGGTAGTCGGTTTTTCATAGAACTCACGACGACGAACTTCAGCTAAAACACCCGCTTTTTCGCAGGAACGCTTGAAACGACGCAGTGCAACGTCAAATGGCTCGTTTTCACGTACTTTAATTACCGGCATGTGCCTCTCACCTCAATAGAATTCGGTTTGCTGCTGGCCAAGCGCCAGCCTTTTCAAAATGGTGCGGAATTTTACTTCAATGGATGCTGCTTTGTAAAGCACCATAGCAAATTGAAACACGCCGCGTTCCGGCAAACTCGCGCAATTATGCATCGGCCGCCGATTATAGACTAATCAGAAAAAATTGCTCGTTTTTAATCACCCGGCGGGCAACCTTGTGAATCATCGACATAGCGCACCATCGCGCCCAGGGTGCTGCAGGCTGGCGGTAAATGGCGTTGATTGTGATAAACTGGCGGCCGCACGTGAATGATGGGAAATGTAATGCGCGTATTGGGTATAGAAACGTCCTGCGATGAAACCGGTATTGCAGTGTATGACGATCAAGCCGGTTTGTTAGCCAACCAACTCTACAGCCAGGTGAAACTGCATGCCGATTACGGCGGCGTGGTGCCGGAGCTGGCTTCTCGCGATCACGTGCGCAAGACCGTGCCGCTGATCCAGGCTGCACTGAAAGAGGCGAACCTGAAGCCTGGCGATATCGATGGCGTGGCGTACACCGCCGGGCCGGGTCTGGTGGGGGCCTTGTTGGTCGGGGCAACCATTGGCCGCGCGTTGGCGTTTGCCTGGGGCGTGCCTGCGGTGCCGGTGCATCATATGGAAGGCCACTTGCTGGCACCGATGCTGGAAGATAACCCTCCGGAATTTCCGTTTGTGGCACTGCTGGTGTCTGGTGGTCATACCCAACTGATCAGCGTGACCGGGATTGGTGAATATACCTTGCTGGGGGAGTCGGTCGACGACGCCGCTGGCGAAGCGTTCGATAAAACCGCCAAGCTGTTAGGGCTGGATTATCCCGGCGGGCCGATGCTGTCGAAAATGGCGCAGCAGGGCACGGAAGGGCGTTTTACCTTCCCACGCCCAATGACTGACCGCCCAGGGCTGGATTTCAGTTTCTCCGGCCTGAAGACCTTTGCCGCCAATACTATCCGCTCTAACGGCAACGACGATCAAACCCGTGCCGACATTGCCCGTGCCTTTGAAGATGCGGTGGTGGATACGCTGGCGATCAAATGCAAACGCGCGCTGGAGCAGACCGGGTTTAAACGCCTGGTGATGGCCGGTGGTGTCAGTGCCAACCGCACATTGCGCAGCAAGCTGGCGGAATTGATGAAAAAACGCGGTGGCGAAGTGTTCTATGCCCGCCCGGAATTCTGCACCGACAATGGGGCCATGATCGCCTATGCCGGGATGGTTCGAATGAAAAATGGGGGTAACCCGGAGTTGGGCGTTACCGTTCGCCCTCGTTGGCCGCTGGCAGAGCTGCCTGCGGTGTAAAAGCCAAGGGCCGGAATCCCGGCCCTGCATACCGCTGGTTTATGCCTTTTCGCTATACCGACAGTAGCCAAAGAGCGGGGGCACCGGTTCTCTATTGACATTCCGAGTCGAAGACCTGAATGGACATCATAGTACCGTCTCTTGCCTCAGGCATGAGCATATATCCGATGATGCATTGCATGTTGTTGTTCTCACCCCATTTGACCGTGAGTAGCCCTTTGTCTTCCGCGACACGGGCATAGACTTGCCCACCTTGTCCCACGGACCCCACGCTGTTGCCTTTGCTATCAAAAACGTCGGCCCCAAAGGGAACCGGCCCCTCTTGATAGGTGGCATTAATCAGGATCGGTGTACCCCGTTTGGTGGCGTATTGTAGTTTCACCACTGCACCGGAATACGGTGCCACCTTCTGGCTGGTATTGTTCAGCTCGACATCGGACGCAGTGCCTTTCGGGTCAATGCTGATGTCGTTCATCTGGTACGGGTTCAGGTAAGGAACCAATGCATAACCTCGAGAGTTGATGTTCACTCCCGGATAGGATGACACGCTGGCCCCTTCAGCCCCTTTGGCTTCGACCAAAGCAAAAGTATCCGAGGTGTATGGCGTGAAGGTCAGCCCCCCTGCATGGCCGATCAGCGTACCAGTCATGCCAGCCGATCCGCTCTGGTAGCCTCGTCCCGTACTGTAGGTTCCACTCAATGCTGAGACTGGGCTACGGTAGTTGCCGCTCACGGAGCCACTGGTGCCCATCCCCTGGTTAGCGTTCATGGCGGTTAGCCCATAGCTGAACTGGTTTTCTGCTCCGGCGCTACCTGAAACGGTGGCCTGTTGGCCATCGCGGCCACTGCTATCGTGAGACAGGTCCATACGCAACTGAGGTGTGTGGGTTTGGTCATCCCGTCCCAGAGGCAGGCTGAAACTCAACAGGAAGTTGGTCTGCATTGTGCCCAGACTGGAATGGCTACGGTTGGCACTGATGCCATAGGAGAGACTTTTGTATCGGTTATTGTATCCCACCTGGTACTGCATATCGCTGCCATCCTGGTTCCAGTAATTTTGCACCGACCCGCTGACATACAACTGCCCCCAGTTATCCGGCAGTCCCTGCCCGGCAGTCAGGGTCAGGCGATCTTTAATGCGGTATATCGTATCCGGATCGTACCCTTGCTCTACGGCATTTCGTGTTTGCATGGCCGTCAAAAAGTCCATGTAGCCTTGCGAAGAGGAGTGATGCAGCACGACGGAAAGGTTGCTGTTGGTCTCACTAATCAGCTTGCTGTAAGTGAGTTGGTATCTTTGCCCACTCAGGGAGCCACCAGAGCGATGCAACCCATCCATATTAGTACTGTCATTCAGCTGTGTCTGAGCCTGGGTAACGTCAAGGGCCAGAGCTCCAATCGGCAGGCCAAAAGCGGCCCCGAGCTGTAAGGCGTAATAATCTTGGCTGGCCTGAATGCCGCCATAACCGGTGATGGCGTTGTTGATCCCATATTGATAGATGGTCTGGAGCAGTGCAGGCTTCTCACGCAGGTTTTCCCCACGCAGCTCACCAGCGGTGATCGCATACCGTGACGATCCCGGTCTGAGCAACTGGGCTACCGAGGCATAGGGTACGCTGAAGGTTTGTTCGGTACCATCAGACTCACGCACGGTGACGACAAGATCGCCACCATAGCCGGTTGGGTACAGGTCATTGATCAGGAATTCCCCAGGCGTGACGGTCGTTTCATACAATACCTGGCCATTCTGGGTTACCGTCACTCGCGCGTTTGTCCGGGCAATCCCTCGAATTTCCGGTGCATAACCGCGCTGAGACTCCGGTAACATCCGTTCGTCGGTGGCCAGTTGCACACCGGTAAAGGGCAATGTATCAAACAGCTGGCCGGTGGTATTCGACTCACCCAAAAGCATGCGGCCCTTTAATTGTGGGATATCACGCTGCAGGTAAGAATTGATACTGGTGTATTGGCTTGGCCCGTTGCTCATCTGGTTATAGGAGCCGTTGTGGCGCAGATACCAGGCCCCCAGATTCAACCCGGCGTTTACGCCGGCAAACAATGAGTTGAAGCTTTCGCCATGCGACTCGCTGGTATAACCATTGACGTTATAGCCAAGCAGGAAGGCGGGGATCCCACTGTCCCAGAGGTCTGGACTAACGGTACCCCGGGCGACATTCAGCATGTAAATCTGGGGGATGATGATATCCAGACGTTGTTCATTGCTGTCGAAATTGACCTGCGCTTCTGGTAGTTTTTGTTGTAGATCCAGGCACATGTCACTGTCGGCCTGTCGACTAAAAAAGTCTGGCGGCAGCTTCTCGTAGTTGAAGGCGAAATTTTTAATGATGTCGCTGGTCAGACAGGGGTAGACCGACTTGTCGGCCCGTGGTTTGAATTCAATATCGGTGTTACTGATTAGTTGATCATTGACGTACAGTGCGGTTTTGTAAATGCCCGGCAGAGCAGAGGCACCCTCGGCAAAACGGCTGAGATCTACCGATGCCTCATCATCAACATTCAGGAACGACGAATCGAATTCGAGATTTGCTGGGGGTGTTTGTGGCGTAGGAGCGTCTTCAGCCTGAGCTCTACCTACCAGAAAAATTGTGAGTGTCGCTATCCCCATAAGGGCGATGCGATCCCAGATGATATGCCGCAAAAATTTTGACACCTTGCCCCCTCAAGAGCTTGATACCGAAGTCACCAAGCTTGCAGCAGCACCGGCGAAGGGCCCACGTTGCTGATGTTGACGCTGACTTCTTTAGCATCTGATGGGTAAATGACACGAGTGCCGCTTACTACGACACTAGCCAATGAGTGAGCACTGAATAAGGTAGCGGCTGTAAGAGTAAAAATTTGGCAGATATTTTGAGAAAAAAGTTTCATAAAAAACTCCAAACCCAATATGGGATAGGGGGGGATGCCCCTCCCGGAAGGTATTACTGATATTGAATAGAATAGACTACATTGCTGACCACGGTATCCGGGGTTGCACCTTCTGCATAGTAGCGCACTGCGTATGGCAGATTGGCGCTGCCGCTTGAAATGTCAACGTAAGCGGTATTGGTTACCTGGTTCTGGTTACCTGCCTGGATCACCGAGAGGGATTGTGCCAAACCCTAGACTGACTCTTGATCATAAACCGTAAATTTCCGTTGCAAACGAGATGGCAAGATTTGGTTAGGGGCGTCAGTGCGCAGGGGAAGCGAGATCCGTCATCGCGGGCGTCAGCCAAAGGCGCGGCTTGTGACCCTGTGTTTTTCCATGCGAGACCTTCAAATGTGGAGAAACGCTCGGTCACAATATGTTTAGAGGCTTGGGGGTTTTAGAAGGCTGAAGTTTCCAGCCTTTCTTGATCACTCTTCCGGTTTTTCTTCCTGTTCCACAGCATCGTCTTTCTTCTTGCGGAACTTACCCCAGATCTTCCCTTCCTGGCCGCGCCACAGGCGCTGGATATTGTCGTGATGGCGCATCAGGATCAGGCAGGAAAGCATCGCCACCGGGAAGGTAAACTGCGGTTTGAACCACCAGACGTAGAATGGCGCAATCAGCGCGCTGACGATCGCCCCGAGCGAAGAATAGCCGCTCAGCAGCACGGTCAGCAGCCAGGTGCCGGTCATCAGGCCGGTGAGATCCCAGCCGATCGGTGCAATGGCGCCGAACGCCGTCGCCACGCCTTTGCCCCCACGGAAGTGGAAGAACACCGGGTAGATATGCCCAAGACAGGCGGCGATCGCCGTCAGGCCCAGATACAGCGGTGGAACGTTGAATGCATAGGCCAACCAGACTGGCAGCATCCCTTTTAGAATATCAAACACCAGCACCGTAGCCGCCGCCAGGCGGCCACCGATACGCAGGACGTTGGTCGCTCCTGGGTTTCCCGATCCATGTTCACGCGGATCCGGTAGCCTGGCGATCCGGCAAACCAGGATCGCGCTGGAAATTGAGCCACACAGATACGCGAAGATAATCATGCCAAGCGCGGTAGCACTCATAACGCGGTTCCGTCTAATAATGGTCGTTTTACTCGCAACATCTATGGATAATACGCATATTCCGTCGGAAGTGGTATCCGGCAAGGCCAAAAACTGAGAATGACGTGATGGATATCGTATTTATTGAAGAGCTTACCGTGATCACCACCATTGGCGTTTATGATTGGGAACAAACCATTCAGCAAAAGCTGGTGTTCGATATCGAAATGGCGTGGGACAACCGCCAGGCGGCCGCCAGCGATGATGTGAATGATTGTCTGAGCTATGCCGATATCAGCGATGCGGTCATCCAACATGTGCAGCCCAATCGTTTTGCGTTGGTGGAGCGTGTCGCAGAGGAGGTATCCGAAATTTTGCTACGGCGCTTTAAATCTCCCTGGGTCCGTATTAAGGTCAGTAAGCCAGGTGCGGTAGCGCATGCCAGCCGGGTAGGGGTGATCATCGAGCGCGGCCAGCGTCCAGCCTGACAAGTTGTCACCAATATGCAACTAAAGACCGATATGCTGGTCTGTAACTAGAATTGTTTAAGCGGCAAGGTATTGAACATTGCCGCTTTTTTGTGCTTGTACCTTAAATTTGAAATGGGGTAGTGGTCTGATGGCGGACATGCATTCATTGTTTGTGGCATTCGTGCTTGGGGTAGTCGAAGGGTTGACAGAGTTCCTGCCGGTTTCCTCGACTGGGCACATGATTATCGTTGGCGAATTGCTGGGTTTTACCGGTGATAAGGCAAAAACCTTCGAAGTCATTATCCAGTTGGGTTCGATCCTGGCGGTGGTGGTGGTGTTCTGGCGGCGTCTGTTTGGCCTGATCGGCATTCACTTTGGTGGCAAACCGGTACCTCATGAAGGGCAGACGGCAGGGCAACTGAAGTTAGGCCATATCTTGCTGGCGATGATCCCGGCAGTGGCGCTAGGGCTGCTGCTCCACGACATGATCAAATCGCTATTTGAACCGAAAAACGTGATGTATGCGTTAGTGGTCGGGGGCCTGTTGCTGCTGGCCGCCGAATGGCTGAAACCGAAAAAACCAAGCGCGGTCGGGCTGGATGATATTACCTACCGGCAGGCCTTTTTGATCGGTTGCTTCCAGTGTCTGGCGCTGTGGCCTGGCTTTTCCCGTTCCGGCTCCACCATTTCGGGCGGCATGCTGGTTGGCGTAAGCCGTTTTGCGGCCTCGGAGTTCTCCTTTATTCTGGCGGTGCCGATGATGATCGGTGCCAGCGGCCTGGATCTGTACAAGAGCCTGCACTTCCTGACGCTCAATGACCTGCCGATGTTTGCCGTCGGTTTCGCCACTGCGTTTGTGGTAGCGCTAATCGCGATCAAGACCTTCCTTCAGCTTATCAAGCGTATCTCGTTTGTGCCTTTCGCCATCTACCGCTTTATCGTCGCGGCGGCGGTTTACATGGTGTTTATTCATTAATTCTGGCACCAGCTCGAACGTTTTCTCCTCTCCAATAGTGGGCTCTTGGCCCACTATTTTCATATTACTTGTATTGGCGCATTCGATTGGTCGCTACCAGTGGCTTCAAATTCCATCAATGAGAAAATCTATTGCCGCTTTTATCTGCGGGCGGTATTGCGCCGCATTGCAGAACTCAGCACCCAAAGCACGAACAGGAATACTTGCAAGTTCATGAGCCATTACGGCGTATTCTTTGCCGTCCGTCAGCATGATTACCGGATTCATCCGGTCTGGGCGGGTGCTGCCCGGATATTTTTCAACAGGCAACAGCGGGATCACAATGCGACGGTTTAACTGGCCGATAATATCGCTCGTTACATCAAGTAGCAGGGGATAAACGACGCTTTTTCCGGGATTGTAGTAGACGGTGAATTGCATCGTTAAAAAGTCCTGTACTCATCGCTAAAGCAGCCGTGTTCATCATGGAAACGATTTAACGCCTCAAGAGCCCCTCTGTTTTCTTCCTGCCATTTTTTCGCTGCGTGATGGCGTAGTTCGGCATCTAGGGCGGCAGTCAAAGTGGCACTAAGGTTAATTCCTGCATCACGTGCCCGGTTAAGCAGGCCTCGTTCTACAGTCATTGTGACGCTTTGTGTATTGCGTACTTTTACTGTCATGGTGTGCTCTCCTGTGATGGGTTACGTGTTATCTACACGACATCATGCACGCATTATAGCAGGCTATAGCGCGAGGGATCCCCAAATAATGGTGCTGCTTAATCTTGCTCATTTAGCACCCCCTTCTCCCCCCTTTTGGTCCGACCAATGCCGGAAAAATGTGAACCTCTGGCACATAAACGGCAAAAAACCAAACAGACACATTGCATGTTTTTAACAGTAAGTTAACTATCGGTTATCAATTATATGACTTCGCCCTGTTGGTACGACCCATTAAGCGGAGGAGTAAGTGAATAATCGCGGGAGTTATCTACATGGAAGTCTGGCAACAAGTTTATGATCCTATTGGCAATATTTGGCTATCAAGTGCGATCGCGGCGCTGCCTATTGCGTTTTTTTTCTTGGCGCTGATTAAACTGAAGCTCAAGGGGCATATTGCAGCAACGTTAACCGTTGGGATAGCTTTGCTGGTGGCGTTATCCCTTTACCGGATGCCGGTTGACCGAGCAATCGCGGCGGTGGTCTATGGTTTTTTTTATGGGTTGTGGCCGATAGCCTGGATCATTATTGCCGCGGTATTTGTCTACCAGATTTCGGTGAAGACCGGGCAGTTTGACATCATTCGCTCTTCCATTCTCTCTATCACCCCTGACCAACGTTTACAGATGCTGATCGTCGGCTTCTGTTTTGGTGCCTTTCTGGAAGGGGCCGCCGGGTTTGGCGCACCGGTAGCCATTACCGCCGCCTTGTTGGTTGGCCTGGGGTTCAATCCGTTGTATGCCGCCGGGCTTTGTCTGATCGTCAACACCGCTCCGGTGGCTTTCGGCGCTATGGGCATCCCGATTATCGTCGCGGGTCAGGTGACCGGGTTGGACAGCTTTGAAATCGGCCAGATGGTCGGGCGGCAATTGCCGTTCCTGACGATTATCGTGCTGTTCTGGATCATGGCGATTATGGACGGTTGGCGCGGCATTAAAGAAACCTGGCCTGCGGTGGTTGTGGCGGGGGGAAGCTTTGCCTTGGCGCAGTATCTCAGCTCCAACTTTCTTGGGCCAGAGTTGCCAGACATCATCTCCTCGCTGGTTTCACTGGTATGCCTGACGCTGTTTCTCCGTGTCTGGCAGCCAAAACGCCTGTTCCGCTTTGATAATGCCGAAGGTGCCGTCGTCGACCAAACGCTGGTGCAGCAACACTATGCTTTAGGGCAGATTATTCGCGCCTGGATGCCGTTTATTTTCCTGACTGCTACGGTCACCTTGTGGAGCATCCCGCCGTTTAAAGCGTTGTTCGCTCAAGGTGGTGCGCTGTACGATTGGGTACTCTCTATTCCGGTGCCTTTTCTGGATAAGCTGGTCGCCAAAATGCCGCCGGTGGTGGCAAACATCACGCCTTATGCCGCCGTTTTCAAACTTGACTGGTTCTCTGCCACCGGCACCGCTATTATGGTTGCTGCGATCGCCTCGGTGATTTACCTGCGCATGAAGCCCAAAGATGCGCTCACCACACTTGCTGAAACGCTAAAGGCGTTGATGCTACCCATCTATTCCATTGGCATGGTGTTAGCCTTTGCCTTTATTTCCAACTATTCCGGCCTGTCGGCAACTTTGGCGCTGGCATTGGCGCATACCGGCAGCGCGTTCACCTTTTTCTCACCGTTCCTTGGCTGGTTGGGCGTATTCCTGACCGGCTCAGACACTTCGTCCAACGCGTTGTTCGCCGCTCTACAGGCCACCACAGCCCAGCAAATTGGCGTTTCGGATGTGCTGTTGGTTGCGGCTAACACCACCGGCGGAGTCACAGGCAAAATGATCTCACCACAGTCTATCGCGATTGCCTGTGCCGCCGTGGGATTGGTGGGGAAAGAGTCTGATCTGTTCCGCTTTACGGTAAAACACAGCCTGATTTTCACCTGTATGGTGGGGGTTATTACTACGCTTCAGGCTTACTGGTTAACCTGGATGATCCCATGACCGTAAATCTTCAACCCACTTATCCACTACGCTCGGCCGATCGTTTGGTTGAGCGTATCAAGGTGATGATCCGCGAACGCCAACTGGAAATGGGGATGCGCTTGCCCGCCGAGCGCCAGTTGGCTAACGAGTTGGGCGTCTCGCGTTCCTCTTTACGTGAGGCGATTCAAAAGCTGATTGGTGAAAAAACGCTCATTAGCCGACGTGGCGGCGGAACCTATGTCTGCGACGAGCTTTCCCCCTGGTCAGAGCAATGCATCGTGGAGCCGCTGAGACCCTTGGTTGCCGACGATCCTGACTATCGTTACGACATTCTGGAAGCTCGCCACGCCATTGAGGCAAGCACCGCCTGGCACGCGGCAATGCGCGCCACCGCCGCAGACAAAGAGAAGCTACAGGCGTGCTTTGACGCCATGTTGGCGCTTCAGGAGAGCGATCATCCTGAACTTGCCGCTCAGGCGGATGTGCGCTTCCATTTGGCAATTGCCGAGGCTTCACACAACGTGGTGTTACTGCAAACCATGCGCGGCTTTTTCGATTTGATGCGCTCCTCCGTCATGCATAGCCGCCAGCGTATGTACACCCAGCCGACGATCTTCACCCGGCTGACTGAACAGCACGAGGAACTGCTGCTGGCGATCCTGGCAGGCGATCCTGAACGGGCGGGTAAAGCGGCCAAATCTCACCTGGGATTCGTGCATTCCACCATTAAAAATCTGCATGAGGACGAGGCCAGGCAGGCGCGGATTACCCGCCTTCCTGATGACAATTCACCGTAATAAGGGAGATCGCTTGATGATTATCTCAGCAGCCACGGATTATCGCGCTGCGGCACAACGTAAACTGCCGCCGTTTCTGTTTCACTACATCGACGGCGGCGCTTATGCCGAACACACTTTGCGGCGTAACGTCGAAGACCTGGCTCAGGTCGCATTGAGGCAGCGTGTTCTTAAGAACATGTCGGCGCTCAGCCTGGAAACCAAACTGTTTAACGAAACTTTGGCGATGCCCGTCGTCCTTGGCCCGGTAGGGTTGTGTGGCATGTATGCCCGCCGTGGCGAGGTGCAGGCTGCAAGGGCCGCAGAACAACAAGGCATTCCGTTTACGCTTTCCACCGTATCGGTGTGCCCAATCGAAGAGGTGGCGCCGGCCATCAAGCGGCCCATGTGGTTTCAGCTGTATGTGTTGAAAGATCGTGGATTCATGCGTAATGCCTTGGAGCGGGCGAAAGCCGCGGGCTGTACCACCTTGGTATTCACCGTGGATATGCCGACACCAGGCGCTCGTTACCGCGATGCGCATTCGGCAATGAGTGGCCCCTATGCCGCCCAACGGCGGTATTGGCAAGCCGTGACCCATCCTGCCTGGGCGTGGGATGTTGGCCTGAATGGGCGTCCGCACGATCTGGGCAATATTTCCGCTTACCTCGGAAAGCCCACCGGATTAGCAGATTATATCGGGTGGCTGGGGGCCAACTTTGACCCTTCGATTTCATGGAGTGATTTGGAATGGATCCGTGATTTCTGGCAGGGGCCGATGGTGATAAAGGGCATTCTCGACGCCGACGATGCGCGTGATGCCGTACGCTTTGGTGCCGACGGCATTGTGGTTTCTAACCACGGTGGTCGCCAACTGGATGGGGTGCTCTCTTCTGCTCGTGCGCTGCCGATGATTGCCGATGCGGTGAAGGGCGATATCACCATCCTGGCAGACAGTGGGATACGCAGCGGATTAGACGTGGTGCGCATGATTGCGCTCGGGGCGGATAGCGTATTGTTGGGGCGAGCCTATGTTTATGCCTTGGCAACCTCAGGCCAGGCGGGGGTGGAAAACCTGCTCGCTTTGATCAAAAAAGAGATGTGCGTAGCGATGACGCTCACGGGGGCGAAAAGTATTGCCGAAATCAGCCGTGATTCGTTGGTGCTGGAGGGGTAGGTAGGGGCGCATACTGCGCCCGTTTTACTTAAGGATGAGGTTCTTGCTGCTTCTTCCAGTCCGCCAATGCCTGCTGGCGGCGGCGTTTGACCTCGTCGCGGATCGCCAACCCTTGCAGGCCACTTTCCACCACCTCTTTGACAGAAACCGCGTTGGCGACCTGATAGGCCTGGCGCAGGTAATCGCCCTGCGGATAAGGGTTGTTTTCAAAACCGGTGCGCCCGCGGGCATCGGCTTCGCTGGTGAGGATCATCTGCTCTAGCCGCTGCGGTTTACGCCACACGTCGATGGCATCAAACAGTTTTAACAGCGTTTCTGGCCGCAGTTTATTAACCGTGTGGATCAGGTCGTGATACTCCGCCACCAGCTTCGCCAGTTCACGTACTGGATTAGGCACTCGCAGCCGTTGGCAAAGCTTCTCAACCAGCCTGACGCCCGCAGGGCCATGGCCATAGTGATGTGGCCAGAGTTCTTGTGGCGTGATGCCTTTACCAAGATCGTGGCACAGCGCTGAGAAACGGATATCCACCTCTGGACTGAGCTGGGTGGCAATCGCCAGCGTCATCAGCGTGTGTATGCCGGTATCAATTTCCGGATGCCATTTCTCTGGGGCAGGAACGCCAAACAGGGCGTCGATTTCCGGGAACAGCACTTTCAACGCTCCGCAGTCGCGAAGCACCTGGAAATACACCTGCGGGCTCTGGCTCTGTAACGCCTTCTCGGTCTCTTTCCACACGCGTTCCGCCGTCAGGGAGGCCAGTTCACCGCTTTCGGCCATCTGCTGCATCAGCGCGCTGGTTTCAGGGGCGACGGTAAAGCCCAGGGAAGCAAAGCGGGCGGCAAAACGCGCTACGCGTAACACTCGCAGCGGATCTTCGCCAAACGCGTCGGAGACATGGCGCAACAGGCGGGCGTCGAGATCGGCCTTGCCGTTATAGGGGTCAACCAAAACTCCATCATCACCCCGCGCCATGGCGTTGATGGTGAGGTCGCGCCGCAGCAGATCCTCTTCCAGCGTCACGTCCGGGGCGGCGTAGCAGGTAAATCCGGTGTAACCCTGGCCGGATTTACGTTCGGTGCGGGCCAGCGCATACTCCTCATGAGTTTGCGGGTTGAGGAATACCGGAAAGTCTTTACCCACCTGCTGATAGCCAAGAGCCAACAGATCGGCAGGCGTTGCGCCGACCACCACCCAGTCGTGATCCACTACCGGTAAGTTGAGCAGGGTGTCACGGACGGCACCGCCGACCAGGTAAATTTTCACGGTTTAACTCCTATCAATAGCTCTTTTGATCAGATTACATCAATTGGGCAGTGGATGCGTCAGGCAATAAAAAAGCGCCCGTAGGCGCTTAAACTGGCGGAACGGTAATCAGTTCATCCAGCGATTATTCTTGCGGCGTGGGATCAGATGCGGCAACACCAGACCGAGCAGCAAACCAACGCCGGCAACGCCGCCGCCGTACATAAACCATTGCAGAATAATGGTGCGCTGTTTGTCGTCAAGTTGCAGATTCACCGCATTCACCTTCTTCTGTGCCACAACCAGCTGATTTTTCAGATCCTGGTTTTCCTGCTGCAGGCCGCTGATGGTGCTGTCGCTGGCGGCCACCTTCTGCTGCATCTCGGCGGTGCGCTGGTTCCAGCTATTATCAATATTGGCCAGCTTGTCGGTCAGGGTTTTCACCTGCTGTTCCAGCTCTGGCACCTGGGTGCGCAGGCTTGGTGTCTGGCTAAGCTGATCCATCGGGATCCAGACGCTGCGTCCTTTGGAATCGCGGATCTGGCCGTAGCTGGTGCTATCATTGACGCTCAACAGCGTGACTTCTTCACCGGCATTCAAGGTGCCGACGATACGGTATTGGTTACCTGGGCCGCTATGGACATAAGTATTTAATTCATCGGAGATATAGCGTTTATCTTCGGCATGTGCGCCCCAAGTGATGCTAAAACTTAGCACGGCAAGGCAAATCAGGCGTAATTTCTGCATTATGTCATCGTTTCTGCGTGGATTTATGGAACGATAGTAGAGCGTTCAGTCTGACGGCGCAACGCCAAAACCGGAATGGGAACTATCTTACTATGCTAAATCCCATCAGTTGCGCAGCTTTCTATAACGTAACAGGTTTTTTCTGCAGTTGGCAGAGTCAAGTCAGGGGGAATCGCGGTAAGATACTCTCACTGTGCGTCGTCGGGCTGAGTGCGGCCGGCAGACTCCGCCGCCGTGAAGACTCACGCGAATGCCTAACCTATTGGTGTAAAAGAACTATGAGTGTTGAAATAGAACTGAAGTTTATTGTTTCCCCCGCAGCGATTGCCAGCCTGCCGGAGCGGATTGCCGCCTGGCCGAATCAGCATTCTGCGCCACAGAAGCTGACCAATATCTACTATGAAACCGCCGACAACTTCCTGCGCAACCATGATATGGGCCTGCGTATCCGCGGTTTTGACGATAGCTATGAAATGACCATCAAAACCGCCGGTTCGGTGGTGGGTGGGCTGCACCAGCGGCCGGAATATAACGTCGCCATCGCCAAACCCGCGCTGGCGCTGAAAAAATTCCCGGCGGATATCTGGCCGGAGGGCTGCAAGCTGGCGCCGTTGCAAAAGGCGTTGCAGCCGCTGTTCCGCACCGACTTTGTGCGTGAAAAGTGGGTGGTCACTTACGGCGCAAGCGAGATTGAGATTGGCCTCGATCAGGGCGAAGTCCGTGCGGGTGAACTGGCCGAACCGTTATGCGAGCTGGAGCTGGAGCTGAAAAGCGGTGAGACTGCTGATTTGCTGGCATTGGCAGCCGCGCTAGCGGAACAAGGTGGTTTACGCCAGGGCAGCCTCAGCAAAGCGGCCCGGGGATATCATCTGGCGCAGGGCAATGCCGAACGTGAGTTACGCCCATTAAGCGTGTTGAAGCCAGCCCCTAAATCCACGGTAGAACAGGGCATGGTCGCCGCTTTCGAGCTGGCGTTGAGCCACTGGCAGTATCACGAAGAGCTGTGGCTGCGTGGCGATAAGCAGGCACGTCGTGCGGTAATGGAAGCGATCGGACTGATCCGCCAGGCGCTGGTGATCTTTGGCGGATTGGTTCCGCGCAAGGCAAGCACCGATCTGCGCGCCCGGTTGACGGCGTTGGAGCCTTTGCTGGTGGATAAAACCACCCAGCCGCAGGAGCTGTGCTACGGCACGGAGTATCTGCAATGTAAGTTGGCACTCACATCGTGGTTGATCACCGGCGCATGGCGGCCGTTTATCGATGCCAAATCGCAGGCTAAGCTGGATGGTTCATTCAAGCGTTTTAGCGACATCATGCTGGGCCGTAGCGCCGCAGAGCTGAAAGAAGCCTTTACACGCACCCTGAATGAAGATGAATATCAAGAGCAACTGCCCCGTCTGACGCGCCAGGTGTTGGCATTTATTCTGCTTTCTGGTGCCTATCCGGATAGCGAAACCGGGCCGTATATCGACAGCTGGCGCGAGCTGCAATCAGCCATTGCCGAACGTCGGCAGGGTTGGTATGAAGCCAGCCGCAAACAGGCATTATCCCATGCGCCATTCTGGTTAAACGGCGCGGTTCGTTAACTCCAGCGGGCCTGCCGGGCTGCAGGCCACAGAACGGGTCATTCACTATGTTGCCACTCTCTGCTGCGTTACAGCTTCAGGCACAGAACATCGTGCAGCGATTTCAGGAAACTCAGGGCGCGGAGTTGATGCTCAGCGCCGCAGAACAAAGCGTTCTGGCGTCGAGTGATTTTGTCAGTGACATGTTGCTCGGCCATCCTGAATGGTTGGTAACGTTACGCCAGCAGCCGCCGGTGGCCGATGAGTGGCAGCATTATGCCGCCTGGTTGCAGGATGAGCTTGAAGAGGTGCAGGACGAAGCGCAACTGATGCGTGTGCTCCGTCTGTTTCGCCGTGAGAGCCTGGTGCGCATTGCCTGGGCGCAGGCTCAGCAGCTATGTACCACGCAAGAAACGCTACAACAGCTGAGTGCCCTGGCAGAAACGCTAATCGTTAGCGCCCGTGACTGGCTCTATCAAACCTGTTGCCGCGAGTGGGGCACGCCTTGTAATGCCGATGGCATGCCACAGCCTTTGCTGATCCTGGGGATGGGCAAACTCGGCGGTGGCGAACTGAATTTCTCCTCTGATATCGATCTGATCTTTGCCTATCCGGAAAACGGCCATACGCAGGGTGGGCGGCGTGAGCTGGATAACGCCCAATTCTTTACCCGCCTTGGGCAACGGCTTATCAAAGCGTTGGATCAGCAAACCATTGACGGCTTTGTCTACCGCGTCGATATGCGTCTGCGGCCGTTTGGCGATAGCGGCCCGCTGGTGATGAGCTTTGCCGCGCTGGAAGATTATTACCAGGAGCAGGGGCGCGACTGGGAACGCTACGCGATGGTCAAGGCGCGCCTGATGGGGGGGCATGAAGATGCCTACAGCCAGGAACTGCGCAAGACATTGCGGCCATTCGTGTTCCGTCGCTATATCGATTTCAGCGTGATCCAGTCGCTGCGTAATATGAAGGGCATGATTGCCCGCGAAGTGCGGCGGCGGGGGCTGAAGGACAACATCAAGCTGGGTGCCGGTGGCATCCGCGAAATCGAATTTATCACCCAGGTGTTCCAACTGATCCGTGGCGGGCGTGAACCCAGTTTGCAGGGGCGCTCACTGCTGCCGACGTTGCAGGCGGTTGGTGAACTTGGGTTGTTGACCGCACAGCAGGTCGCTGAGCTGAGTAACGGCTACCTGTTCCTGCGGCGGCTGGAGAATCTGTTGCAGGCGATTGCCGACCAGCAAACGCAAACCCTGCCGCAGGACGAGTTGGATCAGGCGCGTCTGGCCTGGGGAATGGATCAGCCAGACTGGCCGTCGTTGATGGCGGTGCTGGAAGAGCATATGCGCCAGGTCCGTGCGGTATTTGATGACCTGATCGGAGACGACAGCCCTGACGTAGGCGAAGATCCCAACTACCAGCATTATCACAGCCTTTGGCAGGATGCGTTGGACGAGAACGAGCTGGCACCACTGACACCCCATCTGGACGAAGAGGCGCGGCGGCAGATGTTGCGTTCCATCGCCGACTTCCGCCACGACGTGGACAAACGCACTATTGGCCCGCGTGGCCGCGACGTGCTGGATCAACTGATGCCACGCTTGCTAGCTGAAGTGTGTTCGCGCGTGGATGCGGCCACGGCTCTGACGCGCCTGACCCAGTTGTTACTGAGCATTGTGACCCGAACTACCTACCTTGAGCTGCTGGTGGAATACCATGCCGCCCTCAGCCACCTGATCCGCCTTTGTGCCGCATCACCGATGGTGGCCAGCCAACTGGCGCGTTATCCGCTGTTGCTTGATGAGCTGTTGGATCCGGCCACGCTGTACCAACCGGTGGCCCCGGATGCCTATCGTAGCGAACTGCGTCAATACCGTCTGCGGGTGCCGGAAGACGATGAAGAACAGCAGTTGGAAGCGTTGCGGCAGTTCAAGCAGGCACAGCACTTGCGCATTGCCGCTGCAGATATCGCCGAGGCGTTGCCGGTGATGAAAGTGAGCGATCACTTAACCTATCTGGCCGAGGCTATCATTGATGCGGTGGTGCAGCAGGCGTGGAAAGACATGGTTGCGCGCTACGGCCAACCAACCCATCTGCATGAACGGGAGGGGTTAGGGTTCGCGGTGATCGGCTACGGTAAGCTAGGGGGCTGGGAACTGGGCTATAGCTCGGATCTAGACCTGGTGTTCCTGCTGGATTGTCCACCAGACGTTATGACGGATGGCGATCGTTGCATCGATGGCCGTCAGTTCTATCTGCGCCTGGCACAGCGAGTGATGCATCTGTTCAGCACCCGCACCTCTTCAGGCATTCTCTATGAGGTGGATGCCCGTCTGCGTCCTTCCGGTGCTGCCGGGATGCTGGTCAGTACCGTCGAAGCCTTTGCCGACTATCAGCGTAACGAAGCCTGGACCTGGGAGCATCAGGCCCTGGTGCGGGCGCGCATCGTGTATGGCGATCCGGCGCTGCACCAGCAGTTCGATGCGATCCGCCGCGAAATTTTGTGCAAACCGCGTGAAGTGAACAAGTTGCAGCAGGAGGTGCGTGAAATGCGCGAGAAAATGCGCAACCATCTGGGCAGCAAACAGCGCGATCTGTTTGATATCAAAGCGGACGAAGGCGGGATCACCGATATCGAATTTATTGCCCAATACCTGGTCTTAGGTTATGCCGCGGGCGAACCGCGCCTGACGCGTTGGTCGGATAACGTGCGTATCTTTGAGCTGATGGCCAATTACGACATCATGCCGGAAGACGAGGCCCAGGCGTTGACCCAGGCCTATGTCACCATGCGTGATGAGATCCACCATCTGGCGTTGCAGGAGCATTCCAGCAAAGTCAGCAGTGAGCTGTTTACCGCCGAGCGTGAGCAGGTGCGTGTCAGTTGGCGCAAATGGCTGGGCTGAGGGGGCATATGGGTTCCCTCACCCTAACCCTCTCCCAAAGGG
>NZ_JBKABN010000026.1:0-84086 GCF_046269175.1 Serratia sp. J2
AGCATCAATTAAGCCAAGAGGCCATCCGTAAGGATGGCCTTTTTGCTATGGGTCAAAAACAGAAGATACTCCTCTCCTCAACCTTCTCCCACAGTATCAACCGAGAACATCAGGAACACCAGTGTGAGCAGCCCGGCGTTGTGGGTGAGCTCGTGCCACTTCAGGACGCTGGGAGTAAGAAGAAAGATGGGATATTACGCAGGGATGTCAGCGGACTCGATCGCTTCCCTCTCCTGAGGGTGAGGGGACCACTGTCAACTAAACAGACAAAAGACTCCCTGCTTTACTATTTACGAACAGCCCACCCTGCCTGGCGATGAAACATTTTCACCTTCCCGTTGAATCCTCGACATGACGCTAAAAAAGCGCTATCTTCGGGCATCTAGAAGTCTAAACGTATAAACGGATGTGTGAGGGATAAGCAATGCCGATTCGTGTTCCTGATGAGTTACCTGCGGTCAATTTCTTGCGTAATGAGAACGTGTTTGTCATGACATCCTCACGCGCAAAAACACAGGAAATCAGGCCGTTAAAGGTGCTTATTCTCAACCTGATGCCGAAAAAGATCGAAACGGAGAATCAGTTCCTGCGTTTACTTTCCAACTCGCCATTGCAGATCGATATTCAGCTACTGCGCATCGATAGCCGTGAGTCGAAGAACACGCCTACAGAGCACCTGAATAATTTCTACTGTAACTTTGACGATATCCAGAATGAGAACTTTGACGGGCTGATCGTCACCGGCGCTCCGCTAGGCCTGGTGGATTTCTGTGATGTTGCCTATTGGCCGCAGATCGAGCGAGTGATCGAGTGGGCCAAGGATCATGTGACTTCAACCCTGTTTGTCTGTTGGGCAGTGCAGGCCGCGCTAAACATCCTGTACGGCATTCCAAAGAAGACGCGTGAGGTGAAGCTCTCTGGGGTGTACCAGCATCGTACGCTGCACCAACATGCCTTGCTGACGCGGGGTTTTGATGAGACCTTCTTGGCTCCTCACTCCCGCTATGCCGATTTCCCAACCGAGATCCTGCGGCAGTACACCGATCTGGATATCCTGGCAGAATCAGAGCTGGCAGGTGCCTATCTGTTCGCCACCAAGGATAAACGCATGGCCTTTGTCACCGGGCATCCGGAATATGACACCCTGACGTTGGCGGGCGAGTATTGTCGCGATAACGATGCAGGCCTCAACCCGAGCGTACCGCTAAATTACTTCCCCAATGATAACCCCGAATTGACCCCCGCAGCTTCATGGCGAAGCCATGGTCACCTGTTGTTTTCCAACTGGTTGAACTACTACGTTTACCAGATCACACCGTTCGATCTGCGTCATATGAATCCTACCCTCGAGTAACATTTTTCTCTGTACCGGGTGGCTGAATCGAGGCCACCCTGGTTTACCCCACCGTTTTTTCTGCCAAATCTGCAACGTTTCAGCATCTATAACTCATTTAAAAACAATATATTACCGGCGTTCCCGTATCGCAATGGAACCGGTTTCCTAGTTTGCCGTAAATGATAAATAATCTAATTAATTGATAATAAAAGGTTAATAAAATATTTATTAAAAAAATGGAAATCGTTTTTGATTTTTAGTTTTTGTTGGTTATTCTAGGATCCTGCGGGATGACATCTGACCAGTTGGCGGTCTTTTTTTCACCCGATTTCCGACAACAATGCTTCGCCTGGCCTGCAATGGTGGCGTGGAATGATGGAAAGGATCAAGACAATGACGCAACAGATGGTAGGCACAGAATTAGCGTTTACACAGGCTTTCGGCTCTGCAGAGCGGCAGATACTGACGGATGACGCGGTCGAGTTCCTGGCTGAACTGGTGAGTAAATTTACGCCACAACGCAATAAACTGTTGGCGGCACGCGCCAGCTGGCAAGAGAAAATCGATCGCGGCGAGCTGCCTGGCTTTATTTCGGAAACGGATTCCATTCGACAGGGTGACTGGCAGATCCGCGGCGTTCCCGCTGACTTGCGCGACCGTCGGGTTGAGATTACCGGTCCGGTTGAACGCAAAATGGTGATCAACGCCCTTAATGCCAACGTCAAAGTGTTTATGGCCGACTTTGAAGACTCGCTGGCCCCAAGTTGGGACAAGGTTATCGACGGGCAGATCAACCTGCACGATGCGGTAAACGGCACCATTTCTTACACCAACGAAGCCGGCAAGATTTACCAGCTCAAACCCAACCCAGCGGTGTTGATTGCCCGCGTGCGCGGCCTGCATTTGCCGGAAAAACACGTGCAGTGGCAGGGGGAAGCGATCCCTGGTGGGTTGTTCGATTTTGCACTCTATTTCTTCCATAACTATCGCCAACTGCTGGCAAAAGGCAGTGGTCCGTATTTCTACCTGCCGAAAACCCAGTCCTGGCAGGAGGCTGCCTGGTGGAGCGAAGTCTTTAGCTTTACCGAGGATCGCTTCGAATTACCGCGCGGCACTATCAAGGCCACGGTGTTGATTGAAACCCTGCCTGCGGTATTCCAGATGGACGAGATCCTGTATCACCTGCGCGATCATATCGTCGGGCTGAACTGTGGCCGTTGGGACTACATCTTCAGCTATATCAAAACGCTGAAGAACCATGGCGATCGGGTGCTGCCGGACCGTCAGTCCGTCACCATGACCCAGCCTTTCCTCAGTGCTTATTCTCGCTTGCTGATCAAGACCTGTCACCGCCGCGGTGCTTTTGCTATGGGCGGAATGGCGGCGTTTATCCCCAGCAAAGACGCCGAGCAAAACGCGGTGGTGTTGGGCAAGGTGCGCGCGGATAAAGAACTGGAAGCGACCAATGGCCATGACGGGACTTGGGTGGCACATCCAGGTCTGGCCGATACGGTGATGGAAGTGTTTAACCGCATCCTGGGTGAGCGGCAGAACCAGCTAGATGTATTGCGTGAGAACGATGCTCCTATCACGGCGGCGCAACTGCTGGAACCGTGTGACGGTGAGCGTACTGAAACCGGTATGCGCGCCAATATCCGCGTGGCGGTGCAATACATTGAAGCCTGGATCTCCGGCAATGGCTGCGTACCGATTTATGGCCTGATGGAAGATGCCGCCACCGCCGAGATTTCACGTACCTCAATCTGGCAGTGGATCCATCACGAGAAAAGCCTCAGCAATGGCCAACAGGTAACCAAAGCCCTGTTCCGCCAGATGCTGCAGGAAGAGATGCAGGTCGTACGTAAAGAACTGGGTGAAGCGCGTTATCACGCAGGCCGTTTCGAAGAGGCGGCACAGCTGATGGAGCGTATTACCACGCAAGACGAATTAATCGATTTCCTGACCTTACCCGGCTACGAATTACTGGCCTGAAACCGTTCCTGACCTTTAACCCTACAGTATTGAAAAGGATAAAAATATGACGACCTCTCGTACCCAACAGATCCAACAGCTGGAACAGGAATGGAAATCAGCACGCTGGGAAGGCATCACCCGCCCTTACAGCGCCGAAGACGTGATCAACCTGCGTGGCTCGGTCAATCCGGTTTGCACGCTGGCGCAAAACGGAGCGGCGAAACTCTGGGAGTTGCTGCACGGCAAATCCCGCAAAGGGTACGTGAACAGCCTTGGGGCGCTGACCGGTGGCCAGGCGCTGCAACAGGCGAAAGCGGGCGTCGAAGCGATCTACCTGTCCGGTTGGCAGGTAGCGGCTGATGCCAACACCGCTGCCGCCATGTATCCCGATCAATCACTGTACCCGGTCGACTCTGTCCCGACGGTGGTTGAGCGTATCAACAATACTTTCCGTCGGGCGGATCAGATCCAGTGGGCAAACCAGATTGAACCCGGCAGCAAAGGCTATACCGATTACTTCCTGCCGATCGTGGCGGATGCCGAAGCCGGATTTGGCGGCGTACTAAACGCCTTTGAACTGATGAAGGCGATGATCGAAGCCGGTGCCGCCGGGGTGCATTTCGAAGATCAACTGGCGGCGGTGAAGAAGTGTGGCCATATGGGCGGCAAGGTCTTGGTACCGACCCAGGAAGCTATCCAGAAGCTGGTTGCGGCGCGCTTGGCTGCTGACGTTCTCGGTGTCCCAACCCTGCTGATTGCCCGTACCGATGCGGACGCGGCAGACCTGCTGACCTCCGATTGCGATCCGTATGACAGCGCCTTCGTGTCTGGTGAACGCACCGCCGAAGGTTTCTACCGTACCCATGCCGGTATTGAGCAGGCGATCAGTCGTGGGCTGGCCTATGCGCCTTATGCCGATTTGGTGTGGTGCGAAACCTCAACGCCGGACTTGGAAGCTGCGCAACGCTTTGCCGATGCGATCCATGCCAAGTTCCCGGGCAAACTGTTGGCCTATAACTGCTCACCGTCGTTCAACTGGAAAAAGAACCTGGACGATCAGACTATCGCCCGCTTCCAGGACGCGTTGTCCGCCATGGGCTATAAATACCAGTTCATCACGCTGGCCGGTATCCACAGCATGTGGTTCAACATGTTCGATCTGGCACACGCTTACGCACGTGGTGAAGGCATGAAGCACTATGTCGAAAAAGTGCAGCAACCAGAGTTTGCCGCGGTCGAGCGTGGTTACACTTTTGCTTCGCATCAGCAGGAAGTGGGGACCGGCTACTTCGATAAAGTCACCACCATTATTCAGGGGGGCGCTTCCTCGGTAACGGCACTAACCGGTTCCACCGAAGAACAGCAGTTCTGATCCCCAGGGGCCTGGCGCGGTGTCAGGCTCTTGTTTCATTCCTGAATGGCAGAGGCAAAGATGGCGGAAAAACTGGAGCTGTTGATTGCACAGACGATCCTGCAGGGCTTTGATGCGCAATATGGCCGCTTTCTTGAAGTCACGGCCGGAGCGCAGCAGCGTTTTGAGCAGGCAGACTGGCCCGCCGTACAACAGGCGATGAAACGACGTATCCATCTTTACGATCACCACGTCGGTCTGGTGGTCGAGCAACTGAAATGTATCACCGGGCAGAAATATTACGATGCGGACTTCCCTAATAGGGTGAAGGCGGTTTATACCGAACTGTTGCCCGACTACCCGCGTTTTGAGATTGCCGAAAGCTTCTTTAACTCGGTTTACTGTCGGCTGTTCAAACATCGGGATTTAACCCCGGACAAACTGTTCGTTTTCAGTTCGCAGCCTGAACGGCGCTTTCGTGATATCCCCAGGCCATTAGCCCGTGATTTTACCCCCAACGGTGATTTGGCCGCCATGCTTCACAGCCTGTTGATCGACTTACCGCTGCGTCTGCCATGGGAAGATCTGCCACGCGATATTCGCTATATCACTCAAGCCTTACTGCAAACCTTCAGCTACCAACAGTTAGCGGGAGCGACGTTCCAAATTGGTAATGAGCTGTTCTACCGTAACAAGGCGGCCTGGTTGGTCGGTAAGCTGCGCGTGGCCGACGGGGTTTACCCGTTTCTGTTGCCGATCCACCACAGCGAGTCCGGCGCGTTGTTCATTGATACCTGCCTGACCAGCAAGGCCGAAGCCAGCATCGTGTTTGGCTTCGCCCGTTCCTACTTCATGGTGTATGCCCCATTACCAGCGGCGATGGTCGAATGGTTGCGGGAGATCCTGCCGGGTAAAACCACCGCCGAACTGTATATGGCGATTGGCTGCCAGAAGCATGGTAAAACCGAATGCTACCGCGAATACCTGAATTTTATGGCCCAGTCGCAGGAGCAATTCATTATTGCGCCGGGCGTGAAAGGCATGGTGATGCTGGTGTTTACGCTGCCGTCCTTCGATCGGGTATTCAAGGTGATCAAAGACGAATTTGCGCCGCAGAAAGAGGTTACGCAGGCGCAGGTGATGGCCTGTTATCAATTGGTAAAAGAGCACGATCGCGTCGGGCGGATGGCCGATACCCAGGAATATGAGAATTTTGTAGTGGATAAGGCGCGCATCAGCCCGCAACTGCTGGCGGAGTTGCAGCGCGAGGTGCCGGAAAAGCTGGAAGATCTCGGCGACCGGGTGGTCATCAAGCACTTGTATATGGAACGGCGGATGACACCGCTGAATCTGTATCTGGAACAGGCTGATGAACGGCAAATGCATGACGCCATCGAAGAATATGGTAATGCGATCAAACAGCTGGCTGCGGCCAATATCTTCCCCGGTGATATGCTGTTCAAAAACTTCGGCGTGACGCGTCATGGGCGCGTAGTGTTTTACGACTACGACGAGATTTGCTACATGACCGAAGTGAACTTCCGTAATATTCCGCCGCCGCGCTACCCGGAAGATGAACTGGCCAGTGAACCCTGGTATAGCATTTCACCCAACGACGTTTTCCCCGAAGAATTCCGCCATTTCCTGTGTGGCGACCGGCGTATCCGCAAGGTCTTTGAGGAGATGCACAGCGATCTGTTCGAGGCGGACTACTGGCGAGGATTGCAGCAGCGTATCAAGGAGGGGCACGTCGAGGATGTGTTTGCCTACCGTAAAAAGCGGCGTTTCAGCCAGCGTCTGCCTTCGGGGTACGCGCAGGCTGGCTGATAGCAGGCCCAGCAAACTGGGCCATGGCCAGGATTAAAACGTGATACAGCAGGCACCTTGTTCGGCCCCGGAAAGCTGGCTGCGTAACGCACCAAACAGTTCACGGCCACAGCCGATCCTTTCAGCGCTCAGATCGGGTTGATAGGGAGTGCGCTGGGCCAGCTCTTGTTCCGAGACCAGCAGTTGCAGCTCGCCGGTGCGGCCATTCACCCGGAGCATATCGCCGCTTTGTACTTTGGCCAGCATGCCGCCGGTGTACGCCTCCGGGGTGACATGGATTGCGGAAGGAACCTTGCCAGAAGCACCGGACAGGCGGCCATCGGTCACCAGCGCTACCTTGAAGCCGCGATCCATCAATACCCCGAGCGGTGGCATCAGCTTATGCAGTTCAGGCATGCCATTGGCCTGTGGCCCCTGGAAACGTACGACCACTACGCAGTCCCGATCCAGCTTGCCCGCTTCGAAGGCGGGGACGATATCGTGCTGACTGTCGAATACGATCGCCGGGGCTTCGATAATCTGATTATCAGCAGGCACCGCCGACGTCTTCATCACCGCCCGGCCCAGATTACCGGCCAGCACCTTGGTGCCGCCATGGTGCTCGAACGGTTTGGTTAGGCTGGCAATCACGTTCGCGTCTAGCGAACTTGCCGCTCCCTCGCGCCAGGCTAGCTGGCCATTATCCAGCCAAGGCTCCTGGGTGTAGCGCTCCAGGCCGAAACCGGCGACGGTATGCACATCCTGATGCAACAGGCCGTTGTTCAGCAGCTCACGCACGACCAATTGCACACCGCCCGCCGCCTGGAACTGGTTGATATCCGCCGGGCCGTTGGGGTAGATGCGGCACAGCAGTGGTACCGAGTCGGAAAGCTCAGAGAAGTCATCCCAGTTGATGATGATGCCCGCTGCTCGAGCCATGGCCACCATATGCATCGTCAAGTTGGTCGATCCTCCGGTGGCCAGTAGCGATACGATGCCGTTAACCACCACTTTTTCATCCACCAATTGGCCTATCGGCAGGTAATTACCGGCGGTTTCTGTCAGGCGGGTGATTTGGCGAGCGGCAGCATCATTGAGCGCATCGCGTAGCGGCGTGTCTGGGTGAACGAAAGAAGCGCCGGGCAGATGCAGGCCCATCACTTCCATCACCATCTGGTTGGTGTTGGCGGTGCCGTAGAAGGTGCAGGTGCCAATGCCATGGTAAGAGGCGGCTTCGGCTTCCAGCAGCGCATGGCGGTCGGCTTTGCCTTCGGCATACAGCTGGCGCACACGTACTTTCTCTTTATTTGGCAGGCCGCTGCTCATCGGCCCGGCTGGCACAAATATGGCAGGCAAATGGCCGAAGGACAGGGCAGACATCACCAGCCCTGGCACAATCTTGTCGCAGATACCCAGGAACAACGCGCCGTCGAACATGTTATGGGAGAGGCCTATGGCTGCAGACATGGCTATCACATCGCGGCTCATCAACGACAGCTCCATGCCGTCCTGCCCCTGAGTCACGCCATCGCACATTGCTGGCACACCACCTGCGACCTGGCCAACGGCGCCAACGCTGTGCAACGCCTGCTTTAGCCGCTGTGGATAGCTTTCATAAGGCTGGTGGGCAGAGAGCATATCGTTGTAAGCGGTGATGATGGCGATATCGCTGCGCACCATGTTTTTCAGGGCGGCTTTATCGTCGGGCTGGCAGGCGGCAAAGCCGTGGGCCAGGTTGCCACAGGCTAGCTGCGAGCGGTGTACCGTCTGCGTACGGGCTTCATTAATGCGCGCCAGATAGGCGGCTCGGGTTTGTTTTGAGCGTTCAATGATGCGTTGTGTTACACGTGCCAGGGTGCTGTTAATCATACCATCCTCACAATGCAGCCCTAATGCGCGCGGCGAGGGCTAGTTATGTTGTTCAGAACATCTCGTTATGCACAGGCTTCTTGCGGCAGAAAGCTCTGGATATGTCGCACTGTGTCGGCAATCACTGCATCCAGCGGCTGATCGATATCGATGGCCTGGACGTCACTTTCATCTTGGCCCGGCTGCTCCAGCGTGGCGAACTGGGTGACCAGCATTTGGGGTTTGAAGAAATGCCCCTTGCGGGCAGCCAGCCGAGCTTCGATCACTGGGAAGTCGCCGTGCAAATAGATGAATGACAGATTGTCGTTACCGGCACGCAGCCGATCGCGATAATGTTTTTTCAGCGCAGAGCAGACGATGATGGAGACCGCATTGGTACGCTGCATGGCGAAAGCGGCGTCGTTCAGGGCAGCCAACCAGGGGGCACGATCGTCATCATTGAGCGGTTCACCTGAGGCCATTTTCTGGATATTGCAGCGAGGATGGAGAAAATCACCGTCCAGGAAGTTGGCAGATAGCCGTTGGGCCACGGCACTGGCGACGGCAGACTTGCCGCTGCCGGAAACGCCCATAATGACGTAAACACGATTCTGATTATTGATCATGGTTTGGTTCCCCACCTGCGAGTCATAGTTTGCTGCGGCTATATTATTTATGGATAATTGTTACCGGTAACATGTTATCGGTAACATTGTCGAGGGAAGCACCAAAGGTTGCAATCGGCTTTCGGTGGCAAGATCGCTAATTGTGATCGAATTCATACTTTTCGCAGGATGCGAAACAAAGTCTCTACAGCGCGATACAGAAAAATAACAGCGGGGATTTGCACATGACGTCGGGCGCCGAATGCTGCGCCCGTCTAATCACCGTACGCCGCCGTACTCCAGGCTGATTTCTTTCGCCGCATGGATCACCAGCGCACCCAGTTCGGTAACGCGATCGTCGGCAATGCGTGATACCGGGCCGGAGATGGAGATGGCGGCAAAGGCTTCGCGGTGCTCGTCAAAGATACAGGCTGCCAGGCAGCGTAAGCCAAGGGCATGCTCTTCATCGTCGAACGAGAATCCCTGTTTGCGGATCACCGCCAACCCTTCTTTCAGGTTATGTGGCGTTAGCGTATGCGGAGTGTAGGTGTGCATGCCTTTTTTATGCAGCAGCCGGGTTACCTCATCGTCTTGCATGCTGGCCAGAAAGGCTTTGCCCGCACCAGAAGCATGCATCGGCAGCTTGCCGCCAATTGGGGCCGACATGCGCATCAACGCGGTGCATTGCACCTGATCGATAATCACCGCCTGATCTTCGGCTTTATCCATCACCGCCAGATTGACCGTTTCACCCGACTCTTCCATCAGGCGGCGCAGCGTAGGATGCACCATGGCCAGCAGGTTACGGCTTTGCAGGAAGCTGCTGCCCACCACAAACGCATGTGCCCCCATGGTCCACAGGCCAAGATCGCCTACCTGACGGACAAAACCCTGCTGCTGCATGGTTGTCAGCAGGCGATGGGTGGTGGAGTTGGGCAACCCGGCCTGCTGCGCTAGATCGGTCAGCGCTACGTTGCCCTGCGCTTCGGCAATATATTCCAATAGTTTCAGACCACGGGTCAGTGACTGGACCTGGCCGGTCGCCGTGCTGGTGGCGGGGGCGGCGGCGCGGGGTTTTTTACCGCGCTTGGCGGGAACGGGAGTGGCCATGATTCACCTTGTGCTTTCCGTATGATGGAATTCATTTTCGTTTTTTGTGTATGAATTGCAAGTTGCTTCTCCGCTCATCGGATCTGTTGCTCGGCGAACCTGAAAAACTCTCAATACCCGCTCGCACCTTTGCCGCCATAACCTGTGCTAGGATGTCAGACCCTCCATCTTTCAAGTTGCAGGATGCATGACGGGCGCAGCGTGCCGCGCCACTACAACATTGGGATGTGGGGTAATAAGTCGTCGGGCGGATAATCGGGTGTGAAGGGGCTACAGTGATAAATCGAGTGGAACAACTGCGTCAGCAGCTATCGCAGCGTATTTTAGTGTTGGACGGCGGTATGGGCACCATGATCCAGAGCTATCGGCTGGAGGAGGCAGACTACCGCGGTGAGCGTTTTGCCGATTGGCAAAGCGATCTGAAAGGCAATAACGACCTGCTGGTGCTAAGCAAGCCGGAGGTGATCACTGCGATCCACAACGGCTACCTGGAGGCGGGGGCCGACATCCTCGAAACCAACACCTTCAACTCGACCACTATCGCGATGGCCGACTACCATATGGAGTCGCTGTCCGCGGAAATTAACTACCAGGCCGCTTTGCTGGCTCGCGCTTGCGCTGATGAATGGACGGCACGCACCCCGGAAAAACCGCGCTACGTTGCTGGTGTACTGGGCCCAACCAACCGTACCGCCTCTATCTCCCCCGACGTTAACGATCCGGCTTTCCGTAATGTCTCTTTTGATCAGTTGGTAGAGGCTTACCGCGAATCAACCCGCGCGCTGGTGGAAGGGGGCGTCGATCTGATCATGATCGAAACCATCTTCGATACCCTGAATGCCAAAGCGGCGGCCTTTGCGGTCGAAACCGAGTTTGAAGCGCTGGGTGTGACCTTACCGATCATGATTTCCGGTACTATCACCGACGCCTCTGGCCGCACCCTTTCCGGCCAGACTACGGAAGCGTTCTACAACTCGCTGCGTCACGTCAAACCGCTGACCTTTGGCCTGAACTGTGCGCTCGGCCCGGATGAATTACGCCAATACGTGGCGGAGTTGTCTCGTATTTCTGAAAGCTATGTCACTGCCCACCCGAATGCCGGTTTGCCCAATGCCTTTGGTGAATACGATCTCGATGCCGAAGAGATGGCCAAACAGGTGGGTGAATGGGCGCATGCCGGTTTCCTCAATATCATCGGTGGCTGCTGTGGCACGACTCCGGCGCATATTGCCGCGATGGCTAAAGCGGTTGAAGGTGTACCGCCACGGCAGTTGCCAGAGTTACCGGTGGCTTGCCGCCTGTCCGGCCTGGAACCGCTGAATATTGATGCCAAATCGCTGTTCGTCAACGTAGGTGAGCGTACTAACGTTACCGGCTCGGCCCGATTCAAACGTTTGATTAAAGAAGAAAAGTATAACGAGGCGCTGGCCGTGGCCCGCCAGCAGGTGGAGAGCGGTGCCCAAATCATCGACATCAACATGGATGAAGGAATGCTCGATGCCGAAGCGGCGATGGTGCGTTTCCTCAGCCTGATCGCCGGTGAGCCGGATATCGCCCGCGTCCCGATCATGATCGACTCCTCCAAATGGAGCGTGATTGAAAAGGGCCTGAAATGCATTCAGGGTAAAGGCATTGTCAACTCGATCTCGATGAAAGAGGGCGAAGAAGCCTTTATCCACCATGCCAAACTGGTGCGCCGCTACGGTGCCGCCGTGGTGGTGATGGCCTTCGATGAGGTCGGCCAGGCGGATACCCGCCAACGCAAATTTGAGATTTGCCGCCGTGCTTATCAGATCCTGACCGAACGCGTGGGTTTCCCGCCGGAAGATATCATTTTTGACCCGAACATTTTTGCTGTCGCCACCGGTATCGAAGAGCATAACAACTATGCCGTCGACTTTATCGAAGCCTGCGCCGACATCAAAACCCACCTGCCGCACGCGATGATCTCCGGCGGCGTGTCCAACGTCTCCTTCTCGTTCCGTGGCAACGATCCGGTGCGTGAGGCGATCCACGCGGTGTTCCTGTATCACGCTATTCGCAACGGCATGGATATGGGGATCGTCAACGCCGGGCAGTTGGCGATCTATGACGATCTCAGCACCGAACTGCGTGAAGCCGTTGAGGATGTGGTGCTCAACCGCCGTCAGGACGGCACCGAGCGTCTGCTGGAACTGGCGGAGAAATACCGGGGCAGCAAAGACAATGAAGTGGCGGTTCAGCAGGCTGAATGGCGTGGCTGGCCGGTAGTGAAGCGCCTGGAATATTCGCTGGTCAAAGGCATTACCGAATTTATTGAGTTAGACACCGAAGAAGCGCGCCAGCAGGCGGATCGCCCGATCGAAGTGATCGAAGGGCCGCTGATGGCTGGCATGAACGTGGTGGGCGATCTGTTCGGCGAGGGCAAAATGTTCCTGCCACAGGTGGTGAAATCGGCCCGCGTGATGAAGCAGGCGGTGGCCTATCTCGAACCTTACATCGAGGCCAGCAAACAGAAAGGCACCACCGCCGGGAAAATTCTGCTGGCGACGGTGAAGGGCGACGTGCACGACATCGGCAAAAACATCGTCGGCGTGGTGCTGCAATGTAACAACTACGAAATTATCGATCTGGGCGTGATGGTGCCAACGGACAAGATCCTGAAAACCGCCCGCGAACAGAACGTGGATATTATCGGCCTGTCTGGCCTGATCACCCCGTCGCTGGACGAAATGGTGAACGTGGCAAAAGAGATGGAACGCCAAGGCTTTACTCTGCCGTTGCTGATCGGCGGGGCGACCACCTCCAAGGCTCATACCGCAGTGAAGATTGAACAGAACTACAGCGGCCCGACTACCTACGTGCAGAACGCCTCGCGTACCGTTGGCGTGGTTGCGGCGCTGCTGTCAGACACCCAGCGGGACGAGTTTGTCGCCCGCACCCGCAAAGAGTACGAAACCGTGCGTATCCAGCACGGGCGTAAAAAGCCGCGTACGCCGCCGGTCAGCCTGCAACAGGCGCGGGATAACGCCATGGTGCTGGATTGGGAAAACTACCAGCCACCGGTGCCGAACAAGCTGGGGGTGTTCCCGGTTGAGGCCAGCATTAACACGCTACGCCACTATATCGACTGGACGCCGTTCTTTATGACCTGGTCACTGGCAGGCAAGTATCCACGCATTCTGGAAGATGACGTGGTAGGGGAAGAGGCCAAGCGCCTGTTCCAGGATGCCAACGAAATGCTGGATATGTTGGCCGCTAACGGTAGCCTCAACCCGCGTGGTGTCTACGGTCTGTTCCCGGCCAACCGCGTTGGGGATGATGTGGAGGTCTACCGGGATGAAAGCCGTGAAGAGGTGCTGGTGGTTAGCCGCCACCTGCGTCAGCAAACGGAAAAGACCGATTTTCCGAACTACTGTCTGGCCGATTTTGTGGCCCCGAAAAGCAGCGGCAAAGCCGACTATTTTGGCGCATTCGCGGTTACCGGTGGGCTGGAAGAAGATGCTTTGGCGGCGGCCTATGATGCCAAGCATGACGACTACAACAAGATCATGGTCAAAGCGTTATCCGATCGTTTGGCTGAGGCCTTTGCCGAGTATCTGCACGAGCAGGTACGTAAGCGGCATTGGGGCTTTGCCGCCAATGAAAATCTGAGTAACGAAGAGCTGATCCGTGAGAATTATCAAGGTATTCGCCCGGCTCCCGGCTATCCTGCTTGCCCAGAGCATACCGAAAAAGCGGAGATCTGGCAGTTGCTGGACGTTAATCGCCATACCGGCATGGAACTGACCGAGTCCTTCGCCATGTGGCCTGGGGCAGCGGTATCCGGCTGGTATTTCAGCCATCCGCAGAGCAAGTACTTTGCCGTGGCACAGATCCAGCGCGATCAGGTCGAAGATTACGCGCAGCGTAAGGGGATGAAGATCGGCGACGTAGAACGCTGGCTAGCCCCGAATCTGGGATACGATGCGGACTAATTTGCAGCCAGCAGGCTGAAAGAGACAGGGGAACAACGTGTCTATCGAAGAACTGTTAAAGCTGCATCCGGTGATCGCAGCGGTAAAAGATAATGAAAGCCTGCAGATCGCGGTCAAATCGGACTGCCAGATCATCTCGGTACTGTACGGCAATATCTGCAATATTGGCCGCATCGTGCAGCAGGTGAAGGACGCGGGCAAATATGCTTTTGTGCATGTTGATTTGCTGGAAGGCAGCTCCAACAAGGAGATCGTGATTAATTTCCTGAAAATCGTCACGGCGGCAGATGGCATTATCAGCACCAAAGCCTCGATGGTGAAGGCAGCGCGTCAGCAAGGCTTCTACACCATTCACCGGCTGTTTATCATGGACTCGATTTCCTTCCACAATATCGACAAACAGGTGGCGCAATCGACGCCCGACTGCATCGAAATCCTGCCGGGCTGCATGCCTAAGGTGCTCGGTTGGGTGGCAGAAAAGATCGACTTGCCGATCATTGCCGGTGGCTTGGTGTGTGATGAGGATGATGCGCAAACCGCGCTGAATGCCGGGGCCATCGCCGTTGCCACCACCAATCACGACGTATGGAAGTTGAAATTGTAAGGGTAAGGGCACCGAATGCCGGTGCCCCTGCCTTTTAGTCGACCAACGGACTGAGTGCCTGTAGCAGCGGGTCCAGATGTTTGTTTACCTGTTGATATACCTGCTGATTCAACTGATTGTAGAACTGATGGTTAGCCATATTCGGTGCAAAACTGTCCCCCATTCGTACCAGCTTCTGCGCGGCCTGCTCGTAATCGCTAAAGACATTCACCGCCATTCCGGCGTTGATGGCACAACCCACCGCTGCCGAACCTTTCATCACGTTACGGCTGGTGGGGATGCCAAACACGTCGGCAAAGATCTGCATAAACAGATCGCTGTTGGCCCCGCCGCCGGAAATAATCAGGTGCTTGAACGGGGTTTGCAGCTCCAGCGCCATCTTGTCCATATGGTTTTTCATGGTGAAGGCAATGCCCTCCAGCACCGAACGGTACATATGGGCACGGGTATGGCGGCCATCGAAGCCAATCATGGCCCCTTTACGGAATTCCGCTTCAGACGGTGGTGCCCAATCGTGGACGGTGATCAGGCCTTCACAACCCGCAGGAACGCGCTCTGCTTCCTGATTCAGTAACTCCTCAATGCTGGTCCCGGCGTCATGGGCATCCGACAGTGCGGCTGCGCCAAACTGATCGCGGAACCAACTGATGGTCCACATGCCACGGCGCACGCCCATGCACTCATACAGGTAGCGCCCTGGGATAGAAGCCTGGAAGGGCCAGAAGTTTTGCGCGTCCTTCACGTTGGCATGGCCGTGTACCATGGCCCCGATATAGGTGCCGAGGGAAATCAGCGCAACGCCTTCATCTAGTGAACCGGCTCCCAGCGCTTCCACCGCTTTGTCATGTGCGGTAGCTACCACCGGAATACCTGCGGGGATGCCAAGCTGTTGCGCCACCTGCTGAGTGATGTGGCCGAGGATTTCACCGGGTTTCACCACGTCCAGCACCATGTCGCGCGTCAGGTTGCAGCTTTGCCAGGCGGCGGGATCGGTGCTCCAATCGAGGCGGTCATTGTCCATCGGCCACCAACCGATGTAGTTGGCGCAGGTGTCTTTGAACTCACCGGTCAGGCGATGAGTGATGTAACCCGAAGTTGTCGTTACATAACGCACGCCCTGATAGGCATCGATATATTCGTAAGGCTTGTTCAGGCGTTTGTCCATCCAGTTAATCACCGGATAGGCCAGCTCACCGTTATCCTTCAACAGCACCCGGCAGCAGCGTACGATGCAAATGCCCATCGCCAGAATGTCCTGCGGCTTGCCACCACGTTCGCCAAAACGCTGCATGGCGCGGCGGAAAGCCACCTTAAGCGAATCCCACAGATCGTCGTCCGGATGTTCCGCCAGCAGCGGGGCCGGGATATCCATCTTGCGTAACTGCTGTTTCCCTTCGCAAATTGCGTTGCCGTCCAGATCAAAAATCACCACTTTGGCGCTCTGGGTGCCCACGTCCACACCCATCAGGTACTTGCTCTTCATGTCGCAACTCCTTGAGATAATTATTCGGTGACCGGCTGTGTTGTTGTGCTTTTGGCGCCGGCGCGCTTGATGTTGTTAAACAGCAGGAAGGTGAACACCACGACCAGGCAGGTTGCCCCTAACCCCATCAGCCACATATTGTGATAGGCCTCGGCGGCGGGCAGCGTGTCCTGCCAATGGCCGATAACCGGGTAAACAAACACGTCGGGCAGGAAGCCGATCACCGAGCAGATCCCCACGGTGGTGCCCATAATGTATTTTGGCGTTCTGGCTTCGCCGATACAGGCGAAATAAAGCCCGCGTGAGGCGTAGCAGGTGAAGGCCAGCAACAGGATCAGGCCAATCCCCACGGCGACCGAGGTCGGGTTCTGGTTGGTGATCAGCAAGACGGCCAGGGTGGCCAAGCTGACTAACGCCAGCAACTGAATGGCCCGCGTTGGCGATTTCAGCCGGGTGTAGGTGGTGATGATCCCACCGAGTGGCCCGCACATGGCCCGGAAGATTTTGTTGATCACAATCCCCATATAGCTGGCGGCGACCAAGGTCATACCGTACATTTCGGTCAGGTAGTTGGTGGAGTAGCTGAGGATGGCGTAGATGGTATAGACGCCAAAGATAATCATGCTGCAATACCAGGTGGTGCTGATTTTGAGCACCGAGAGAATATCCCCCAGGCTGAATTTATGCGGCTTTTCGCTCTCGTCACTGGTGACAAAGCCATCTGTGACAAAGAACCAGCAGAGTATGCCTAACAGGATATATACGCCGCTGTAGATCAGGATCACTGCCTTCAGGCTGTTGGGGTTTTCCGGCGCAAACAGCGAGAAAATCCACATGGTGAATACGGCCAGGGCCATCACACCCACACCGCGTAGCCCCTCCATCCAACCCATGATTTTGCCCTGCTCTTCATGGTTGCCGAGCAGCGAGGCCGCCTTGATCGAGACCGACCACAACAGCAGGATGGTGGTGATCGCGAAGGCGACCTGGATCAGGATCATCACCCAGAAGGGCGGATAGACCGCCATCAGCAACCCCAGCAGGCCGGTGGCGATCATCGCGAAGGTCATCATCTTTCTATGGGAGAATTTATCGGCAATGATCCCACTAGGGGCATACAGAATAATTGCGGTGATACCGAAGGTGCTCATAATCAAGCCGATCTCGGTATTGGAGAACCCCATAAACTTGGCCATTGGGATTTGGTAAATATAACGCAGATAGGCGAGATCGAAACTTACTCCGCCGCTGATACTTATTATTGCCAGCGTTAACCAACGGTGGGAATTATTTTTTTCCATGGTGAAGTTCCGCATAAATACACCCATTAATGGTTAATGTTTGGTGTGATTCCCGTCTTTTAACCGTTATTGAGTACATCGCGTTAAACAAAAAAAGAGAAAAGCAAGCTTCCCGCAGTGCAGGAAGTTACTTTTCTCTTCGTCTCTTTCAGTAACTGCGATAATAAATAGCACGGCAACCTATAATTCATCTGTGAGAGTTATCACAAAACTGAAGTAGGGAACATTAGGTGGGATCTGATTGCGTAGTAATTCACCGAGATACTGCGAAATAAATAAATTTTAATATCAATCCGACCTGGAAAAAATGAAACTGTGATAGGCGTCACGGAATAACCTTGACCCTATGTGTTACTTTTTTTGCCAGTTACTAGAGATGAAGAGAAAAGTAACTTCTCTGCCAAGTGCAGGGAGGTTGCTTTTCTCTTTTTTTTTGCGTTTTTTCCAGACCAAGGGGCAAAATCATGTCAATAAACGCGTTAAATGAGTTCTCGTTAGATTTCTTCTCGCTAAAAGGCAAAACCGCGATCGTCACCGGTGGCAACAGCGGTCTGGGGCAGGCATTTGCCATGGCGTTGGCCAAAGCCGGTGCCAACCTGTTCATTCCAAGCTTTATCATGGATAAGGGCCAAACCCGCGAAATGATTGAGCAGCAAGGGGTGAAAGTTGAGTTTATGCAGGTGGACATTACTGAGAAAGGCGCGCCTGCCAGAGTGATTGCCCAGTGTCTGGAGACCTTCGGCTCGGTGGACATCCTGGTGAACAACGCCGGTATTTGTAAGCTGAATAAGGTGCTGGATTTTGGCCGCGCAGACTGGGATCCGATGATCGATATCAACCTGACCGCTGCCTTTGAATTGAGCTATGAAGCGGCAAAAATCATGATCCCGAAAAAGCAGGGGAAAATAATTAATATCTGTTCCCTGTTCTCTTATCTGGGCGGCCAATGGTCACCGGCTTATTCGGCCACTAAGCATGCGTTGGCAGGTTTTACCAAGGCCTATTGCGATGAATTAGGGCAATACAATATACAGGTGAATGGCATTGCACCGGGCTATTATGCGACAGATATTACGGTCGAAACGCGTAAAAATCCAGAAACGAATAAGCGTGTTCTTGACCATATTCCGGCTAATCGTTGGGGGGAAACGCAGGATCTGATGGGGGCGATGGTATTTTTAGCCAGTCGAGCCTCTGATTATGTTAATGGCCATTTATTGGTTGTCGATGGTGGTTATTTGGTTCGCTAAATTAATGGGTGGTTCCTTTTAATTTTACTTAAGCCGATTTTATCTATTCTTAATTTAGGAAGGGTTATTTATGTCTCTGTCCCGTGAAGAAATTGTTGTTCAGTTAAAAGAACTTGTTGGCCCAGAGCGGGTGATTACCGACGAAAAAGTGCTGCAGAAAAACAGCGTAGACCGTTTCCGAAAATATGCTGATATTCATGGTGTGTTTACCCAGCCACTGCCTGCCGCCGTGGTTAAATTGGCCGACACTCAGCAAGTGTCCGATGTGTTGGCGTTTATGAATAAGCACGGCATTACTGGCGTACCGCGCACCGGGGCTTCGGCCACCGAGGGCGGGCTGGAAACGGTAGTGAAGAATTCCGTGGTGCTGGATGGCTCGGGAATGAATAAGGTCATCAACATTGATATCCGCAATATGCAGGCCACGGCACAGTGCGGCGTACCGCTGGAAGTGTTGGAAAATCAATTGCGTGCCCAGGGTTATACGACCGGCCACTCTCCGCAGTCCAAACCGTTGGCCCAGATGGGCGGCCTGGTGGCAACACGCAGTATCGGCCAGTTCTCTACGCTGTACGGCGCGATCGAAGACATGGTGGTTGGGCTGGAAGCGGTATTCCCGAACGGCAACATCACCCGGATTAAAAACGTGCCACGCCGGGCCGCAGGCCCGGATATCCGCCATGTGATTATCGGTAACGAAGGGGCGTTGTGCTTTATCACCGAAGTGACGGTGAAAATCTTCAAATACATGCCGGAAAATAACCTGTTCTACGGTTACATCCTCGATAACATGCCAACCGGTTTCGATATCCTGCGGGAAGTGATGGTCGAAGGCTATCGCCCTTCCATTGCCCGCTTGTATGACGCAGAAGACGGGACCCAGCATTTTACCCACTTTGCCGAAGGCAAATGTGTGCTGATCTTTATGGCCGAAGGGGCCAAAGGGATTGCGCAGGCGACCGGCGCGGGGATTGATGAGATCGTTAAACGCTATCCGGAATGTAAAAAGGTCGACAGCAAGCTGATTGAAGCCTGGTTCAACAATCTGAACTGGGGCCCGGAAAAAGTGGCGGCGGAACGTGTACAGATCATGAAGACCAACAATATGGGCTTCACTACCGAGGTTTCCGGCGACTGGGGCTGTATCAATGCGATTTACGAGAATGTGATCCGCCGCATCCGCGATGAGTTCCCACATGCCGGTGATATCACTATGCTGGGCGGCCACTCGTCACACAGCTACATCAACGGCACCAACATGTACTTTGTGTATGACTACAACGTGGTGGACTGCAAGCCTGAAGAAGAGATCGACAAGTATCACAATCCACTGAATAAAATCATCGTGGAGGAGACCATCAAGCAGGGCGGTTCGATGGTGCATCACCACGGCATCGGCAAACACCGCGTGCACTGGACCAAGGATGAACACGGCAGTGCCTACTACATCCTCAAGGCGCTGAAAGAGGTGTACGACCCGAATGGCATCATGAACACCGGCACCATTTATCCGATTGAAAAATAACAATCCTATCTGGCCCGGCTTGCCGGGCCTTTCGCACAGTCATTGGGGGGGAACGATGACAACACGGCTGCCTCGGCAAGTGCGCATGGATGATATTCCGCTTAACGCTTTTCACTGCAAAATGGCGGGGTTAACCTTTGGCGCTCACCTCACCGATGGCTATGTATTGGGAGTGATCGGCTTTGCGTTGGCCCAGCTCAAGCCGCAGATGGGGCTGACGCCGTTTTGGGAAGGAATGATCGGCAGCTCGGCACTGATTGGCCTGTTCCTTGGCAGCCTGGTATTGGGTTGGGTTTCCGACCATATTGGCCGTCAGAAAATTTTCAGCTTCAGTTTTGTCATCATCACGTTGGCTTCCGTGATGCAATTTTTCGCCACTACGCCGGAACAGCTGTTCTGGCTACGGGTATTGGTCGGGATCGGGCTAGGGGGCGATTATGCCGTAGGCCATACCATGCTGGCCGAGTTTGCTCCGCGTAAGCATCGTGGCGTCCTGCTGGGTTCCTTTAGCGTGATCTGGACGTTAGGCTACGTCGCCGCCGGATTTGCTGGCCATTTCCTTGCCGATCTGGGGCCGGAGTCCTGGCGCTGGCTGTTGGCCTCAAGCGCGGTGCCTGCGTTATTGATTATGCTATTACGCATTGGAACGCCAGAGTCGCCACGCTGGCTGATGCGCAAAGGGCGCATCGCCGAGGCTCATCTGGTGGTGCAGCGCTGCTTTGGTCCACATGTGATCCTTAATGACGAAATTCCGGTCGAAACCGCACGTCATATACACACCTTATTTTCGCCGCGTTACTGGCGACGCACCGCGTTCAACAGCCTGTTTTTTGTCTGTCTGGTGATCCCTTATTTCGCTATCTATACCTTCCTGCCTTCTATCCTTACCTCCCTGGGGCAGAACCAAAGCTTTGCTACCGACCTGCTGCTCAATGGCCTGCTGATGGTGGGGGCCTTGATGGGGATTGGCTTTACCCAATGGCTACCGCGTCGTCGCTTCCTGATCGGTGCGTTCTGGATCCTGGCTGCCAGCCTGGGGGCATTGGCCTTTGTGCCGCCGGGGCAGGGGATGATGCTGTTGCTGTTTGCCATCTTTACGCTGACGATTTCGGCGGTCAGTAATCTGGTTGGGGTGTTCCCGGCAGAAAGTTTCCCAACCGATATTCGTTCACTGGGGGTGGGTTTTGCCACTTCAATGAGCCGGCTTGGTTCGGCCATCGGCACCGCTTTGCTGCCGCTGTCGATGCTTTCGTTGGGGCTGCAAGGCACCATGCTGATCCTGACGGGCGTATTGGTACTGGGGGCGGTGGTCTCAATCATGTGGGCACCGGAAACCAAGGATATGACGCTGGTGGGCGCCTCCTCGGTAAAGCCGTTAATCGCCCACTGACAGGAGAAACGGATGAACCTGCTGTTGGCGATTAAGGTCGCACCAGATCTGGGCATGTTGGCAAAAAGCGATTGGCAACCCGATGAGCGGTTGCAGATTGATACCCGATTTGCCCGGCGTCTGTTAAGCGGCTATGACGAAAGCGCGGCGGAAATGGTGCTGATGCTACGTGATGAGAGGGAACTTAACCTGAGCGTCTTGACGGTGGCCGATGCTATGGCCGAACCGGCGCTGAAACAACTGATGGCACTGGAATATCAGCAGGCGGTACGCATTGAGCCTCCTGCGGAGTGGGATCTGCGTTTTAACCCTGCAACGGTTGCCGCCCTAATCGCGTCCTATCAGCAGCATATGGGATCCCAACAGGTGATCGTCATGGGGGCGCAAAGCCTGGAAGGGCAAAATAGCCAAACGCCTTTGCTGTTGGCAGAACGCCTCGGCTGGCCCTGTATCACCGGCGTTTGCCAATTAGCTGCGGCAGAAGAAGTGAGGGCCTTACGGGTTACTCGGCAAACGGCTTACGGGCAGGAGGTGATGACGGTGATGCCTCCTTTAGTGCTGGTGGTGGGGAACTCGCAACAGGCGAGTGCGTTACGCGTTCCCACGTTAAAGCAGAAGCTGGCGGCGGGTAAACGGCAGGTCCAACGTCTGTCACCCACCGACCTGGCAATAGCGGAGCAACCCGTCAGTGATGTGCAATTGTGTGGCTTAAGCTATGTGGAGCATCGTCGCGCCGGGGTAGTGATTGAGGGGGACAGCGTGGAGCAGAAAGTGCAGCGGTTGTGCCAGGATTATCTCGGTGAACGGTGGCCATGATGAATATTGCACTGATATTGGATGCGGATGCCCCCAACTTTCCAACGCAGGCCAGCCAGATTAATCAGTTCTTGCGGCTGAGCGAGCTTGCTGCAGAGAGCCTGGAGCTCTGGCTATTCAGCGATGAGGTGCCACAGAGTCTGCCACGCCTGGACGGCGAGGTGGCTCAAATACGTTGGGTTAGCGCTCCCCGGCTGGCAGAGACGCGATTAGCGGTATTGGAGCAGATGCGGCAAGCTTTCGCACCGCGATTACTGCTGTTTGCTGGCGATGAAGGTGGCGAGTTGGCCACGCGTCTGGCCTGCCGGAGTGGCGGTTCTGCCTGTTGTGCGGTGGAACAGGCGCAAATTAACGGCAGCGAATGCCGGGTAACCAAAGCCGTCTATGGCAACAATCTCACCGCCGAGCTGGCGATGGTACGGGAGCCTTGGTGCCTGAGCGTGGCCCGAAGCAGTGCGGTAAACGTTGAAATAGTGCCAGGCCCGGTGGTAGCCAAACGCTTTAAGCCAGCCAATATACCCGATGCCGAGTGGATACTGGCCTCGGCGTGTTCACCGCAACCCGCAGCGTCACCGCTGAGCCGGGCGCGCTATGTACTGGCCATCGGGGAAGGGGTTGGCAGTGTCCAGCAGGTTGTCCAGATGCAGCAGTTAGCGACCAACATGGGCGCAGAGTTGGCCGCCAGCAGGCCGGTAGTGATGAACGCCTGGTGCGAGATGGATCGCTTGCTGGGCATGTCCGGTGCCATCATTGCTCCCGAAGTGTGCATTGCTGCTGGGGTTTCTGGTGCTCCGGCGTTCGCCATCGGTATTCGCCATAGCAAGCTGATTGTGGCGATCAACCAGGATCCACAGGCGGCCATTTTTGCCCAGGCTGACGTAGGAATTGTGGGTGATATGCACGAGGTGCTAGAGGCTCTGGCCAACGCCCTTTAACCGAAGCGGAACTCAATCCCGTTGCCCGCCTGCGGATAGCGCCAACGGGTGATGGTTTCTTCCCCACATAGCAGGCGGCAGGTACCGCATTCCAGGCAACCCTGTACGTCGAAACGCAGGCTGCCATCCGGCTGGAACTGGTACAGCCCGGCGGGGCAGGCGATCACCAAACGCATCAGCATCGTACGATCCTGTGCATCGGCCAGGATGATGTGTGGATCGGCGTGATCCCCCTGATAATGGTTGTGGCTTAGATCGGGCTGGTTCATAGGCTGCGCATTCCATTGACGGTATCTTTCAGTAATTGCTTCAGGCCGATGCGGCGCGCGTGGCGCCATAGTAGCTTACGCAACGGCGTAGGGGCATTTCCATTGATCTCAAACATCTCTTGCAGCACGTCGGCTGCCAACTGCGGGTAACGGCTAAACCAATGGGGCGATTGCAACATCATCTCCGGCAGACGCCGATACTGCTGGACCAGCGCCCAGAGCGAACTTTGCCGTAACCGTAGGGGATAATGCTGCAACTCTTGCCCGGCAATCAAGGTTTCCGCTGCTGCCTGTGCCGATAGCATTGCCAGATCCATACCTCGCACGGTATGCCCGGTATTGATACATAACCGGGCTGCATCGCCGACCAGCAGATAGCCAGGGCCAAACAGCGGTGGCATGCTTTCCGCTCCCCCTTCGGGGATCAGATGGGCGCTGTACTCCCGTAACTCGGTATTTTTCAGCAATGGCCGCACGGCAGGGTGCTGTTTGAACTGTTGCAGCATCTGCGGCAGGGCGATTTTACTTTCTGTGAGGCTGGAAAGATTGCACACCACGCCGAGCGACAGGCTATCGCGGTTGGTATACAGGAAACCCCCGCCGATTTTCCCTTGCGTGGGCTGGCCAGCGAACAGCCAGGCGCAACCTTGGTTATTCTCCAGTGCGAAACGCTCTTCCAACCGTTCGCGCGGCAGTGCCAACAGCTCTTTCACGCCGATCGCCATCGTTGCTGCTGGTGGCTTTGGCTGCAATCCTGCATGCTCGCCAAGCAGCGTATTGGCCCCTTCTGCCAGGATCACCGTATTGGCGTATAACGCTTCACCCGCCGTCATAACGCCGACCACCCGGCCTTGCTGCACGATCAGTTCATCGACCTGTGTTCCGGTCAGGCATTGCGCCCCGGCGGCCTCCGCCTGCGCCATCAGCCAGGGATCGAAACGGGCGCGCAGCAGGCTGTAGGAACAGGGCAAGGTATGGCGATAATCGAGTGTCACCGCGCTATTGCCGCTCACCATTGAGAGTCTTTCTTGGGTGATATGACGTTCCAGAGGGGCGGTAGCGGCAAAATTCGGCAGCAGATTGGCCAGGACATGGGAGTATAACCTGCCACCGCTAACGTTTTTACTGCCCGCCTGAGTACCCCGCTCCAGTAACAAAGTACTGATGCCCGCGCGTGCCAATAATAGCGCTGCAGTGCAGCCCGCAACGCCGCCGCCAACGATAATGGCTGCAAAACCAGGGTGTTCCATCAGCTCTGTTTACCAAGGGTTGAAGTGTGACGATTAGAATAACACTCGTCTGTCAGAGTTCATTGATATTGCACAGTTTTTGCGCGTTTGTGGCCAATTTTCGCCCGAGGGCAACCAAATTAGGCTACAATTGGAAACTGTTATATTCCGGGTAGTTGCATCATTTCGCTATCGCAATGATTGATAGCTCCCCCTCTGGATATTCCTTCTTGATAGCAATAAGCGATTTGCCGCTGTCCTGCTTAACTGGCGTCTGGCAGGCGGGATAGCCTGTGGTGCCTGCCGGGCGTCAATGGAGTGAGCCTTCCGTGTTGACCCTTCTTAATCTGCTTTCCGCCATTGCCATGCTGGTATGGGGAACTCACATCGTTCGTACCGGCATTATGCGGGTCTATGGTGCCAATTTGCGCCAGGTTCTGAGCAGCAGCATAGAGAAAAAACCGCTGGCTTTTGTGGCAGGTATTGGCGTAACCGCGTTGGTGCAAAGTAGTAATGCGACGGCGTTGCTGGTTTCTTCTTTTGTGGCTCAAGGGCTGGTGGGTCTTGGGCCTGCGCTGGTGATTATGCTGGGGGCCGATGTTGGCACGGCGATCATGGCGCGGGTGCTGACGTTCAATCTCTCCTGGCTTTCGCCGCTGCTGATTTTTGTCGGCGTGATTTTATTCCTTAGCCGCAAGCAAACCCGCGTAGGTCAGATGGGCCGAGTCGCCATTGGTCTTGGCCTGATTGTATTGGCGCTGGAACTGATTGTGGCCGCCGCTACGCCGATCACACAGGGCTATGGCGTCAAAGTGATCTTCTCGTCATTGACCGGCGATGTGATGCTTGACGCGCTGATCGGTGCCTTGTTCGCCATCATCAGCTATTCCAGCCTGGCAGCGGTGCTGTTAACCGCGACGTTGACCGCCTCGGGCGTGATTTCTCTACAGGTGGCGCTGTGCCTGGTGATTGGTGCCAACCTGGGCAGCGGCCTGTTGGTGATGTTGAACACCAGCGGCCAGAATGCCGCAGGACGTCGCGTGGCGCTGGGTAGCCTGTTGTTCAAACTGTTGGGCAGTGCGCTGGTGCTGCCGTTTGTTTCCCTGATTGCGCACGGTATTGAGCGGCTGCCTGGTAATGCAGAAGAGTTGGTGATCTATTTCCACATGTTCTACAACCTGGTGCGTTGTCTGCTACAGGTGCCGTTGTCAGGGCCGATGGCGCGCTTGTGCGAAACGTGGATCGTCGATGCTCCTACGGAAGATCCCCGTTTGCGGCCACGCCACCTCGACGTCAGTGCCCTGGATACGCCAAGTTTGGCACTGGCTAATGCGGCGCGCGAAACCCTGCGGATGGGGGACGTAATAGAACATATGATGATCCTGCACCATGAGGTATTGCATGGTAAGCGCATCCAGGCCAAAGAAGTTCGCCGTCTGGACGATGACGTTCACGTGTTGTATACCGCCATCAAACTCTACCTGGCGCAGATCCAGAAGGAAGACCTGGGAGAGGCGGATTCGCGCCGTTGGGCAGAGATCATCGAAATGGCCCTCAACCTGGAGCAGGCTGGCGATATTATCGAACGTATGGCTAGTGACGTGGCGGATCAATCACATGGCGCGCGCAGTTCGTTCTCCGCCGAAGGCCTGGCCGAACTGGACCAACTGCATGAAAAGTTGACTGACAATCTGCGCCTTAGCCTGTCGGTGTTTCTCTCCGGTGATATCACCAGTGCCAAGCGGTTACGCCGCTCCAAGCACCGTTTCCGCATTCTGGATCGTCGTTATGCCCATGCGCACGTCGATCGCCTGCATCAGCAAAACGTGCAAAGTATCGAAACCAGCTCGCTGCATCTGGCGTTGTTGGGGGATATGAAGCGGCTTAACTCACTGTTCTGCGCGGTGGCCTATAACGCGCTTGATCAGGATGAGAAAGACGATGACCGTGACTGGGAGGAAAGTCCTAGAACGCCATAGTGAATGAAGGGCCGTTAATGGCCCTCAGATTGATGACAAAGTCGACCGTAGGGGCGCCGCATGCTACGCCCCTTGTGAGCCTGTTTGCTATTAATCCTGTTTCTTGATCGGGCGACCTGACCAGTAACCTGCCAGCAGTGAGCCGGAGAGGTTGTGCCACACCGAGAACAATGCACCCGGCAGCGCGGCCAGTGGTGAGAAGTAGATCTTGCCCAGCGTTGCCGCCAGTCCGGAGTTTTGCATACCGACTTCAATGGCCAGCGTACGGCAGGTGGACTCATCGAACCCAAACAGTTTCCCACCCCAGTAGCCGCTCAATAACCCAATCCCGTTATGCAGGATCACCGCAATAATCACCACAAAGCCTACCGAGGCAATATGACTCTGGCTACCCGCGACCACCGCACTGATGATCGCCACAATACACACCATCGACAGGGCTGGTAGATAGGGTTCAACCCGCTTGACGGTTTTGGTGAAGCTGTGGTGGACGATCAGGCCCAGCCCAATCGGGATCACCACGATCTGCAGAATGCTGAATAACATCCCCATGATATCCACGCTGATTTTTGCATCGACATACAGGCGTGTCAGCAGTGGGGTGGCAAAGACACCAACCAGCGTAGAAACGGCCGAAATGGTCACTGACAGGGCGACATCGCCTTTAGCCAGATAGATCATCACGTTGGAGGCGGTGCCGCTGGCTACGCTGCCTACCAGCACCATACCGGCGGAGAGATCCGGCGGCATACGGAACAGCATCGCCAGCAGCCAGGCGGCCAGCGGCATAATCAGGTAATGCAGGAAGATCCCCGCCGCTACCGGACCGGGACGCGACAGAACACGCTTGAAGTCATCCAGGCGCAGGGTGACGCCCATGGCAAACATGATCAGCATCAGCAGCGTACTGACGTAAGGGCTGATACCGGTAAAGGTCGACGGGGTGTAGTAGGCCGCAATGGACAGCAGCACGGCCCATAATGGGAATAAGCGTGTGATTTTTGCCAGCATGAGAGGGGTTATCCTTTGCCAATATTGAACGGGTGTGTGTTGTGGTGGGCCCAGTGCGCTGGGCCTCTGTAGATTCAGTTCAGGCCAATCGATCTCCCCTCACCCGGCCCTCTCCCGATATGGCGTCCAGGGATGCCTGTTGTACTGTGGTGGGGAGAGGGGGCTACAGGTAGGTGCAGATATTAACCTGTGGCACGTTCAGTGCCCTCTCACTAAAGGAGAGGGTTAGGGTGAGGAGCTTACTCAAACAGATTGTGATGCAGCGTTTGTACCACGCGCTCCGCATCATCGCCCGGCACCAGGAAGCACAGGTTATAGCTGCTGGCTCCGTAACAGATCATGCGGATATTGAACGGATCCAGTACGCCGAACACCTCTTTACCGACGCCGCAGGCCTGTGACAGCTTGTTGCCGATCAGGGCGACCAGGGCCAGATTTTCTTCCACTTCCACCCGGCACAGCGAGGACAGTTCGGTGAGCAGAGAGGTGGTTAACAGGCTGCCGCCAGTGGTGGTGGAACCGGTGGTATCCATGGTTAATGCCACGCTGACTTCAGAAGTAGTGATCAGATCGACCGAGATATTATGCCGGGCCAGAATGTTGAACACCTCGGCCAGGAAGCCGCGTGCATGCAACATGTTCAGGCTGTGCAGCGTCAGAAGGGTTTGCTTGCGGCGTAAGGCAAGCGCGCGGAATAGCGGCGGGTTTTCCGTGGTATTGCACACCAGCGTGCCACCCGCGGCAGGATCTTTGCTTGAGCCGACAAAGACCGGGATGTTGCTGCGCACGGCAGGTAGCAGAGTGGCCGGGTGCAGCACTTTGGCACCGAAGGTGGCCATTTCCGCCGCTTCTTCAAAGGCAATTTTATCGATACGTTTGGCGGCAGGCACCACCCGTGGGTCGGTGGTATAAATACCCGGAACATCAGTCCAGATATCCACGCGGCTGACGTTTAATGCTTCACCCAGCAGGGCCGCAGTAAAGTCACTGCCACCACGGCCCAGCGTAGTGGTACGGCCTTTGGGTTCGCAGCCGATAAAGCCCTGGGTGATCACCAACGCCTGTTGCAGGCGCGGCTTCAACAGGGTTTGAGCCAACTCGGTCAGCGCGGCGCTGTCCGGTACGGCGCGGCCGAAATGGTCGTCGGTACGCATCACTTTACGCACATCGAACCATTCTGCCTGTACCTTACGATCGCGCAGAATTTCCACAAACAGCAGGGTAGACATCAGCTCGCCATGGCTAACCAGTTCATCGGTCAGTGCGGCTGAGGTGGCCAGCGCAGCGGCTTCCGACAGCGTGGTGATATTTTCCAGCATGCGGTCGATTTCTTCGCGAACCACCATCGGGTTATCGAGGCGATCGAGAATGGCGTATTGAATGCGGCGGATTTCGGCCAGTTGTTCGTTGCGCTTGTCGGTGTCGCAGCCTTCGGCCAGGGCCACCAACAGGTTGGTGATACCGGCAGAGGCGGACAGAACTACCAAGCGGACATCGGGATTGGAAAGAACCACGTCGGCGCTGCGGTTCATCGCCTCGAAATCGGCCACGCTGGTGCCGCCGAATTTGGCTACTACGGTTGCGTTTTGGGGTGCTGCTTGAGTCATGTAAAACCTCGTGTCAGGGACGCCATTCAAATTGGCATTTAATTTCCATAAGCCTTGGCACAAGGGAAGAGCGGTAAACAGGGAGCAGGCGTAGAGGTTGAGGCTACGATACACCCAGAAGCGCCCCACCTTGCTGACTGCTCATTCAGAGCAGCCCATGGTGACAACTCAGGGGATTCAGCCCCTGTAGCCGACGTGATGGTTGCCGTAAGCATCTCGCCTCGGCGTCGCTCCCCCTCCAGTGCCGTCATCGGATAATGGCTCCTCTGACACTCTACCTGGGCGACGCGCCTCTTCTGGCTTGCACAGTGGATGTGCAAGTAGGCTGTTAGGAATAACGGGTTTATTGGCTACTGTCAACGGGAAGACGCTGAGGGATTTTCATCTGCGCTCAGCGGGGAGCAGAGCGACCGAATATTGCGGACTGCGCATCAAGAGAAAAGCGTGGTGAGAGGGACGTTTCAGCGTTGTGATAACAGGCTGTTAGGTGAAATATCAGCAGATTGTTGTGGAAAGGTAAAAATGGGGTGCGGCGGTCTGAGAGTTAACGCCTATCGCAAGAAAAGAGATCATAATCACAGGCGAACAGGCTACAATCGGTCCATCACCTCATATTCATTCTCAAGCATAAGAGCGCCGCTATGAAAAATATCAATCCTAGTCAAACCGCTGCTTGGCAAGCCCTGCAGCAACATTTCGAACAAATCAAAGACGTCCAGATCCGTGACCTGTTTGCTCAGGATAGTGAGCGTTTCTCCAAGTTCTCTGCCACTTTCAACGATCAGATGCTGGTGGATTACTCCAAAAACCGCATCACCGCAGAAACCCTGGAGAAGCTGCAGGCACTGGCGAAAGAAACTGACCTGCAAAGCGCGATCAAATCGATGTTCTCCGGTGAGAAAATCAACCGTACGGAAGATCGTGCCGTGCTGCATGTTGCCCTGCGTAACCGCAGCAACACGCCAATCATTGTTGATGGCAAGGACGTGATGCCAGAAGTCAATGCGGTGCTGGCGAAGATGAAACAGTTCTGCGACCGTGTCATCGGTGGTGACTGGAAAGGTTACACCGGCAAACCGATTACCGACGTGGTCAACATCGGCATCGGCGGCTCAGATCTCGGCCCTTATATGGCAACCGAAGCGCTGCGCCCCTATAAAAACCACCTGAACATGCACTTTGTTTCCAACGTAGACGGCACCCATATCGCCGAAACGCTAAAACCGTTGGATCCGGCGACTACGCTGTTCCTGGTGGCGTCTAAAACCTTCACGACTCAGGAAACCATGACCAACGCCCACAGCGCGCGCGACTGGTTCCTGAGCACCGCTGGCGATCAGCAGCACGTCGCGAAACACTTCGCCGCGCTGTCTACCAACGGTAAAGCGGTGGCCGAGTTTGGTATCGACACCGACAATATGTTCGAATTCTGGGACTGGGTGGGGGGCCGTTACTCTCTGTGGTCGGCAATCGGCCTGTCTATCGCGCTGTCTTTGGGCTTTGAAAACTTCGAGCAGTTGCTGAGCGGCGCGCATGAGATGGACAAGCACTTTGCCCAGACGCCTGCCGAGCAAAACCTGCCGGTGCTGTTGGCGCTGATCGGTATCTGGTACAACAATTTCTTCGGTGCAGAGACCGAAGCGATCCTGCCGTACGACCAGTATATGCACCGTTTTGCCGCTTATTTCCAACAGGGCAACATGGAGTCTAATGGCAAATACGTTGACCGTAACGGCAATCCGGTAGATTACCAGACCGGCCCGATTATCTGGGGTGAACCAGGCACCAACGGCCAACATGCGTTCTATCAGCTGATCCATCAGGGGACCAAGCTGGTGCCTTGCGACTTTATCGCTCCGGCCATCAGCCATAATCCGCTGAGCGACCACCATGCCAAACTGTTGTCGAACTTCTTCGCACAGACGGAAGCGCTGGCGTTCGGTAAATCTCTGGACGTGGTTGAGGAAGAGTTCGCCGCACAGGGTAAAACGCCGGAAGAGGTCAAGCACGTTGCCCCATTCAAAGTGTTTGAAGGCAACCGCCCAACCAACTCCATCCTGCTGCGTGAGATCACCCCATTCAGCCTGGGTAGCCTGATTGCCCTGTATGAGCACAAGATCTTCACCCAGGGCGCGATCCTCAATATCTTCACCTTCGACCAATGGGGCGTAGAGCTGGGTAAACAGCTGGCTAACCGTATTCTGCCGGAACTGGCGGGTAAAGAAGCGGTGACCAGCCACGACACCTCAACCAACGGCTTGATCAATCGCTTTAAAGCCTGGCGTTAAGTTGCTCTGAATAGCCGCCAATAAAAAACCCGCCGCGGCGGGTTTTTTGATATCTGTAGGGATTACAGATTGATTGGTACTGCCATGCTGACACCGGCACCCACGTCATCGGCGGTGCTGTTGTTGTTATCGGTGTACCACAGGCTGGTATCAAACTTCACTTGTGAAGCGAAGTTATAACCCCAACCCAACTGAATGCCTTTCAGCGTGTCAGATTTCGGGAATGCCTGGTTGATGCTCTGGTTCAGCGGGTTCACCTTGGCATACACCAGGCGAGTGCTCCAGCGCTGGCCATCGTCCAGCACCAGTTCGACACGGCCGGACAGCATTTGCCCGTCACCGCCCATAGCGTGACCCAGCGGGTAACCCTGCTGGTAGTAGCCGTCTTTATAGTTATGATGTGTATAAACATAACCCTTACGGCTCATATCGGCGCGAGTATCAGCCCCTTCGATATACCAGTTGATAACGGTTGGGCCCCACTCTGGGTGACCTTCCAGGCCGAGCAGGTAGGTGTTTTGTGATGGCAGGTAGCCGGCCTCATCTTCCCCCACCAACTGGCCATACAGGCTGACCGGCATACCGATCAACGGCTGCATTTTCAGCTTGAAGTCGAAACCGGCAAGCTGGTTGCCCGGATCGTTACCTTGGCCGGAGTCGTCGTTATCGCGGCCAGCAAAGGCGTCCCAGAATGAGCTGAAGGATTGCGGACGACCATCGCCACCCCACTGCATAATGCGTGAGGCACCCAGTTCCAGGAAGTCGGTTGGCATCATGGTCAGACGGCCACCGATCAGTTTGGTGTTAGGTACTGCGGTATATTGTGACAGTTGACCTGCGGTGATCTGATATTGCCAACGACCAATCCAGGACAGCCAAGGCGTTTCAAACGGGGATTGATCGGCACGTTGCAGCATAAAGCCAGCCACCGGGCGTGCCGCGTCGGACCGGATCAGGCTGCCGTCATAGCCAGGACCCCACCATTGAGAGACTTCACCGAATGACAGCCACTGGTTCCACACTTTGATGGCACCGTATGAGCCGTTCAGGTTGAATTTGGAACCATCGGAGACGCGCTGATCGCCTTCCACGGCACCTTGCAGACGCACGTCCCAGAACTCACCGTTGGCGCCAGCGCCGATGGTCAGGCTGCTGTCGGCATAGTGACTCTGACCGAAGCCCTGCGGCGTGCCAGGCTTGTCGGTAGAGGTATAACCGGTGACGGTAATATTGGCTTTTAAGTCACCCACCCGGCGCTGTACGCGGTCAATGACGGTTTTTTCTGTGTTGGTCACCGGCTTGGCTTGCGCCAGCACCGAGTTGATCTCTTCCTGGCTTAGCGGCCAGGTAGACAGGCTGACGTTAATCACACCGCGATCGGATAACCAGGCGAGGTCATTGCGCAGATCGTTATCAGGAGTCACCAGTCCGCCGGCGTAGCTGGCAAACGAACAGGTGAAAAGGCCTGCCGCGACCAGTGCGTGGAGTTTAGCTCGCATGAAAGTTCCTTTCTAGATTACGGGAATTTAGAGGCATAATGCCTGAGACTGCGCCCATGATAGAGGACATTTCAATTTGCTACAAATATATACAAGCGTAATCAATTCATGCAACTGATTGAAAATAGGGTGGTTCGCCTGAAGATAAACCCTCAGGGCAACTTTAGGAAAAAGCCCATTAGGCATTTCTGCACTTATAACTGGCCGAACGACGGGAGAAGTCATGGCAAAAACATCACGATCATTGATGATCGCAAAAGGGCTACAGCGGGTACTAAACGTGGGGTTGCTGCTATTGGCGGCGATTCTGGTAGTTTTTTTGGTCAAAGAAACCTTTCATTTGGCGAAAGTATTATTCGTCAGTAACGAGGAGTCTTCTTCGTACCAGTTGATTGAGGGGATCGTGATTTATTTCCTCTACTTCGAATTTATTGCCTTGATTGTTAAATACTTTGAGTCGGGCTATCACTTCCCGCTACGCTACTTTATCTATATTGGCATCACCGCGATTATTCGTTTGATCATCGTTGATCATGAGAACCCTTTCGACACGCTGGTTTATTCCGGCGCCATATTATTACTGGTGGTGACCTTGTATCTGGCCAATACCGATCGGCTGAAGCGGGAGTAACCATAAAAATGGCGGCCCAGCGAAGGCCGCCAAAGACACAGTTCATAGAGAGAAACAAAGTACATCAAACGTATTGCAGTGGCATAAATTAACCTTTCACCCCTCCCGCCGTCAGGCCACCGACCAACCAGCGCTGCGCCAGCAGGAATACTGCAGTGATCGGAATGGCGGACAACACCGCTGCGGCGGCAAAGTCACCCCATAGATAGTTCTGCGGATTCAGATATTGCTGCATGCCGACGGCCAGCGTGTAGCTGTTTACGTCGCGTAACAACAGTGAAGCTACTGGCACCTCGGTGATTGCCGCGATAAACGACAGAATAAACACCACCGCCAGGATCGGGACTGAAAGGGGCAGCAGCACCAGGCGGAACGCTTGCCAAGGCGTGGCACCGTCCAGGGCGGCGGCTTCTTCCAACGAGTTATCGATGGTTTCGAAGTAGCCTTTAATGGTCCAGACGTGCAGCGCAATACCGCCCATATAGGCGAATATCACACCGCCATGGGTATTGAGGCCGATAAACGGAATGTACTGCCCCAGACGATCGAACAGGGCATACAGTGCAACCAAAGACAGCACTGCCGGGAACATCTGGAAGATCAGCATGCTTTTCAGCAGGGTACTTTTGCCACGAAAACGCATGCGGGCAAAGGCGTAGGCACAGGTGGTAGAGAGCGTCACGATCCCCACTGCGGTGATCGCCGCGACTTTAATCGAGTTCCACAGCCATAACAGTACAGGGAAAGGCGGTGGAGTGACGCTGCCATCCGCCTGGGTAACGCTCATCCCTAGCGCCAGCCGCCAGTGATCCCAAGAGATTTGATCCGGGATCAGACTGCCGGTGGCAAAGTTACCGGAGCGTAGCGAAATCGCCACCACCATCAGCAACGGGAACATGATCAGGGCAATAAAGCTCAGCATCAGAATATGGGTGATCCACAGGCGTACGCGCTGGGATTTGGGTTGCACCATGGCCATTGTCGTTCTCCCTTAGTCAAAGTTCATTTTGCTGGCTTTCAGGTTCAGGATCGCCAGTGCGCCAACCAACAGGAAAATCAGCGTGGCAATGGCCGCCGCCAGCCCGAAGTCCTGACCCCCACCGCCTTCAAACGCGATGCGATAGGTGTAGCTCACCAACAGATCGGTATAGCCGGCCGGTGTGGTGGTGCCGATCATGTCTGGTCCGCCGCGGGTCAGCAGTTGGATTAGCACGAAGTTGTTAAAGTTGAAGGCAAAGCTGGCAATCATCAGCGGCGTCAACGGCTTGATCAGCAGCGGCAGGGTGATACGGAAGAAATTCTGCATCGGGCTGGCGCCGTCCATTGCCGAGGCTTCATACAGATCGTCGGGAATGGCTTTCAGCAGGCCCATACACAGGATCATCATGTACGGATAACCCAGCCAGGTATTGACGACCAGGATCATGCTTTTGGCGGTGAGTGGATCGGTGAACCAGGCCGGTTTAATGCCGAACAGCGCGTTGAGCATCAGGTTGATTTCACCGAAGCTCTGGTTAAATAACCCTTTGAAAATCAGAATGGAAATAAACGAAGGCACCGCGTAGGGCAGGATCAGTAATACCCGATACACCGCTTTGCCTTTTAGCGCTTCCCACTGCACCACGCAGGCCAGCACCATGCCTACGGCCACGGTGAGGATCACGGTCATCACCGAGAAAATAATGGTCCAGACAAAGATGGAGATAAACGGCTTCTGGATGCCTTCATCGTTGAGCACCCGTAAGAAGTTTTTCCAGCCGATGGTGACGGTATAACCCGGGCTGAGGGTGTCGGTCGCCCAATGGCCCTCGGCGTTAACGGCCTGATAAAAACCGATCTCCGGGTTAGGGCGATATTGTACCTGGGTCTGGTTATCGGTCAGCGTGCTGCCGTCTTTGGCTAGCGTGTACAACGGGCTGGTGCCGGAGAACTGGCGCAGGGAGCTCATGCGCAACTCGCCACCTTCTGGCAGGATGGCAACAATCTGGCTCAGCGTCTGGCGATTCTGGGTGATCACGCGCAGCGTAGCGCGCTCACCGGCGGGTTCAGCGCTTTCAACCGCCAATTTCAACGTTTGTGGCTCACTGGCGTTGAGGCTAAACGGCGCGGATATCAGTAGTTGGCCGCTATCTGGATGAGTTAACTGCAAACGCCACTGTTGGTTTTCTGCCGGATACAGTCCAAAGGTGAAGGTTTTACCGGTCTGGAATTGGCGTTGCATCAGCACCGACTGAGCGCGTTCGAAGGTCAGCTGGTTGGTGCTACTGTAGTTGGTAAAGGCGATGGCGATGGTGCAAATCAGCGGGAACAGGACGAACAGCCCCATTCCGGCGACGCCAGGATAGACGTAGCGCCAGGCATAGGCACGGCGGTTGGCGAACACGTAGAGCCCGGCACTGACCAACACCAGCGTCAGGATGGCGAACAGATATTCTCCCTGTGCATACATCACCACAATCAGATAGCAGGTTACCAGGCTGAACAGGCCGACAATCAGCCATTTCAGTATGTCACTCTGCCACCACTTCGATTTTTTTCGCGCGGATGTTCCGGCGTGAGCAAGTTGCATAGGGCTTTCCTTTCAGGTGTTACCGCGAGAGGCCAACGGCCTCTCACACAGCAGGGCAAAGGCGGGCATCACAGCCCGCCAATGGCCAGGGTATTACTTGGTGATACGGGTATGAGCATCTTCCAGTGCGGCTTTCACCGTCTGGCGGCCCGTGATGGCGTTGATCACGGCGCTACGCATCGCATACCAGAAGGTACTCATCTGCGGGATGTTTGGCATGATTTCGCCGTTTTGCGAGTTCTGCATGGTGGCGGCAATCTTCGGATCTTTTGCCAGCTGTTCCTGGAACGATTTCAGCGCCACGGCACCCAACGGTTTATCTTTGTTAACGTCAGCTAGGCCCTGATCGGTAATCAGGTAGTTCTCCAGGAACTCGGTCGCCAGTTCTTTGTTAGGGCTGGCGGCGTTGATGCCTGCGGTCAGCACGCCAACGAACGGCTTGGACGGTTTGCCCTGGAAGGTTGGCAGCAGCGTGACGCCATAGTTGATTTTGCTTTGCTCGATGTTGGTCCAGGCCCAAGGCCCGTTGATGGTCATCGCCGTCTGGCCCTTGTTGAAGGCGGCTTCGGCAATCGAGTAGTCGGTATCGGCGTTGATGTGCTTGTTTTTCACCAGATCGACGATGAACTGCAGGCCAGCCTGTGAACCGGCGTTGGCTACGCCCACGTCTTTGATGTTGTATTTGCCATCTTCAAACTTGAAGGCATAACCGCCATTGGCGGCAATAACTGGCCAGGTGAAGTAGGGTTCTTGCAGGTTCCACATGATGGCGCTTTTGCCTTTGGCACGCAGCTCTTTATCCAGCGCCGGGATCTCTTCCCAGGTTTTTGGCGCTTCTTTGATCAGGTCTTTGTTATAAATCAGCGACAGGGCTTCCACCGCGATCGGGTAACCGATCAGCTTGCCGTCAAAGCGTACCGCATCCCAGGTGAACGGATAGATTTTTTCCTGGAAGGCTTTGGAAGGATGGATTTCTGCTAACAGGCCCGATTGCGCGTAGCCCCCAAAACGGTCGTGAGCCCAGAAGATGATATCCGGGCCGTCACCGGTAGCGGCAACCTGCGGGAACTTCTCTTCCAGTTTGTCCGGGTGTTCGATGGTCACTTTGATGCCGGTGTCTTTCTCAAACTTTTTACCTACCTCGGCCAGGCCGTTATAGCCTTTATCGCCGTTGATCCAGATAACCAGTTTGCCTTCTTCTATTTTGGCGAAAGCGGAGGAGGAGAGCACCAGCGTCGTTAATGCTGAAAGCGCCAGCGTGCGTACGGTTGTTGTCATTGTGCGATTCATAAATCCAATCCTTCTGTGGGGACTGCGGTAAGGAGAGCGGTTACGCGCTAATAGTGGGTCACAACCCGCTGTGTTCTCATCCTCCCCCCGTCTACGCCCCATGCCTGAGTAGTGTGATCCAGCTAGCAAACCGCCCTATTCTGTGGTGTCGGACACTAAAAGGCAGGGCTATTTTTGCAAGGAAGATCACAGATTTGCCTTATGCCGGGAACTTTCGCCGCGCATCGTCGTTCTCTCATCCTCCCATCTCCTCCCCCATGAAAAATCCTGTTACGGATGATTACCCCTCCTTGCCATTACCTCACTATTGGCAACATTGATTTTTACCGCCTAACGCTGCAGGAACCCTGACCTATGTCACCAGTGCGTACCGCTACTCACCCCACGTTGTACCAGATCCATCCGGTCAGTTTCCGCGATGGAAACGGCGATGGTGTGGGCGACGTACACGGCATGATGGCGGCGCTGCCCTATCTGAAAGCACTGGCGGTGGACGGGTTGTTATTGCCGCTGGCGCTATCACCTGAGGCTGGAGCGGAAGTGGCCGGGCACGGGCTGTCACTTTGGCACAGTGAAGGCACTCAGCGTATCTGCCGCAGTGCCGCTCCCGAGCAGCACTATGCCCGCAGCGCACTGGCGCTGGAAGTGGTGCCGTTTAGCTGCGAAAAGCTGGTGGAGGTATTGCATGCGCATCGCCACCAACTGGGCGAAAAAGTCTGGAGCACTGGCGAAATCGATCAGCCGCGGGTGGTCAGCCATTGGGGGCAAGGCGATCTGCGTTCTGCGCAGGCTTTCCTGACTCTGTTGGCCTTGCTGCCCGCCCCTATCTGTTTGTATCAGGGCGAAGAGTTGGGCTTGCCACACGCGGCGGAGCTGCAAGAGCCGCAGGGGGCACAAACCCCGATGCCTTGGCATGAAGCGCCGGAGCAGGTCACCGCAGGAGAAATCCACTGGTATCAACAGGTGGCGATAGAACACCGTGCGCTGGCCATCAGCCGCCAGCAACACGACCACCATTCAACCTTACGTTACTGCCAGGCCCTGTTGGCCCTGCGTCAGCACCCGGTGATCCAATGTGGTGTTCTGAACCAGATCAGCCAGGAAAATGGCGTTATTCGCTTACTTATTACCCATCAGGATCAATGCCTTGAAGCGCTGATCAACCTACAGCCTTATACTCAGCCGGCCGCACCGGCTGAGGCGACCAAGCCTATGGCATGGCAGTACGGTGCGCAGCAAGAGGGTCATCAATGGGTCTTGGCGGGCTTCGGTTCCGCCATCTTCACACGAAATGTTAACTGCGAAAGCAGGGGAGTAACGCATGGCTAGCGTCACACTGCGCAGCGTTTATAAGGCCTTCGGCGAGGTCGTGATTTCCAAAGACGTCAATCTGACTATCGATGACGGCGAGTTTGTGGTGTTTGTCGGGCCATCCGGCTGCGGCAAATCAACGTTGCTGCGCATGATCGCCGGGCTGGAGGATATTACCTCTGGCGATCTGTTCATCGGCGAAAAACGGATGAATGAGGTGCCGCCTTCCGAGCGCGGTATCGGCATGGTGTTCCAGTCTTACGCGCTGTATCCGCATCTGTCCGTGGCCGACAACATGTCATTTGGCCTGAAGCTGGCCGGGGCCAAAAAAGCGGAAATCAATCAGCGGGTTAATCAGGTGTCCGAAGTGCTGCAATTAGCGCATTTGCTGGACCGACGCCCAAAAGCCCTGTCCGGTGGACAGCGTCAGCGTGTGGCGATTGGCCGTACGCTGGTGGCTGAACCCGATGTATTCCTGCTGGACGAACCGCTTTCCAACCTGGATGCCGCACTGCGGGTGCAGATGCGCATTGAGATCTCACGTCTGCACAAGCGGCTGCAGCGCACCATGATTTACGTCACTCACGACCAGGTCGAAGCGATGACGCTGGCCGACAAAATCGTGGTGCTGGACGCCGGGCGTGTGGCCCAGATCGGTAAGCCGCTGGAACTCTATCACTACCCGGCCAACCGCTTTGTCGCGGGCTTTATCGGCTCGCCGAAAATGAATTTCCTGCCGGTGAAAGTGACCGGTGTGGAAGCGCTGCGGGTACAGATCGAACTGCCGATGCCTAATCGTCAATTGGTATGGCTGCCGGTTGAAGGGCAGGGCATTGAGGTGGGGACCAACCTGTCGTTGGGTATCCGCCCAGAACATCTGTTACCGAGTTCCGAATCTGAAGTGACATTGATGGGTGAAGTACAGGTGGTGGAGCAGCTCGGCAACGAGACGCAAATCCATATCCAAATTCCGGCAATTCGTCAAAACCTGGTTTACCGCCAGAACGACGTGGTGCTGGTAGAAGAAGGTGCAACATTCGCCATCGGCCTGCCGCCACACCGCTGCCACCTGTTCCGTGAGGATGGGACGGCGTGTAAACGGCTGCATCAGGAACCGGGTGTTTAAAGCATCAAGGTCTGTATAACAGGAGAATAATGATGACTACTCTGCGCAAACTTCCTCTGACTCTGGCTGTCGCCGCCGGTGTCTTATCCTCATCAGCGATGGCGGTGGATTTCCACGGCTACGCACGTTCCGGTATCGGTTGGACCGGCAGCGGTGGTGAACAACAGTGTTTCCAGGCAACCGGAGCCAGCAGCAAGTACCGTCTGGGTAACGAATGTGAAACCTATGCGGAACTGAAACTGGGCCAGGAAGTGTGGAAAGAGGGCGACAAGAGCTTCTACTTCGACACTAACGTGGCCTATTCCGTGTCGCAACAGTCTGACTGGGAATCTACCAGCCCGGCCTTCCGTGAAGTTAACGTGCAGGGTAAAAACCTGATCGACGCGTTGCCAGGTGCCAACATGTGGGCCGGTAAACGCTTCTATCAACGTCATGACGTCCATATGATCGACTTCTACTACTGGGACATTTCAGGTCCTGGTGCCGGTCTGGAAAATATCGATCTGGGCTTCGGCAAGCTGTCTGCTGCCGTGACTCGTAACACCGAATCTGGTGGTTCCTTAGGTTATATCGACAATGAACGTGATGAGCGTCCAACCGTCAACGATACCTACGATCTGCGTTTGGCTGGCCTTGAGCTGAACCCGGGCGGTACGTTGGAACTGGGTGTGGATTATGGCCGTGCAAACGCGCAAGACCATTACCACCTGGCCGACGGGGCAAGCAAAGACGGTTGGATGTTTACTGCGGAGCATACCCAGAGCATCCTGGGCGGCTACAACAAGTTTGTGGTGCAGTACGCTACCGATTCCATGACTGCGCAGAACAACGGCCGTAGCCAAGGGGCTTCCATTGATGACAACGGCAAGATGATCCGCGTGCTGGATCACGGTGCCATCGACTTCAACGATGATTGGGCAATGATGTACGTTGCCATGTATCAGGACGTTAACCGCGATAATGACAACGGCACCACCTGGTACACCGTGGGCGTGCGCCCAATGTACAAATGGACGCCAATCATGAGCACCCTGATGGAAGTTGGCTACGACAACGTGAAGTCTCAACGTACTGGCGATCGTAACGGCCAATACAAAGTCACCCTGGCACAACAGTGGCAAGCGGGTAACAGCATCTGGTCACGTCCGGCGATCCGTGTCTTCGCGACCTACGCCAACTGGGATGAGAAGTGGGGCTACGCAAACAACGATTCCGGTGCGGGCTACAACGCAGGTACGGCTTATAACGATACCAGCATGCATACCTTCAGCCGTGGTAAAGACAGCGAAGTCACCTTCGGTGCCCAGATGGAAATCTGGTGGTAATACTGGCTTGACGGGAGGGCACCTGTACGCCCTCCCTCTTACCGTTTAACCGGCAGTAGTGCGCTTGCCTGCCCGCTGCCGGGATACACGCTCAAAGCGAGAGGGTAATAACAATGAAAAAAAATCTACTGTCATTCTGCCTGTCTCTGGCGTTGACCGTCGGCGCATCGCTGGCGACCTATGCCGATACCCCGGCCAATGTTTCCGTCGCTCCGGCCATCAGTGCCGCCACCCTGCAAAGTTTGCCTTGGCAGCCGCTGGTGCCGCCGGTTAGCCAGGATGTCCAACTCAATAACGTCAGCCCACAGATCAATCAGGGCCAGATCCAGGGGGCCGTTGCCGCATTTGCGCTGCCAGCCGATCGGGGATCGCTGGAAATCCAACTGAGCAGTCTGGCCAATAAAAACTCAATCTATGCCCCAAGCGTATTGGTGCTGGATGAACATATGCGCCCGGCGGCCTATTATCCGAGCAGCTATTTCGCTTACCAGCCACCGGGCGTGATGTCTGCCGATCGGCTGGAGGGCACGTTGAAACTGACTCCGGCGCTGGGGCAAAAACAGATTTATCTGTTGGTGTACACCACTCAGCAGGATCTGGCTAAAACCACCACCCTGACCAACCCAGCCAAAGCCTACGCCCAAGGGGTGGGTAACGCGGTACCGGACATCCCGGATCCGATCGCCAGCCACAGCACCAGCGGCACGTTGAAGCTGAAGGTGACGGCAGAACAAGGCGCCAGCAATATCATGATCGGCATGCTGCAATCGGCTCCGGCAACGCCACCGGTCGTAGTGGGGGCCACCGCTCCGGCAATTGCGGCTCCAGCACCGGTTGCTACCGCACCGGCAGAGCCGATGCTCAATGACACCGAGGCTTACTTCAATAACGGCATTAAACAGGCGGTCAAGGCGGGGGATATCGATAAAGCGCTGAAACTGATGAATGAGGCCGAAAAACTGGGTTCCACCACCGCTCGTGAAACGTTTATTGGCAGCGTGAAAGGCAAGGGGTAATCCCCCACGCTACTGATGCTGGCTTGATGATTGGTGCGCTTTGGCGCACCTTTTTTCATCTGCAAGTCACTTACATCCAGCAGGCGGGGGCTTTCTTGCTCAAGCTTGGCGCCAACAGCGCGAACTCCCTCGCGTTATGATATCTTCCACTACGGCAGCCTGCCGTTTTACCCCCTGATAATGGGGGGCGCGTTACGTCACGAATCTGCCTGCCGCTTTTGCATTTCTGCGTTACAATGAATTTCTGTTAACAGTTTGTATGGCTTGGCGCGGCACGTAGCCTCCGGCCTGGAGTAGCATAATGTCTGACATTAGGGAGCCCATCCTGCCGCCTATTGAGTGGCTGTCTGAACATTCCTCAATACCTGCCGCCGTTAGCGATTGGCTGATGGAGTTAGGTTCCATGACCCGCCGTTTTGAGCGCCATTGTGGCCGCGTGCAGGTAGAACCTCAGCGTGAATGCTTCATCACTCGTGACCAGCTTGCCGAAGAGGCGGTTCATCTGCCACATAGCGAGCGCTATTGGCTGCGTGAGATCGTCTTACTGGGTGACGGCGAGCCTTGGTTGCTGGGGCGTACGGTGATCCCACAGGAAACACTGACCGGGCCGGATCTGGCGTTGGTCGATCTGGGGACGTTGCCACTGGGCCGTTATCTGTTCAGCAGTGAAAGCCTGACTCGTGATTATATCCATGTTGGCCAGCAGAAGGATCTGTGGGCGCGGCGTTCTCGCCTCCGTCTGGCGGGAAAGCCATTGTTACTGACGGAACTGTTTCTACCGGCCTCTCCACTGTATGCGGTGGAAAAGGGCACTCCGGCATAATTAGGGGAGAAAGAACTTTGGAAGGGAGCGTGATTCAAAGCAAATGGCAGGCCTATTGCCATCTGATGCGTATCGATAAGCCGATTGGCACGCTATTGTTGCTGTGGCCCACCTTGTGGGCATTGTGGTTGGCAGGGGGGGGAGTTCCTTCGCCGTCGGTATTGCTGGTCTTTGTGCTTGGCGTTTTCCTGATGCGTGCTGCGGGTTGCGTGGTAAATGACTATGCCGATCGCGCTTTCGATGGGCATGTGAAACGCACCGCTGGCCGCCCGATGCCGAGCGGCCGCGTCAGCGAAAAAGAGGCCAAGATCCTGTTTGTCTCGCTGGTGCTGGTTTCCTTTGCGCTGGTGTTGACGTTGAACGCCATGACCATCTGGCTGTCGCTGGCGGCTCTGGCGCTGGCCTGGGTTTACCCGTTTATGAAGCGGGTGACCAATCTGCCACAGGTGGTGCTAGGGGCGGCGTTTGGCTGGTCGATCCCGATGGCCTATGCTGCTGTCAGCGAGTCGCTGCCACTGAGCTGCTGGCTGCTGTTTCTGGCCAATATCTGCTGGACGGTGGCTTACGATACCTTGTATGCCATGGTCGATCGTGATGATGATTTGAAGATTGGTATCAAGTCCACCGCGGTGCTGTTTGGCCGCCATGACAAGTTGATCGTCGGGTTGTTGCAGTTTGCTACGCTGTTGCTGATGCTGTGGGTGGGTTATCTAGTGCAACTGGGAGGCGCGTTTTACTGGTCGCTGTTGCTGGCGGGAGCGCTGTTTATCCATCAGCAAAAGCAGGTGGCTGGCCGCGAGCGCGATGCCTGCTTCCGTGCCTTCCTGAATAACAACTACGTTGGTTTGGTGTTGTTCATCGGTATTGCGCTTAGCTACGTTTGATTTGCCCAATGCAGAAAGTAAAAAGGCATCCATTATCGGATGCCTTTTTCGTGGTAACTGGCCTGCAAGTTACTCGTCTTCTTTTACTACTTCAGCCGCCAGCGCTGGGGTATTGGTTTCTTCCGGCATGCTGACGCTTTCGATGGTCAGTTTGATTTCCGGGGTGATCAGATCGCTCAACATGGTGTAAACCTCCATGGTGTGCTCGCGGATCGCATCGCCAATATCATTGATAAAGCCTTCTTCACGCAGCGTCGCCACCAGGGTGGAGAACACCGCCTTATCGAAGAACTCCGGCGCGTTGATGCCGTGCAGCACCGACAAACGCTGGGCCATAATGCGGCTCTCTTTCTCCAGGGCACCCCGGTTGATACTTGGGTTGGCGCTGAGGATCGACATGGTGATGGCATAGCGTTGCAGGGTTTCACGAACCCCGGCGGCCAGCAGCTGTAACGGACGGATGCGCGCAGGATTCAGCACCAGTTCATCGCCTTTGCTACAAATCAGCTGCTGACGTATCAACTCTTCGATCAGCGGTTGCAGCACTTCGGCTAGCTGTTCTTTGTCGTAGCGCAGGAACAGCTCGGCCTTCAGCATCGGATAGATCAGGCTGACCTGACGCAGCAGCTCAACGCGCGACACGCGTCGGTGATGCATCACGATAGACGCGATCAGTGAAGGCAGTACCAACATATGATGGATATTGTTGCGATAGTACGTCATCAGCACCGCCTGCTCGCGCGGCAGAATGATGATGTCGCCGATGTTGTCCTTCTCCACTTCAAACTTGTTCATGTTTAAAGCGTGATCCAGCAACTGGTCTGGCGTTTGTGTTGGTACGGTGGCGTCCGGTGCATAAGGCACGTTACGCATTAACTGTAAGTAGCATTCCAACTGCTCAAGCAACTGCTCACGGGTCAGCGAACGTTGGCGTGAGGCCAGCAGCGCGGTAGAACACAGGTTCATGGCGTTGGCGGCGGCAGCGTTGTTGATACGCACCATGATCTGAGCCGCCAGATCGTTGACCGCAGGCGTCAGCCAGCTTGGGCGCTGTGCTTCGATCGGGTCGATAGATTCACGCCAATGCGGGACGTTTTGGTTCAGGTAGGTAGTCAACGGCAGCGGTTCGCCAAAGTTCACGTAGCCCTGGCCGAGGTTGCGTAGCTTGCGCAAGCCGCGCACCATTTGCAGCAGGCTCTCTTTCTCTTTGGTCGCACCACGCAGCTCTTTGGCGTAAGTACCCACTTCCATCACGTGCTCGTAACCGATATAAATCGGCACCAGGGTGATCGGACGGGTACCGCCGCGCAGCATGGCCTGAATGGTCATCGACAGGGTGCCGGTTTTCGGTTCCAGCAGGCGGCCGGTACGGGAACGCCCACCTTCAACAAAGTATTCTACCGAGTAACCACGGGTGAACAGCTCACCGAGGTATTCACGAAACACGGTTGAATAGAGTTTGTTGCCCTTGAAGGTGCGGCGGATAAAGAACGCGCCCAGGCGGCGGAATATCGGCCCGGCAGGCCAGAAGTTCAGGTTAATACCCGCTGCGATATGCGGTGGCACCAGCCCTTGATGGTAGAGCACATAGGACAACAGCAGATAGTCCATGTGGCTGCGGTGACACGGCACATAGACGATCTCGTGGCCATCCTGCGCCAACTGACGCACACGCTCGGCGTTGGTGACGTTGATACCCTGATACAGCCGGTTCCAGGTCCAGCTCAACACGCGGTCGGACAGGCGCACCGTTTCATAGGAGAAATCGGCGGCAATCTCTTCCATCAGCGCAATTGCGTTCTGCTGGGCCTTTTCGTGGGAGATCTTTTTGCTGCGCGCTTCGTCTTCGATCGCTTTTTCAATCGCCTTGGAGGACAGCAGCTTTTTGAACAGATCCTGACGGGCAGGCAGGCTTGGCCCAACGGCGGCCAGGCGCTGACGAGCGAAGTGCATGCGGGCGACACGGGCCAGTTTTTGCGCGATGGTCTTATCGGTGCCATGTTCGGTCGCCATCCGGCGTAGGGACACGGTGTTGGAGAAACGGACAAAGCTGTCGCGCCCCAGCCACAGTACGGCGAAGAACTTCTGTACGCCGTTCAGCAGGCGCAGGTGCGGCGTGCCGTGGCCTTCGCGCCCTGGGGAGCGGCCAAACATCACCGAAACCGGCAACATCTGAATATCGAGATCCGGGTTGCTGCGGTGCAGATCCAGATAATCGTGGAACAGTTTTACCGATTCTTCTTTGGGGGTGTAATAGCGGAATACGCGTGGGCCATCGTGGATAAACACGTAGCTTGGCAGTACGGTGCCATCGATTTCCAACGGGTTAAGGGGATCGGGCAGATCTTGCGCCAGACACTGGGTGCGCAAGGTGAGTAAATCCGCCTTGGAATTATAAGGTAAAACATACAAAATCGGTCGTGAGGGATCCAACCCTAACTCCGTGACCGGATCTGAAGGGATAACCTTACTTCTTACCAACATTTTTAGTGGTAAGTTCAATATCTTATAATAGATTTTACGCCAACCTGACATGACAACGTGAAGCCTCTTGTTAGCAATTCGCCGCAAGCATACCAGAAACCGGGTAGCAGATCTGTGGCGTTGGGAAATCCACGGCCGTTCACGGCAATGGAAGTACATAGTTGAATTATACCTGATGGATATCAAATTGACCGCTCTAGCGCATTCATGCTCTCGCGGCATTGGTATGACATAGCTAGGTGATTAAGGTATTCCAACCTTGCTGTATACTGCGATGCGATAAAAATGTGATTGGGCTGGCAAATCTGTCTGGAACGTTGCGGCTGGCGACATGCGGGTACATGATTCATCTTGGAGAAAGGCGTTCTTAACTATGGCAAATCAAGCAACTGGCCTGACGCGTATCATTAAAGCAGCAGGCTATTCCTATAAAGGTTTAACCGCCGCCTGGCAGAACGAAGCCGCCTTCCGCCAGGAACTGGTGGCGACGGTAGTGGCTATCATCGTGGCGGTTTGGCTGGACGTAGGGGCGATCGCGCGCATCTTGTTGATCGGCTCGGTGCTGCTGGTGATGATTGTCGAAATCCTCAACAGCGCGATTGAGGCCGTTGTCGATCGCGTGGGTACGGAATATCACGAGCTTTCTGGGCGGGCCAAAGATATGGGCTCGGCGGCGGTATCGCTGGCAATCATTCTGGCACTGTTCGTTTGGGCTTCGGTACTTTGGCAGCATTTGGCGTGAAAACCTGCGGGTATCGTTGCGATCCCGCTCGCTACCTGCTGATTTTTATTTATTCTTCGGTTCCCAATCCAGACTTAGCTGTATATACTCACAGCAAGACTGTATAAACAAACAGGGGGCGGAATGAAAGCACTAACTACCAGACAGCAAGAGGTCTACGACCTGATTCGCGATCATATTTCGCAAACGGGCATGCCACCGACGCGTGCCGAGATCGCAATGCGCCTGGGGTTCCGCTCACCAAATGCTGCAGAAGAGCACTTGAAGGCGCTGGCTCGCAAAGGCGTCATCGAGATCATCTCCGGCGCATCACGCGGTATCCGCCTGCTGATGGAAGATGAAGAGGGGTTACCTCTGGTGGGCCGTGTGGCTGCCGGTGAACCTCTGTTGGCTCAGCAGCACATTGAAGGACACTATAAGGTGGATCCTTCTCTGTTCAAGCCTAATGCCGATTTCCTGCTGCGCGTTAGCGGCATGTCGATGCGCGATATCGGTATCCTGGATGGCGATCTGCTGGCGGTACATAAGACTCAAGACGTGCGCAACGGCCAGGTTGTCGTCGCCCGTATTGAAGACGAGGTCACGGTCAAGCGCCTGAAGAAACACGGTAACGTCGTCGAACTGCTGCCAGAAAACAGTGAATTCCAACCGATTGTGGTCGATCTGCGTCAGCAGAACTTCACCATCGAAGGCCTGGCGGTGGGTGTGATCCGCAACGGCGACTGGATCTAACCGCTTTACCACGTATTACAGCCCTTTAAAACGGCCAACCTCGCCCCAACTCTGGGGCGATGTCATTTCTAAGCTACGCTAAAATCCATGTTTGTACGGGAACATATCGCCATGCGCCTGCTTTCTGCCTTCACCAGTGACACCGACAAAGCTCTGTGGCGCCTGGCGTTGCCGATGATTTTCTCCAATATTACCGTGCCCTTGCTTGGCCTGGTGGATACCGCCGTTATCGGCCATCTCGATAGCCCTAGCTACCTTGGCGGGGTCGCGGTGGGGTCAATGGCCACCAGCTTCCTGTTTATGTTGTTGCTGTTCCTGCGTATGAGCACCACCGGGCTGACTGCGCAGGCGCTGGGGGCGCAAGATCCCTACCGGCTGGCTCGCGCCTTTATGCAGCCGTTATTGTTGGCGCTGGTGGCCGGGCTGGCAATTGTGCTGTTGCGAGCCCCATTGATCACCTTGGCGCTGAACATTGTGGGGGGCGATCGGGAAGTATTGGTACAGGCCAGGCTATTTTTGGAGATCCGCTGGCTCAGCGCTCCGGCGGCATTAGCCAATATGGTGCTGCTCGGCTGGTTGCTGGGAGTTCAGTACGTGCGGGCACCGGTGATCTTGCTGATCGTCGGTAACCTGCTGAACATCGTGCTGGATATCTGGCTGGTGATGGGGCTGGGTTGGAACGTGCAGGGGGCCGCGGCTGCCACGGTGATTGCTGAATACGCCACGCTGTTGCTGGGCTTGTGGTTAGCATGGCGGGTACTACGCATGCGGGGGATTTCGCTGGCGATGCTGCGTACCGCCTGGCGTGGGGATCTGCGCCGCCTGCTGGCACTTAACCGCGACATTATGCTGCGCTCGTTATTACTGCAACTGTGTTTCGCCTCGTTAACCATTCTGGGAGCCCGTATGGGCGGAGAAGTGGTGGCGGTGAATGCGGTGCTGATGAATTTACTGACCTTTACCGCCTACGCGCTGGATGGTTTTGCCTACGCGGTGGAAGCCCATTCCGGCCACGCCTATGGTGCGCGGGACGGGCGGCAACTGCATAAAGTATGGCGTGCAGCCTGTCGGCAGGCTTGCCTGGTTGCCTGTGGTTTTGCCGTTATTTATCTGTTTGCCGGGCAGCAGATCGTGGCGGGCTTAACCTCGCTGCCGGAATTGCGTGCGCTGGCAAATCATTATCTGCCTTGGCAAGTAGTGCTGCCCCTGGTGGGGGTTTGGTGCTACCTGCTGGATGGCATGTTTATCGGCGCCACCCGTGGTGCAGAAATGCGTAACAGCATGGCGGTAGCCGCAGTGGGCTACGGGCTGACGTTGTTCACCCTGCCGGTATTGGGCAACCACGGTTTATGGCTGGCTCTGGCGGTATTCCTGGCACTGCGCGGGGCGGCTTTGGGCTGGGTATGGCATCGTCATAGCGTGCAGGGCACCTGGTTTTCATCCCCCCATTAGCGATGGATAGGCCAGGCTCGTTGATGATATGGGATGATTTTTCACATTTAGTTACATGTGCTCGGGGCTGTTTTAGTTCGCTTGCTTACTGTTTTAATGGCGTTTTTTGCTATTAAGACTTTTCCTAACCCTATTTCATGCTGCTTTTCGAGCACTTTTCGTGATGGGTGACTATAGTTAATCACGTGGCTGGCGAATTAAGCCCGCGCTTAATTGGCAACGGACGCATTAGATAACCTTAAATTTGACTCAGTTAAGTCCAGCCAGATTTATCTAAAACTGACAACCAAGAGTAACGGAGAGATTATGAACAAAGATCAAGCCGACGGTAACTGGAAGCAGTTTAAAGGTAAAGTGAAGGAAAAATGGGGCAAGCTGACCGATGACGATATCACCGTGATCGAAGGGAAACGCGAACAGCTGGTCGGTAAAATCCAGGAACGCTATGGCTACCAGAAAGAGGCAGCCGAAAAAGAAGTCAAAGCCTGGGAAGAACACAGCAAGTATCGTTGGTAGCGCGATGAGCCGCTGAGTATTGCGGCGCTACGACACCATCCGGCCTGGCAGATTTCCCCCCTGCCACGGCCACGGGAACAAGGATGTACCCGCTCCCTCCTGCAATCCAATCCGCTTATTTTTTCTTTACCACAATGCTGTGGTCATGATCGCAATCGTGTTGGTTCTCACAATTTTCTACCACCACACAGCCAGAACACAGACCGTGGGCTTCCACTACGCTGTGGCGCAGCACAAATCCTGATTCTTGAGCCAGTTTCTGCAAGGTTTCTTCTACCCCTTCGGTAGTACGCTCCGTGACCTGTCCGCAGCGATCGCAGATAAACAGGGCAGAGGTATGCATAGGTTGTTCGAAGTGGTGGCACAGCACATAGCTATTTGCCGATTCAACGCGGTGGATAAACCCCTGTTCCAGCAAGAAATCCAGTGCACGATAGACGGTAGGTGGTTTGGCCTGCGGCTCTGCCACACGCAGTAAATCCAGCAAATCGTAAGCGCTGATGGCGCCGGGTTGCTCAGCCATCAGGCGTAACACTTCCAGCCGTTGCGGGGTCAGTCGCACGTTGCGTTGCTGACAGAGTTGTTCAGCCTGCGCGAGCAGCTTTTCCTGGTTGGTTGAGTTCATGGCAAGTATCCGGCTATGCAAAGAAGCCGATTTTATCATGTTTCAACGCAATCGCCGAGAGTTGCCCCGCTTTCCCTGGATAACGCGGCTAATAGGGCGATTTTCCGCAGCAAGACTAGGCAGAATGAGATGCGGGTCACGGTTTGCCGCTTTATGTCATAGGTTCCACTCGGGCATGGCGGTATAACCCATATGGAGCCAAACCTTTCAGGAGCCTGGGATGTCAGAAAGAGAGAAATTGCTGCGCGGCGAGGTCTATAACAGTCGTGATGATGAGCTGATTGCCATGTACCATCGGGCGCGGAGCCTGACTAAACAGCTCGCAGCATTGGATTCACATCAGTCTGAAGAGAAACAGCGTCTGTTGCGTGAGCTGCTTGCGGCCTGGGGGGATGACAGCTGGATTGAATTACCGTTCTGGTGCGACTACGGGCAGCATATCAGCATTGGCAGGAACTGTTTTATCAACGTCAATGCGGTGTTTCTTGACTGCAACACCATCACCATTGGCGATAACACGCTGATTGGCCCGAACGTGCAAATCTACACGCCAAGCCACCCTCTCAAGGCCAGTGAGCGGTTTACCGGCAATGCTGATTTTCCGTTCCATACCTCAGCCAGGCCGGTGGTGATTGGCAGTAACGTCTGGATTGGCGGCAACGTAGTGATCCTGCCTGGAGTCACCATTGGTGATGGTACCACCATCGGCGCGGGCAGCGTGGTGACCGAGGATATTCCAGCTAACGTGTTGGCGCTTGGGCAGCCGTGCCGCGTGATCCGACAATTGGAATAGGGCTGTGTGAAAACGTTACCGCTCTGAGATCCTAATCAGGATGAACGACGATTTTCCCAAGAGCGTGGATTGTCGTTATAATAGCCGTTTGCGGCATCGGCACAGCGCGTCGGTTGTCGAGTCCCGGACTTATCAGGTAGCCAGTAACTCAGCATGACGAAAGATATTAACAACACCCAATACGCCGCCAATCGTTTCTCCATTGCTCCTATGTTGGACTGGACCGATCGCCATTGCCGTTACTTCCATCGTCTGCTGAGCAAGGAAACGCTGCTGTACACCGAAATGGTGACCACCGGTGCGATCATCCACGGTAAAGGTGACTATCTGGCATACAGCGAGGAAGAACACCCCGTGGCATTGCAGTTAGGGGGGAGCGATCCGGCAGCATTGGCGCACTGTGCCAAACTGGCGGAACAGCGTGGCTATGACGAGATCAACCTCAATGTCGGTTGCCCGTCGGATCGAGTACAGAACGGCATGTTTGGTGCTTGTCTGATGGGGCAGGCGACCTTGGTGGCCGACTGTATCAAGGCGATGCGCGACGTGGTGTCGATCCCGGTGACGGTAAAAACCCGTATTGGCATCGATGACCAGGACAGCTATGAGTTCCTGTGCGATTTTATCTCTACCGTTGCTGGGCGCGGGGAATGCGATATGTTCACCATTCATGCCCGTAAAGCCTGGCTTTCCGGCCTGAGCCCGAAAGAAAACCGCGAAGTCCCTCCGTTGGACTATCCGCGTGTTTATCAGTTGAAACGTGACTTCCCGGCGTTGACCATTGCGATCAACGGCGGCGTGAAAACGCTGGAAGAAGCCCAACAGCATCTGCAACATCTGGACGGTGTGATGATGGGGCGCGAGGCGTACCAAAATCCAGGTATTCTGGCGCGGGTGGACAGCGAGATTTTCGGCCGCCAGAGTGAGGTGATGGACAGCGTGGCGATTATCGAATCGCTGTATCCGTATATCGAGCGCGAGCTAGCGAACGGCACCTATCTGGGCCACATCACTCGCCATATTCTCGGTTTGTTCCAGGGGATCCCTGGTGCGCGGCAGTGGCGCCGTCATCTGAGTGAAAATGCCCATAAGCCAGGAGCTGATGTGCGCACCGTCGAACAGGCTTTGGCTCTGGTGCGTTCTCCGCGTACTGAAATGGCATAATCGACAAAAAACTTGACTAAAAGTTGGTTTTTTTGACTAATAGCGTCACGGGGTGTGGCGCTATTTTTTCATCATTTCAATAAGTTATCATTAACTTCAAGTTGGCACGTTTCTTGTAAAGAACAAGATAGACCTATTGTTTTGCCAAGGAGCAACCCATGTTAGAACTCTTCTTTCTGATCGGCTTTGTCGCCATGCTGCTGGTAACCGGTATTTCATTGCTGGGCGTGATGGCTGCGTTATTTGTGGCCGCGGCTTTTATGCTGCTGGGCGGGCTGTTTGCCATGGTGTTTAAACTGCTGCCGTGGCTGATCCTGGCGGTGATTGGCGTGTGGATATACCGCTCGATGCAGAAACCACAGATACGGCGCTATTAATATTTTTTGCCGAAATATCAGTCAGTCACGCTGAAACTCACCCTGCAGATTGCTTGCCAGTGTGGTGGTGATCACAGCTTGATGTTTTAAATGTGAATACGGCACATTAAACATATTTTTTACTTATCGAGGCTGCTAGGATGACTCCCGCAGCAGTGATGCTAATCATTTTCATCACCGCGAGAGCTGACAAGAGTGTTGCTTAAAGCAACCCCCATCTCTGGCGGACTCTGCTCTACCCCTACAAAACGCAGTAAACTAGAAAGGGCTCCTGATGGGGCCCTTTCTTTATTGGCGTTACAGACCAGGGATCAGCAGGCTGGAGCCGCTGGTCTGGCCGCTTTCCAGGGTCTGGTGTGCCCGCAGGGCATCTGCCAGAGCAAACTTCTGTGTCGCTTTCACATCAACTTTAATCGCACCGCTGCCAATCAGCGAAAACAGCTCGTTACTGGCAAACTGCAATTCCTGACGGTTGGTGATGTAACCATTGAGCGAAGGACGGGTGACGTAAAGTGAGCCTTTCTGATTGAGCAATGCCAGATCGACGCCGGTAACCGGGCCGGAGGCATTACCAAAGCTCACCATCAGTCCGCGGCGCTTCAGGCTGTTCAATGAGTCCTGCCAGGTACTTTGCCCTACGGAGTCATAGACCACGTTAACCTTTTCGCCGTTGGTCAGTTCAGCTACGCGCTGGGCGATGTTTTCCTGGCGATAATTGATGGTGGCCCAGGCGCCGGCACGCAATGCCTGCTCGGCTTTCTCGTCAGAACTCACGCTGCCGATCAGTTTGGCACCCAACGCTTTGGCCCACTGGCAGGCGATCAGCCCAACCCCCCCGGCGGCGGCATGGAACAGGAATACCTCGCCCGGCTTGACCTCATAGGTTTGGCGCAGCAGATAATGTACGGTCAACCCTTTGAGGAACGAGGCTGCACCCTGTTCGAAAGTGAGGTTATCCGGCAAGATAGCCACCTTTTCCAACGGGACGTTGTGAACTTCGCTGTAGGCACCCAGTGCGGACTGGGCATAAACCACGCGATCGCCCGGTTTGACCGCGCTGACACCTGCCCCGACCTTGATGACCACCCCGGCCGCTTCGGTACCTAACCCGCTTGGGAAGTTTGCCGGTGGGTACAGGCCGCTGCGTACGTAAGTATCGATATAGTTGATACCGATCGCCTTGTTCTCGACCTGAACCTCCCCCGCGGCGGGATCGACAGGAGTAAAATCAACATACTGCAGCACTTCCGGGCCGCCGGTGGCGGAGAATTGGATGCGTTTTGACATGTCGCTACCTCGTTTAAATGGCTGTTTTCACCCTACGCTTATCAGCCCAGACTATCTAGCCCGTTGCGCAGTGATTAATCCTTTTTTGCGCAGGGAATCATGACTGAAAATCACGTATACTCTTGCGTCAGCTACCCCCCATTCGCAACTGAATAAAGAATAGGCTTCATGGCAGGCAAAAAACCAACCAACAAGACAAACACGTACGAACCCAGAGACCGCCAGATGGAAGGGCTGAAGATGCCGCCACATTCGCTGGAGGCGGAGCAGTCCGTGTTGGGCGGTTTGATGCTTGATAACGAACGCTGGGATAACGTGGCGGAGCGCGTAGTCGCCAACGACTTCTTCAGCCGCCCACACCGCCTGATCTTTACCGAAATGCAGCGTCTGCTGGAGATGAGCCGGCCCATCGACCTGATCACGCTGTCCGAGTCGTTGGAACAGAGGGGCGATCTGGAGACGGTGGGCGGTTTTGCCTATCTGGCAGAATTATCGAAAAACACCCCTAGCGCGGCCAACATTGGTGCGTATGCCGATATCGTGCGTGAGCGTGCGGTCGTCCGTGAAATGATCTCCGTCGCCAACGAAATCGCCGATGCGGGTTACGATCCGCAAGGGCGTAGTAGTGAAGATCTGCTCGATCTGGCCGAATCACGGGTATTCCAGATCGCGGAAAACCGTGCCAGCAAAGATGAAGGCCCCAAAGGCATCGAACGTATTCTGGAAGATACCGTCGCCCGCATTGAGCAGCTCTATCAACAGCCGCACGACGGTGTTACCGGCGTAGACACCGGCTATCACGATCTCAACAAGAAAACCGCCGGTCTGCAAAAATCTGACCTGATCATCGTCGCGGCCCGTCCGGCAATGGGTAAAACCACCTTCGCGATGAACCTGTGCGAACACGCTGCGATGACGCAGGATAAACCGGTGCTGATCTTCAGCCTGGAGATGCCCTGCAACCAGATCATGATGCGTATGCTGGCCTCGCTATCGCGCGTGGATCAGACCCGTATCCGTACCGGCCAACTGGATGATGAGGATTGGGCGCGGATCTCGAGCACCATGGGGATCCTGCTGGAGAAGCGCAATATGTATATTGACGACTCCTCTGGCCTGACGCCCACCGAAGTGCGCTCCCGCGCGCGGCGTATTTTCCGTGAACATGACGGGATCAGCCTGATCATGATCGACTACCTGCAGTTGATGCGCGTGCCGTCACTCTCCGACAACCGTACCTTGGAGATTGCCGAAATTTCCCGCTCGCTCAAAGCCTTGGCGAAAGAACTGCAGGTGCCGGTGGTGGCGCTGTCGCAGTTGAACCGTAGCTTGGAGCAGCGTGCCGATAAGCGCCCGGTTAACTCCGATCTGCGTGAATCTGGCTCCATCGAGCAGGATGCCGACCTGATTATGTTCATCTACCGTGATGAGGTTTATCACGAGAACAGCGATCTGAAAGGGATTGCCGAAATTATTCTGGGTAAGCAGCGTAACGGCCCTATTGGTACCGTACGCCTGACCTTTAACGGCCAGTGGTCGCGCTTCGATAACTATGCGGGGCCACAATATGATGATGAATAATCAGCTAAGGAATTGAAATGAAAGCGGCAACTGCTGTTATCGATCGCCGCGCTCTGCGACATAACCTGCAACAGATCCGTCGCCTGGCGCCGCAAAGCCGCCTTATTGCCGTGGTGAAAGCCAACGCCTATGGACATGGCCTGTTGGAAACGGCTCACACCTTGCAAGATGCTGACTGTTACGGCGTAGCGCGTATCGGCGAAGCGTTGATGCTGCGTGCCGGTGGCATCGTTAAACCGATCCTGCTGTTGGAAGGGTTCTTCTGTGCTGAAGATCTGCCCGCGCTGGTGGCGAATAATATCGAAACCGCCGTTCACAGCATCGAACAGCTCGAGGCGCTGGAGCAGATTGAACTGGCGCACCCGGTGTCGGTATGGATGAAGCTGGATAGCGGTATGCATCGTCTGGGCGTGCGTCCGGAACAGGCAGAGGCGTTCTACCAGCGTTTGAGCGCCTGTCGCAACGTGGTGCAGCCGGTCAATATCATGAGCCACTTCAGCCGTGCCGACGAGCCGCTGGTGGATGCGACCGAAAAGCAAATCAGCTGCTTTGAGCGCTTCGCCAACGATAAGCCGGGCATGAAGTCGATCGCGGCCTCCGGCGGGATCTTGCTGTGGCCACAGGCTCATTTTGACTGGGTACGCCCAGGGATTATCCTATATGGCGTATCCCCGTTGGAGGAGCCCTATGCCGATCACTTTGGGCTGCAACCTGCCATGACGCTTAAATCCAGTCTGATAGCCGTGCGTGAGCATCGTGCCGGAGAGCCGGTTGGCTACGGCGGGCTATGGGTGAGTGAACGAGATACCCGCCTGGGCGTAGTGGCGATGGGGTATGGCGACGGTTACCCACGCAGTGCGCCTTCTGGCACGCCGGTATGGTTGAACGGGCGTGAAGTACCGATTGTCGGCCGTGTCTCTATGGATATGATTTCCGTCGATCTGGGGCCGGATGCCGGCGATAAAGTGGGTGATGAAGTGGTGCTGTGGGGCAATGAGCTGCCGGTTGAACGGGTGGCTGCCTTTAGCGGCATCAGCGCCTATGAGCTGATCACCAAGCTGACCCAGCGCGTCACGATGGAATATATCGGCGAGTAATTTCCCTCATCTTCTCCCTGTGGGAGAAGATGAGGAGGCATTCGTCAGCTTACTTCTTCACCGCCAGCCACTGGCCGATAATCTTCTGGTACTCCCCGCTGGCCTTGCTCAAGTGCAGCCATTGATCGACATACAGCTTCCAACTCATATCATCACGCGGCAGCATATAGGCCTTCTCACCGTATTGCATCGGCTTATCCGGGTTCACCGCACACAGCTTGGGATAGCGTTTCTGCTGGTACAGGGCTTCGGAGGCATCGGTGATCATCACGTCGGCCTTGCGGTCCACCAACTGCTGGAAAATGCCCATATTGTCGTGGGACAGCGTTAGGTTGGCCTTGGGTAGATGGGCACGGACAAAGGCTTCGTTGGTGCCACCGGCAGGCTCGATCAGCCGCACCGCAGGTTTGTTAATCTGCTCAATGGTGCGGTATTTTTTCACGTCGGTACAACGCACCAGTGGGATTTTGCCATCGGTATCAAGCCGCTCGGCAAAAAACACCTGCTTTTGGCGCTCCAGCGTCACTGAGATCCCCCCCATGGCGATGTCACACTTCCCGGCCACAAAGTCAGGCGTCAGGGTTTTCCAGGTGGTTTTTACCCATTTCACTTTGGCCCCCAGGCTGTTGGCTAGCGACTCGGCCATGGCGATATCAATGCCTTCGTAGCTGCCATCCTCTTTCTGGAAGGTGTAGGGCTTGTAATCGCCGGTGGTACAGACCGTCAGCGTTTTTTGCTGCAATACCTTGTCCAGATTGGATTGTGCGCTGGCGCTCCCGGTGGCGACCAGCAAGGCGAGAGGCAATAGTTTTTTCATCAAATTTCCTTTTCATATCGACAAATACATTTGTGGTTTTATGCGCGGTTTTGCCGTTAATTGTTGTTGGTTTGCGTAATTTAGCCGTTTTTTATGCCATTTCTGAGCAGGGAAGCTGGCTTTGCTGCTATCTCTCTCACAACCCGCCAGCACCGATGGTTGCAAGGCTAAAAAAGCTGCTAGTCTGTAGCGTCAACATTTATTAACACATTTTACAGGTGGCTATGTACAACATTGACGATTTTGATATGAAAATCCTGACGCTGTTACAGGCCAATGGTCGTCTGACCAATCAGGAACTGAGCGAACTGGTCGGGCTTTCGGCCTCGCAATGCTCGCGCCGCCGTATCAGCCTGGAGCAGACCCAATTGATCAAAGGGTATCATGCCCGGTTGGCACCGGAGGCGGTGGGATTGGGGTTGGTGGGGCTGATAGAGGTAAGCCTGCTGACCCATACCCAAGAGCAGATCGACAGTTTCCATCAGATGCTGGCAGAAGTGGACGCAATTGTTGACGTTTATAAAACCACCGGCGATGCCGACTACTTGCTGAAAGTAGCGGTAGCAGACCTGCCCACGTTAAGTGAGTTTATCAGCCAGACGCTTTCCCGCCATAAAAGCGTCGGACATATCAAAACGGCGGTGGTGCTGGAACGGATCAAAGAAAACGGTTTGCTTCCGGTAGCGAGATAAAGCTAAAACCCAACGCCAATTTGTGGCTATAGTAGGCTGTGTCCCCCAATTGACCGTGGTGCCGTCGCAGACCCAAAAGCCCTAATCAAGGCGGAGGTTGCAGGGCCTAGACAGTGTCCGAATAACCAAAATCAGGAGAACCAACCCGTGTTCCAGAATGTTGAAGCCTATGCAGGTGACCCGATCCTGTCGCTGATGGAAAAATTCAAAAAAGATCCCCGTGCGCACAAGGTGAACCTGAGTATTGGCCTTTACTACAACGAGCAAGGCATCATCCCACAGATGAAGGCCGTTGCCGCTGCTGAAGCCCAACTTAACAGCGTTGAACAGGGGGCCTCGGTCTACCTGCCGATGGAAGGCCTACAGCCTTACCGTAGCGCAATCCAACAGCTGTTGTTTGGTGCCGAACACCCCATGCTGCAACAGGGGCGTATCGCCACCATTCAAACCGTGGGCGGCTCTGGTGCGTTGAAAGTGGGGGCCGACTTCCTGAAAAGCTATTTCCCGGATTCTCAGGTTTGGGTCAGCGATCCGACTTGGGAAAACCACGTAGCCATCTTTGGTGGTGCTGGTTTCAAAGTGAATACTTACCCCTATTTCGACGGTGAAAAACTGGGGGTGAAATTTGATGCCATGCTGAGCACGCTGCAACAGTTGCCAGCCAAGAGCATTGCGCTGCTGCATCCTTGCTGCCATAACCCGACCGGTTCCGATCTTACCAATGCCCAGTGGGATCAGGTGGTTAAAGTGATCGCCGAACGTGAACTGATCCCGTTCCTCGACATCGCCTATCAAGGCTTTGGCGGCGGAATGGATCAGGATGCCTACGCCATTCGCGCCATCGCAGCTGCCGGTTTGCCGTGCCTGGTGAGCAACTCATTCTCGAAAATCTTCTCGCTGTACGGTGAGCGCGTGGGTGGGCTTTCTGTGGTGTGTGAAAGCAGCGAAGCTGCTGAACGCGTGCTAGGGCAGTTGAAAGCGACCGTGCGCCGTAACTACTCCAGCCCACCGAACTTCGGTGCGCAGGTGGTGGCAAAAGTGCTGAACGATGCGCAGCTGAAAGCGCAATGGCTGGCCGAAGTGGAGTCCATGCGCAGCCGTATTCTGGAGATGCGTAAAGCGCTGGTCGAAACGCTCAAGGGCGCATTGCCACAGCGTAACTTCGATTACCTGCTCGAGCAGCGCGGCATGTTCAGCTACACCGGCTTTAGTGCGGCTCAGGTTGATCGGCTGCGTGAAGAGTTCGGTGTCTATCTGATCCACAGCGGTCGTATGTGTGTGGCGGGTCTTAACCACAATAACGTTCGTCAAGTGGCAGAGGCCTTTGCTGCGGTGCAGTAACGGCCTGAATGCAGTGATTTTAGGGGCGATAGCGATATCGCCCCTTGTTGTTTCTGCGTACTGGCGATTGCCGCCAACGGGATAAAGAATATACTGATTGAGGGCGCTAAGACTTTTCGTATGCGCCATAAAGCCCTGCTTTCAGCGACCAGGCGCGGTTCTCTACCTGACTGGCGGGGTATCTGGCTGGCAACAGCATACTCACAGTGGTTCGCGCCGCATTGTGTTTTGGCGGGAAATAACCCAATGAATAACTCAGCACTGCTGGAATACTGCATGGCGAAACCTGGCGCACACCAAAGCGATCAAAACCAATGGCAGGCCAGCCAGATCAAGGTGGGTGATGTCATGTTCGCTATGGTGTGTGAAGTACAGGGGCGCCCGGCGTTGGCGATCAAAAGCAGCCCGGAACTGGCGGAAAGCCTGCGCGAGCAGCATCCAGAAATCGTCCCCTGCGAACATCTGAATAAAGCCCATTGGAACGCAGTATTTCTGGATGGCAACCTGCCCAACTCGCAGTTTTATCACTTGATCGACAGCTCATATCGGTTGGTGCTGGAAGGGTTGCCCGATCAGGTGCGCCAAGAGCTGCGCATTTGAATTTATAGGTGGCCAGGCCTGTTGGCTCAAGAGTGGCGACAGGCCAAGAGGACTACGTCCCCCGATATCTATGGGGAAATTTTATTTTGTAGGTCAATATTGTTTACTGCGTTATTTAGTTCTAAGAAACAGGATTGGCAAGGTTTTTTTGTGCTTAATTCCGCTGATTGGATTATTTTATATTAATTTTTGATAATTTAAAGACTGATAAAAATAGGTTGATAATTTATTTTCAATAGCACGGCGCAGTTAATTAAGAGAGTTCTCATTGGAATCTAAATTATGACTGTGTTACTAATGCGTCTATATTAATCTGCTCAAAGGCAAATAAGGATAAAGGATCCCTAGGGGAACCTACTAAAAGGAAATTTAATTATGAAACTGCATCATTCAATATTTTTGGTACTGCCGCTGCTCGTTTATTCCTCATTATCATTAGCTTCGCCAAATTGTGCAATAAAAGAACAAAAACTGCGAGAGCAGCTCGATTACGCGACGCGTTATGGCAATGTCCATCGTGTTGAGGGGCTTAATCGGGCCTTGGCCAATGTGCAGACCTACTGCCACGGTAGTTATCAAGGTCGTTATAATAGATACGATTATGCGCCAGCCGCTCAGCCGTTTGAATTTGATCGCCAGTATCAAATTGCCAAGAAGCAACGAAAAGTAGAAAAAAGAAAACAAGAGCTGCATGAAGCCCAGCTCAAAGGCAAGCCGAGCAAAATTGCTAAGCGACAGAGAAAACTAGCCGAAGCCGAATTTGAATTGAAGCAGGTGCAGGCATGGGGAGGATAACCTGGCCGATATGAGCAGATGTTAGCTTCAGATAAATAATGCCGAGTTTGGGGGGATAGTGATTTGGCCACTGAGTCGGCACGTTAAGCGTTTTACCTATCCGTGTGACAGTTAAAACCCCAAATCCGCTCCCGCCTTTCTAAGGTGGAAACTTATTGCTGTCCCCAGGTTGCGCCGTAATAACAGCCAACATGCCGAGCTTAGGTGTTCGGCATATTGGTCACGGTTTTATCTCTGCAACATCGGTTTCAGGAATCGCGCGGTATGGGACTCTTTACAGTTGGCCACGGTTTCCGGCGTGCCGGACACCAGGATCTCACCGCCGCCGCTGCCGCCTTCCGGCCCCAGATCGACGATCCAGTCCGCCGTTTTGATGACGTCCAGGTTGTGTTCAATCACCACGATGGTGTTGCCCTGATCGCGCAATTGATGCAGCACCGCCAGCAACTGCTGGATATCGGCGAAGTGCAGGCCGGTGGTGGGTTCATCAAGAATATACAGCGTCTGGCCAGTGCCCCGTTTCGACAGCTCACGCGCCAGTTTCACACGCTGCGCTTCACCACCGGAAAGGGTGGTGGCCGACTGCCCGAGACGGATATAGGAAAGCCCAACCTCCATCAACGTTTGCAGCTTACGCGCCAAGGCGGGTACGGCATCGAAGAATTCACGGGCTTCCTCAATGGTCATTTCCAGCACTTCGTGGATGTTTTTGCCCTTGTACTTCACTTCCAACGTTTCGCGGTTATAGCGTTTGCCTTTGCACTGATCGCAAGGCACGTAGATATCCGGCAGGAAGTGCATCTCTACCTTGATCACGCCGTCGCCCTGGCAGGCTTCGCAGCGGCCGCCCTTGACGTTAAAGCTGAAACGGCCCGGCGTATAGCCACGGGTACGGGATTCAGGTACCCCGGCAAACAGTTCACGCACCGGGGTGAAGATCCCGGTATAGGTGGCCGGATTAGAGCGTGGCGTACGGCCAATTGGGCTCTGATCGATATCGATCACCTTGTCGAAATGTTCCAGACCGGTCACTTCGCGGTAAGGAGCCGCTTCGGCAATGGTTGCACCGTTGAGCTGGCGTTGGGCGATCGGGAACAGCGTATCGTTGATCAGCGTTGACTTGCCGGAACCGGAAACGCCGGTAATGCAGGTAAACAGCCCGACAGGCAGCGTGAGCGTCACGTCTTTCAGGTTGTTGCCGCGTGCGCCGCTGAGTTTCAGCACCTTGGTCGGATCGGCGGGCACGCGTTCGGCCGGAATGGCGATTGAGCGCTTGCCGCTAAGGAACTGGCCGGTCAGTGAATCCGGTTGGGCCATGATGTCATCGACGGTACCTTCCGCTACCACCTGGCCGCCGTGAACACCGGCACCAGGGCCGATATCGATCACGTGGTCGGCCGCGCGGATCGCGTCTTCGTCGTGCTCTACCACGATCACCGTGTTGCCCAGATTACGCAGGTGGATCAGGGTTTCCAGCAGGCGTTCGTTATCGCGCTGGTGCAGGCCAATGGAAGGCTCATCCAGCACGTACATCACGCCTACCAGGCCAGCACCGATCTGGCTTGCCAGGCGAATACGCTGGGCTTCACCACCGGACAGCGTTTCCGCAGAGCGTGACAGTGAAAGGTAGTTCAGCCCGACGTTAACCAGGAACTTCAGACGATCGCCGATCTCTTTCAACACCTTCTCGGCGATCTGGGCACGTTGACCGCTCAGTTTCATATTCTGGAAGAAGGTCATGGCATGGCCGATGCTGAGCTCAGAGATCTCCGGCAGCGTAGTATCTTCCACGAACACGTTACGGGCTTCTTCACGCAGGCGGGTGCCACGGCACGAGGCGCAAGGACGGTTGCTGATAAATTTGGCCAGCTCTTCACGCACCGCACTGGACTCGGTCTCTTTGTAGCGGCGCTCCATATTATGCAGCACGCCTTCAAACGGATGGCGGCGCACGGTGGTGTCACCGCGATCGTTGATGTATTTGAATTCGATCGACTCTTTGCCCGAACCGCTCAGTACCGCTTTCTGCACGTTGGCATCCAGGCTGCTGAACGGGGCTTCCACATCAAAGCTATAGTGCTCCGCCAGCGAGCGCAGCATCTGGAAATAATAGAAGTTACGGCGGTCCCAACCGCGGATAGCGCCACCGGCCAGAGAAAGCTCGGGATTCTGTACCACACGTTCAGGATCGAAGAACTGCTGCACGCCCAGTCCGTCACAGGTTGGGCAGGCGCCGGCTGGGTTGTTGAACGAGAACAGCCGGGGTTCCAGCTCGCGCATGCTGTAGCCGCAGATAGGGCAGGCAAAGTTGGCGGAGAACAGCAGTTCATCGGCCTTTTCGTCATCCATATCGGCGACGACGGCGGTACCGCCGGACAGTTCCAATGCGGTTTCAAACGACTCGGCCAAACGCTGTGCCAGATCGTCACGCACTTTAAAACGGTCCACCACCACTTCAATGGTGTGTTTCTTTTGCAGCTCCAGCTTTGGCGGATCGGAGAGATCGCACACTTCACCGTCGATGCGCGCGCGGATATAGCCCTGGGTTGCCAGGTTTTCCAGCGTTTTGGTGTGTTCGCCCTTACGATCTTTCACCACCGGTGCCAACAGCATCAGGCGTTTGCCTTCCGGCTGGTTGAGCACGTTATCCACCATCTGGCTGACGGTTTGTGCCGCCAACGGAACGTGGTGATCCGGGCAACGCGGTTCGCCGACGCGGGCAAACAGCAGGCGCAGGTAATCGTGGATCTCGGTAATGGTCCCGACCGTGGAGCGCGGGTTATGCGAGGTCGATTTTTGCTCGATGGAGATCGCCGGGGACAGACCTTCAATATGGTCGACGTCCGGTTTTTCCATCAGCGAAAGAAACTGGCGAGCGTAGGCAGAGAGCGATTCAACGTAGCGCCGCTGCCCCTCGGCATACAGTGTATCAAAAGCCAGTGAGGACTTGCCGGAACCTGATAGACCGGTAACGACGATCAGCTTGTCGCGCGGGATAATCAGGTTGATGTTTTTGAGATTGTGGGTTCGAGCACCACGAACTTCGATATTGTCCATTTACACTTCCCGTCTTGATGATACACCGCGCCTGTCTGCGTTCTTTTGTGGGCGATTATGTGATCTATTGCGCAAAAAAACGGCTCGGCCAGTACGAAACGCATAATTATGGCACAAAAAAACCTGAATGAATATCCAGTATACGAATGCAACAAGGTCGTTCGCAGAGACATTTTTGGAAGGCACTTCGCAGGTATAATCTAAGCAGGTGGCATGCTACAATTTGTGGTTTAGACTATCCAAAATGTGGTCTGAATCCACTTAAATGACTCATCGGGAGATCGAACATGGCCAGCAGAGGCGTAAACAAAGTAATTTTGGTCGGGAATCTGGGTCAAGACCCTGAGGTCCGTTACATGCCTAATGGCGGCGCAGTTGCCAACATTACCCTGGCGACCTCCGAAAGCTGGCGTGACAAGGCTACTGGCGAGCAGAAAGAAAAAACGGAATGGCACCGCGTGGTGTTGTTCGGCAAGCTGGCAGAAGTGGCGGGTGAATACCTGCGTAAAGGTTCCCAGGTTTACATCGAGGGTGCATTGCAGACCCGTAAATGGACCGATCAGGCGGGCGTAGAAAAATACACCACCGAAATCGTGGTCAACGTGGGTGGCACCATGCAGATGTTGGGTGGCCGCCAAGGTGGCGGTGCTCCAGCAGGCGGCGGCGCTCCAGCGGGTGGCCAGCAGGGCGGTTGGGGTCAACCTCAGCAGCCACAGGGCGGCAACCAGTTCAGCGGTGGTCAACAGCAGCAGGCTCGCCCAGCGCAAAACAGCGCACCAGCAGCTAGCAACGAACCGCCAATGGACTTTGACGACGATATTCCGTTCTGAGTGCGCCGTTTTGCTTTGTAAATCAATTGGTTATCTCGTTTTTTCGAGGTAGCCATAGGCTGTTGGAGTGCCTATTGCAAGCCTGACTTATCCTTACCCAGTAATGGGTTTGAACCTCGAAAGAGGAAGGGGAGTGCAGCATGTCAGGAAAAGGCTGGTTGCGGGGAAATAACCTACTTTGCGCCAGCCATTGCAAGTCCCATATGGTTAAGCCTGATTGGTTGAATCATAGTTCATAGTGGGTTTCGGGATACCTTTGACTCACGGTTATTCAGGAGTCATATCAGTATTTATAGGGGTTATTGTTAGAAGGCCGCTATATCCAACAATATTGGCACCTACTCGGTGAGAGTGGCAATTGAACATAAGTGGAACCTAAGTGGGACGTACCTTGACTACAAAGAAATACGGGATTACCTAAGTTGGTTAAGTCATCAACCAATAAGGTAACGGAGACTTCGTAGTACCCAACGTAGCTCTGTAATGGAGTAGCAATTGGATAACCAATCTGAAAAGTATATATAAATCGATAAGTAACTATCGGTGAAATTATACTTGTAAGGGGGAAGGGAGTCAGTTGGATCAATACTAATAGAAGCGAGGTTCGATAGTCAGTGCTATCACAACGAACACTCAATGCTCTAAATGGTATAAGCAAAGCCAGCATACAAGGTCATAAGGTCAAGAAACTACATAAAATTATGTGTAGCAATAAGGATCTTTGGGCGCAGGCATATGCGAATATTTATTCCAATCGGGGAGCTATGACGAAAGGGATAGATAATAATACGATGGATGAAATGAGCGTCGATAGGATTATTAGTCTTATTGAAACCATTAACTCAAACACGTATAGCCCCAAACCTTGTAGGCGCATATACATACCTAAAGATGCCCAAAAGCCGAATGGAAAGAGACGTCCACTGGGTATTCCTACTGGAGATGATAAATTAGTACAGGAGGTAATGAGGATGCTGTTGGAGGAGATCTATGAGCCAATCTTTAGCGATTGGAGTTATGGGTTCAGACCAAAGCGGTCCTGTCATTCTGCATTAAAAGAAATCAGAAACAGTTGGAAGGGGACTAAATGGGTATGTAATGTTGATATCCAAGGTTACTTTGACAACATTGACCATGATCTTCTTCAGAAGTTTTTAAGTAAGCGGATCACTGATAGCAAATTTCTGGCACTTCTCAAGAAGTTCCTGAAAGCTGGGTATCTGGACAATTGGCGTTACTTTGGCACTCACAGTGGCACGCCGCAAGGTGGTATTATTTCCCCTGTCCTTGCCAATGTATTTCTCCATGAGCTTGATGAATTTATGAAAGATAGAATCAGAAAGTTCGGCAAAGGAGGAAGAAGGAAGCCTAATCCCATATATAAAAGAGCACTACAAAACCGAGCAAACCGTATTAAATGGATCAGGCAAGGTTTCGGCGCCTCTGGAATGACTGCTGATGAGCAGAAAATCCAAAGATGGAGACACGAAGCGGATGAACTGGAAAAACAATTGCGTAGTTTACCCAGTGTTATCACGGACGATACTGAGTTCAAAAGAATGCGATATGTTCGATATGCTGATGATTTTCTGATAGGTGTTATAGGAAGTAAAAATGAAGCAGAAACGATAATGAAAGAGGTTGTCGATTTTGTTGAAACTGAACTTCACCTCGAAATATCTAAAGAAAAATCCAGCATTATTGACCCAAAGAAAGGATTCACTTTCCTCGGCTATGAGGTTAAAGCACGTCGTGAAAGCAAACAGGTCAAATGTATTGTGGGGCTTAAAACAGATGGAAGCAAAATTCATGCGGTAAAACGCACGATAACGGAACATATCCATCTGGGAGTACCGAGAGAGAGAATCCAGAAATTTTGCTCTCTGCATGGCTATGGGTATTACGATGGCGGATATGGTAACAGCACTAGTCGGCCAGCAATGATGCATATGTCTGACTATGAAATCATTGGTCAATACAATGCTGAAATGCGTGGCTACGCAAATTACTACAATCTTGCACCGGCTCTCTATCTCAATAAGTTGCATTGGATATGGGAAAACAGTCTTTATAAGACGCTGGCAGGTAAACATCAAACATCTCGCACCAAAATCGCAAAACGATTAAGACATGCAGATGGCAGGTCTGTTTATCGGGGAAATCGTAATGGTAGGATATATGAGTTAGAGGTGTTCAGACTCAAAAACAGAAGTGCGCCGAAACATAGTTCACTGGATATGTTGCCGAATACGCATATATATTCTGGAAGAACTGAAATGCTGGAAAGGATGGCTGCACGCCAATGTGAATATTGCGGTACCCGAACCGGTCCTTTTGAAGTCCACCATGTGAGGAAACTTAAGGATATCAAAGCGGGTACGGATAACTGGAAGAAACTAATGATTGCCCGTAACAGGAAAACATTAGTGCTCTGTCAAGTATGCCACGTCAATCTTCACCGAGGAACATTGCCAGACCGAAGAACCTTTGTTTGATCTAATGGAGAGCCGTATGCATAGAAATGTGCATGTACGGTTCGGTGGGGGGACAACGGCTAACCCGTTAGGGTGCACGTGTTCTACCCAACTTGTCCTCAGGTTCAAAACGAAAAGCCCCTTTTTGGGGCTTTTTTGCTTTAGAGGGCATTACGCCGAGAAGCCACCGTCAATCGTCAGGCTGGCACCGGTGATATATCCCGCCTCTGGCCCCGCCAGATAAGCCACAAAGCTGGCAATCTCTTCATCCTTACCATAACGGCCAACGGCCATCATCGGTTTCAACTGTTCGGCAAAATCGCCATCAGCCGGGTTCATATCGGTATCTACCGGGCCGGGTTGGACATTATTGACGGTAATGCCGCGTGAACCCAGATCGCGAGCCATACCCTTGGTTAAACCGACCAGCGCCGACTTGCTCATGGCGTAGATCGCCCCACCGGCAAACGGCATGCGCTCGGCGTTGGTGCTGCCAATATTGATAATGCGACCGTTGTCGTTCATATGGCGAGCTGCCTCCTGGCTGGCAACAAATACGCTGCGGACGTTAACGGCCAGCGTGCGATCCAGATCTGCTAACGACAATTCCGCCAGACTCCCCATTGCCAGCACGCCCGCGTTGTTCACCAGAATATCCAGCTTGCCGAAGCTGTTTACCGTCTGGCGTATCGCCAGTTGCAGAGCCTCAGCGTCGGCACTGTCTGCACGGATGGCAATGGCTTGACCGCCAGCGGTCGTAATAGCTTCAACCACCTCATCGGCTTTATCGGGGGAGGAAACGTAGGTGAAAGCGACGGTTGCGCCTTCACGTGCCAAGCGCTTAACGATGGCTGCACCGATACCGCGTGAACCACCCTGGACAAAAGCCACTCGGCCTGACAGAAGTTGGGTTACCGACATGATATCTCTCCAAAAGTTGTGATGGTGATAAATAGCAACTGCAGTATCTGGGAAAACACAGGCAGGGGATTGCCAAAATGGGCCATGTGCCGGTTGGCTGGCGGGGATGGGTTACATTATAGAGTAGTCTGGTTGTTCCGGTTTTTACTACTGGTTAAAACGTGAAAAGCCCCTTGCGGGGCTCATAATCTGACGATTAGTTAAAGATTTCTGCGGTGCCGTACAGCTTGTTCTGGCCACCGGCGGACACGATGCGGTAAGAGTTGGCACCGGATGCGGCGGCTTTGCTTGCCAGTTCGGCTTCCAGAGCGCTCAGGTTGCTGGCACCGCTTACGGAAACCACACCGATTTTTTGTGCGTCGGCAGCGGGTTGGCTGGTGACCTGGTCAGCGGCAATGCTGGCGAAAGAAGCGGAAGTTAACAGTACAGCAGTAGCAAAAATTTTGATGCTTTTCATGATTCAATCCTCAGGGGTTTTGTTAGGTGAGAGGCTGTTGTCTCTCGATGTGTTGAATGATAGGCCACTTGGTGGGAATGGAAAATCGGAGAGTTTTGAGTATCTTTGTCAAATAAAATGAATAAATAGTGTGATTGGCGATAGTTGAAATCACAACTACCTTTTAACCAGGGCGTTTAAGGAGTGTATGTGATGATGGCAGACCGGTTTATTGGCAGTTGGGCGCTGGTTTCTTCCGTATTCAAAGGGGAGGATGGGGCAATACATCACCCTTTGGGCGAGCAGGTGTTGGGGCGGCTCAACTATGAAGCCAACGGCACCATGGCAGCGCAGCTCTATAGCGCAACGCGGCCAAGGTTTGCCTCGGAGGATTTGGCGCAGGGCAGCGATCGAGAGAGCCGCCCCGCCTTTGTGAATATGCTTTGTTACTTTGGCCGCTATCGGATTGATGAAGATAAACAGTGCATCATTCATCGGGTCGAGGGCTGTTCGTTCCCCAACTGGCTGGGTAGCCAGCAGATCCGCTTCTACAGTTTCACTGACGATAAACTCACATTACGCACCGTACCGTTGCAGCTGGGTAACAGCGTGCAAATTGGCGAGTTGGTGTGGCAACGGCTCCAGGCCGCTGAGGGAGAAAAATCATGATTATCGTGCATCATCTGAATAACTCACGTTCGCAGCGCATCTTATGGTTTCTGGAGGAGCTCGGTGTTCCCTATCAGGTTCTGCGTTATCAACGCGATAAAACCACCATGTTGGCACCGCCCGAGTTGAAAAAGATCCACCCGTTGGGTAAATCGCCGGTAGTGGTAGACGGCGATCTGACGCTGGCGGAATCGGGCGCCATTATTGAATATCTGCAGGAGGCCTATGATGCACAAGGGTTATTCACTCCCACGGATTTCCACGCCCGCCAGGAGTATCGCTATTGGCTGCACTATGCAGAAGGGTCGTTGATGCCGCTACTGGTAATGAAACTGGTGTTTAGCCGTTTAGGACATCCGCCAATCCCATGGGTGATACGCCCGGTTGCCGGGGCGATCGGTAAAGGGGTACAGAAAGAGTATCTGGATAAGCAGATTGCGACGCATCGCGATTATCTGGAGCAACACCTGAATAAAAACATCTGGTTTGTGGGCAATGAATTCAGCGCAGCAGATATCCAGATGAGTTTCCCGGTGGAGGCACTAGCTGGGCGAGGCGGGCTGGAGGGGTGCCCGAAACTGCAAGACTATCTGCAACGCATTCACGCACGTCCTGCGTATCAGCGGGCTCTGGAACAGGGTGGGCCGTTTAGCGTGCTGGGTTGAAGGCTTGAACTATACTCGATAGGGTCACTTTCATAGGAGATAGCCCATGGCTACGCAAATTTTTGTTAACCTGCCCGTCAGCAATTTGCCCGCTTCTATCGAGTTTTTCCGCCAATTGGGGTTTACCTTCAACCCGCAGTTTACCGATGACACTGCCGCCTGCATGGTCGTGAGTGAGAGTATTTACGTGATGTTGCTGTCTCACGAGAAATTCCAACTGTTTACCCCCAATCCTATCAGCGATGCCAACAAAGCGACGGAAGTGCTGATTTGCCTGTCTCAACCCAGCCGTGCTGCGGTAGATGCGTTGGTACGCAAAGCCATTGCCGCCGGTGGCAATACTTATAATCAGCCACAGGATTACGGCACTATGTATGGCCATGGCTTCCAGGATTTGGATGGCCATATCTGGGAGTTGATGTACATGGATGAGCAGGCGATGCAATCGCAATAATCTTTTCCGCCCCAAGCTGTCGGGGCGAACTTCCCCCTTTAAGTCGTAATGTGATAAACCTCACATCTTCAACAATGATGGCTGCCAATACGTTTTCGCATAAATTGTCGCGATCTTTAGTTGATCAGACGGTATAGAAGGCTAGATAATCGTTTGCCTTGAAAATCCCTCCCGGTAGCGTTTGGGATTTTTTGGGGCAAGACCACCATAAATCACCCGCTGCATGCGATGAGAGTTAAACGTTTGCCTTTTACACGGCGTCTGTTGCCGCGTTCCTGAAGGGTAAGGACGCGAACGTGACGGAAACGGTTTCGTAATGACCATGCATCAGTGGGATAACAAGCCATTTCATCCAGGCTGGCAGCAATGAAAAACAGGGGACAGCAACATGTCGAATTCTCAAGCAAATAACGCCGTGACACCCAAAGGCGGGCTTGATGCGTATTTTAAACTTACAGCACGGGGTACCAACGTGCGTCAGGAAGTGGTGGCAGGGTTAACCACCTTCCTGGCGATGGTTTACTCGGTGATCGTGGTTCCCAGCATGCTGGGTAAAGCCGGTTTCCCACCGACTGCGGTATTCGTTGCCACCTGCCTGGTTGCCGGTTTGGGATCGCTGCTGATGGGCTTGTGGGCCAACCTGCCGATGGCGATTGGTTGTGCCATTTCACTGACGGCGTTCACCGCCTTTAGCCTGGTGCTGGGTCAGCACATCAGCATTCCCGTGGCGCTGGGCGCGGTATTCCTGATGGGGATCCTGTTTACCATCATCTCGATTACCGGTATCCGTTCCTGGATCCTGCGTAACCTGCCAATGGGAGTGGCGCACGGCACCGGTATTGGTATCGGCCTGTTCCTGCTGCTGATCGCGGCTAACGGTGTCGGCCTGGTGGTGAAGAATCCGCTGGATGGCTTGCCGGTCGCGCTGGGGGCATTTACCTCGTTTCCAGTGGTGATGACGTTAATCGGGCTGGCGGTGATCTTCGGCCTGGAAAAACTGCGTGTGCCAGGCGGCATCTTGCTGGTTATTATTGCCATTTCGGTTATCGGCCTGATTTTTGACCCGGCGGTGAAATATCAAGGGTTATTCGCCATGCCTAGCCTGGCGGGGCCAGATGGCAAATCGCTGATCTTCAGCCTGGATATCATGGGGGCGTTACAACCGGTGGTGTTGCCAAGCGTGTTGGCATTGGTAATGACTGCGGTGTTCGACGCCACGGGCACCATCCGTGCGGTTGCCGGGCAGGCCAATCTGCTGGATAAAGATGGCCAGATTATTAACGGTGGCAAAGCGCTGACTTCCGATTCCCTGAGCAGCATCTTCTCCGGGCTGGTTGGGGCTGCACCTGCCGCGGTTTATATCGAATCTGCCGCGGGTACGGCGGCGGGCGGTAAAACCGGCCTGACGGCCACCGTGGTCGGGCTGTTGTTCCTGCTGATCCTGTTCCTGTCGCCGCTGTCCTATCTGGTGCCAGTGTATGCCACCGCTCCTGCGCTGATGTACGTTGGCCTGCTGATGTTGAGCAACGTCACCAAGCTGGATTTCGACGACTTTGTCGACGCCATGGCCGGTTTGCTGTGCGCGGTGTTTATCGTGCTGACCTGTAACATCGTGACCGGCATCATGCTGGGCTTCAGTTCACTGGTGATTGGCCGCGTGTTCTCTGGTGAATGGCGTAGGCTGAACATCGGTACCGTGTTAATCGCGGTGGCGCTGGTGGCGTTCTATGCTGGCGGCTGGGCAATTTAAGCCTTCCTTCAATGGGGCTGACCTCCGGCCCCGTTGTTTATCCTCTTCAGACTATTCTCCTTATCTTCTGCGACGTGTTTTGAAAGGCACAACAAGCTTTATCCGTACCTAAAAAAGTGATCTACTATCCAGATACTTTTACCCGCGCTTTGGTGATACGAGCTCAAGAGTCTAAGGAAAGCATGGAAATCTTTTTTACAATCCTCATTTTGATCCTGGTGGTCTCCCTGTCTGGGGTGGTAACACGTATGTTGCCGTTCCAGATCCCGTTACCTTTAATGCAGATCGCCATTGGGGCCTTGCTGGCCTGGCCGCATTTCGGGCTGCACGTTGATTTTGACCCCGAACTGTTTTTAGTGCTGTTTATTCCACCGTTGCTGTTTGCCGATGGTTGGAAAACACCGACACGCGAATTCCTGCACCACGGGCGTGAAATCCTGGGGTTGGCCTTGGTGCTGGTGTTGATCACCGTTGTCGGCGTGGGTTATCTCATTTACCTGATGGTGCCAGGGATCCCATTGGTCGCCGCGTTTGCGCTGGCTGCAGTGTTGTCACCTACCGATGCCGTGGCTCTGGGGGGGATCGTCGGCAAAGGGCGCATCCCAAGAAGTATCATGGGGGTGTTGGAAGGCGAGGCGTTGATGAATGACGCTTCCGGCCTGGTATCGCTGAAGTTTGCCATCGCGGTGGCGATGGGGACCATGGTGTTTACCGTCGGTGGTGCCACTATGGAATTCCTGAAGGTGGCGATCGGTGGTCTGCTGGCCGGTGTGGCGGTGACCTGGACCTACAGTAAATCGCTGCGCGTGATGAGCCGTTGGAGCGGAGACGATCCGGCCACGCAGATTGTGCTGTTGTTGTTGTTACCTTTTGCTTCCTATCTGATCGCCGAACATATCGGCGTGTCCGGCATTCTGGCTGCCGTCGCCGCGGGGATGACCATCAGCCAGTCTGGCGTGATCCGTAACGCACCACTGGCCATGCGTTTGCGTGCGAACAGCGTCTGGGCGATGCTGGAGTTCGTGTTCAACGGCATGGTGTTCATCATGCTGGGGCTGCAACTGCCGGGGATCCTGGAAACCTCGATCGTGCAGGCTGAGCTGGATCCGACCATCGAGACCTGGTATCTGTTCACCGACGTGGCGATTATCTATGCCGCGCTGCTGGTGCTGCGTTTCAGCTGGTTGTGGGTGATGAAAAAGGCCAGCAATCGCTTTATGAAAAAGCGCCCTCTACAGTTTGGCGATTACAGCATACGTGAGCTGTGGGTTGCTTCTTTCGCTGGCGTACGTGGGGCGATTACGCTGGCTGGTGTGCTCTCTATCCCGCTGTTACTTAGCGATGGCACCGCCTTCCCGGCGCGCTATCAACTGGTGTTTATCGCCGCCGGAGTGATCTTGCTGTCACTGATCGTTGGCGTACTGGCGTTACCGTTATTGCTGCGCGGGGTGCATGTCGCAGACAAGAGCGCCAGCAAGACCGAAGAACGTATGGCGATTGCCATGGCTGCCGAGGTAGCGATTGAGAGCATCAACAAGATGGAAGAACGGCTGGCGGCAGACACCGAGGAAAACCTCGATCCGCAGTTGCTGAAAGAGGTCAGTTCCAGGGTGACCGGGATGTTGCGGCGTCGTATTGCCAGTAAAGACGATATCGAAAATGCGCTGGCGTTGGAAAACCTCGAACGGCGTTTCCGTTTGACCGCCTTGCGGGCGGAGCGTGGTGAGCTTTATCACCTGCGCGCCACGCAAAAAATCAGCAATGAGACGCTGCAAAAACTGCTGCACGATCTCGATCTGCTGGAAGCCTTGCTGGTTGAGCGAGAAGGCTAACCACATCTTTATGGGGCCGCTATGCGGCCCCTATCTTACTCAGCCAAGGCTTCGGCATCTCGTTCCCCTTGCGCTTTACTCTCCTTGCTTTGGATCAGCTTCAATGCCAGATACAGGTCGGGAACCAGGATCAGTTTATGCTCCTTGCTGCCGGAGCGATCCAGGCGAAACCAGCGTGTCAGTTCGGTACGGCGGCCTGCGAGCACCAGTCCAATCCCTCGCAGTTGCAGATCTCGCTTCAATTCTTCGACCGCCGCGAGCACGCTGATATCCGCATGGGTGAAGCTGGCCACCGCGTCAATCACCACCCAACGTGGCTGGCTCGGCGCTCCATCTACCAGAGTGGCGATCCGCCGCTTGAAATAGGCGACGTTAAAATAGGTCAACGGCGAATTAAAGCGGTACATAATGACGCCATCGACAGGCTGGATCCCGTTGCTCTTGCCCAACGAATGGATCATACCGTCTGCATTGACCCCCAGCAGTTGCTCGGTAGGCCGGAAAACCGTCTGTAGAAACTGCAACAGACCCAGCAGCACCGCCAGCCCAATGCCGGGAATGATCCCTACCAGCAGTACGCTCAGGAAAGTAAACAGCGCCAGGTAGAACGCGGGGCGATTGCGTTTACGCAGCCGGAAAATGCTGCGCATATCCAGTAGCGACCAAGAGGCATAAATCAGCACCACGCCAAGTACCGGGATGGGGATAAACTGCAGCGGCTCGCTAAAAAATGCCACTACCAAAGCGATCGCCAGCGCGGCAATCACCGAAACCAGCTGGCTTTTGCCACCGTTGGCATCATTAACGGCGGTACGGGAGTTGGCACCACTGATGGCGAATCCCTGCGAAAGTCCGGAGACGATATTTACCAGCCCCAGCGCTCGAAACTCGCTGTCGGCGTCAACTTCGTAGCCATTTTTTGCCGCAAAGCTCCGGGTGGTCAGCATCATGCTGACAAAGCTGACTACGGCCAGGTTGAGCGCCGGGATCACCAGATCGCGCAGCAGCCCGGGTTTAAAATCAGGCCATGACACCATGGGCAAACCGCCACCGGTATAGCCTCCAACCGTTTCAATGCCAAAATGCGGCAAATTCGCCGCCCAGGTCAACGCCGTCGTCAGCACCACGGCGAACAGCGGTGCGGGCCAGTTAGGCCGAGCATAGTGGATGCCAAGCAGGATCAGCAGCGTCAGCAGTGACATCAGCACCGTGGGCCAATGGCTGTTGAGCAAGTTAACCGGTAGCGCGTAAATGCGTTCAATCAGCTCGCTGGAGGGCGAGGCAAACCCGAATATCTTGCTGATCTGGTTGACGATAATCGTAAGCGCCACACCGTTGAGCAACCCATTGAGGATCGGGCGTGACAGTAGGTCTGCAATGGCTCCCAGCTTGAAGCGGCTGGCAATCAGGCACCAGGTTCCCATCATCAGGGTCATCACGATGGTCAATTGCCAGTGCAGTTCGGTATGGCCAGCCGCTAGCGGAGTGACTACTGCGGCGATGACCGCGCAGGTGGCTGCATCAGGCCCGACGATAAGCTGACGCGATGAGCCAAAAATGGCGTAGGCGATCATCGGTAGAATACAGGAGTAAAGCCCGACGATGGCGCTCACGCCAGCCAACTCGGCGTAGGCAATCGCCACCGGTAATGCCACTGCCGCCACCGAGAGGCCAGCTCGGATATCAGGTTTCAACCAGCTACGCTCGTAAGCGAGCAGGTTCATCAGGCCAGGCGCGATACTCTGGAGGGATTTCCGCTGCATATCTTTTCCATCCGGCTGAATAAAGGGGCATGCTGTCTCTTTCGTTGGCCGGAAGAGTAAATCAGCGGTTTTTTAGTGATTTTTGGTGAGCATTAGCCGAAGTATAGCAGGGGATTGTGACCTGAATTTTGCGGCACGGGGCCTGATATTAGACTTTATTTTCGCTGGTGCAGGAATGGAGAGACTGAAGGTGCAACAGATTTATGTTGCACCTGACTTTGGCTCCGTACAGCTCCCTCGCCCTTTGGGAGAGGGCCGGGGTGAGGGGAAACAGACGACGATTAAGACTGAGGCCAGTACTCCCGGCAGCAGGCAATCCAGGCCTGGGCGCTGTGGGAAAGATAGCTGCCCTGGCGCCAGATCAGCCCCACTTGCCATTCCATTCGTGGCTCCAGTGGCAGCCAGATCAGGTTTTCTTTATCCAGCCATTGGCAGACTGGCTCTGGTAAGGTGGCAATTCCCACGCCGGCCTGCACCATTGCTGCCAGAAAATCCCACTGGCCGCTGCGTACGGCAATCTTGGGTTCAAAGCCCGCCTGCTGAAAAGCTGCCATCAGCATTTTATACAGCGTGAAGTCTTCGTTATAAATCAGGATTGGCCACTCGGCCAGCTCATTGATCGCGATGCTGGTGCGGTTGAGCCAGTGTGCCGTCTTTGGCACAACTACGCACATCGGGTGGCTTAGCAGGGGCAAAAAGGTCAACGGCTGGTCAGATACTGCGGGCAGTATCGTCATCGCCAGATCCAATTCTCCGGTTAACACCGCCTGTTCGACCGAAAGGCCGCCCAGTTCGGAGATCTTCAATTCGATACCCGGATAGGTCTGGCGGAACTGGCGGATCAAACCGGCGATCTGCCTGCCGACCATCGGTGGAATACCCAGCCGCAGCACCCCCTTTTTCACCGAGCTGATGTCCTCCAGTTCGGCCTCCAGCTGGCGGAATTCATCCAGGATCGCCAGGCCGCGCTGATAAACCGCCTGCCCGCTGTCGGTGAGGTGCAGCTTGCGCCCTTCGCGCACCAGCAGTGTGCACTCCAACTCGTCTTCCAGATGGCGCAACATCTTGCTGATGGTGGGTTGGGTAACAAACAGCTTCTCGGCCGCGCGGGTGAAACTCTGCTGGCGAACCACTTCCACAAAATAACGCAGGGTGCGGACATCCACTTTGGGCTCTCCTGAAGGCGGTGCTGCCGGGAAACTATTCCCTTACGGCATGATGTTGATGATTTTAATTCATTTCAGGCAGGGTTTCCCGGCTGCGTATACTGTAAGCCGTGATTTTTTCTGAGGTTACTTTCATGTCTCTGGCGTTACGCCGTGCTGCGCCTGCTTTTCTGCTCCGCCTACAGGTGCCCATCCAGGTAGTGCTGTATGCTTTGTTATTCCTGCTTGCCGATCGGCTGGTGCAACAGTTTCATCTGCCTTTGCCCGCCAACATCGTGGGTATGTTGATGATGCTGGCGCTGATCCTGTTGCGCATTTTGCCGTTGAACTGGGTAAAAGCGGGGTCGCGTTGGCTACTGGCCGAAATGCTGCTGTTTTTTGTGCCGGCAGTGGTGGCGGTAGTGAACTATGCCCAACTGTTGATGGTGGAGGGCTGGAAGATTTTTCTGGTGATCGCTATCAGCACCATGCTGACGCTGGGAGCGACCGGGCTGGTAGTGGATCGCGTTTATCGTTTCGAGATCTGGCTGCAACGGCGGAAAATGCGTAATGAATGACGTGATCCTCAGCATCACCTGCCTGGTGGTGACATTGGTACTCTACTTTGCCAATAAAAGGCTCTACCGCCGCCGCCGTAGCCTGCTGTTGATGCCGTTGGTGCTGACGCCGATGGTATTGGTGCTGTTGCTGGTGGTGACGCATATCTCCTATCAGAGCTATATCGGTGAAACGCACTGGCTGCTGTGGCTGCTTGGTCCGGCAACTATTGCCTTTGCCGTGCCGGTATATGAAAACCTGCATATTATTCGTCGCCATTGGCTTTCTCTAACTGCCGGGGTGCTTACCGCTGTGGTGGTAGCCGTTTACAGCTCGGTGTGGCTGGCCCGTTGGTTGACGTTGCCTGATGAGGTGCAGCGTAGCCTGGCAGTGCGTTCCATTACGACGCCGTTTGCGCTGGAAGCGGCGAAGCAGATGGGCGGCCAACCTGACTTGGTGGCGCTGTTTGTGGTGATCACTGGCGTGTTTGGGATGGCGGTAGGTGATATTCTGTTCCTGCGCCTCTCGGTGCGCAGCGGTCTGGCAAAAGGAGCGGGGCTTGGTGCCTCTTCCCACGGAGCTGGTACCGCCAGAGCCTATGAGATAGGTCAGCAAGAAGGCGTAGTGTCCAGCCTGGTGATGATGTTAGCGGGGATTATCACGGTGATCGGGGCGCCATTGATTGGCCGCTTGATGTGGTAATGGGGGCAGGATTAGCCCCCGACAAGGTTTAGCGAGCGGCCTGGACCAGGGCCACAATCAGTGGGGAAAGCTCCCCACGTAACGCTGCACGTTCTGACTGGAACAGGGTAGCGGCATAAAAACGGTGCCCTGGCAGCTCCACCGAGCGAACATCGCCTTCAATATCATGCCCACTGATAATCAGTGGGTGTTGCTCCAAATCTGCCACAAATTCAGGGTTAACCCCAAAGTTACAGTGGTAGCCTTCGTGAGTCTCCAGCTTGCCATAGGCGCGGGCAATCAGCGAATTTGGCTGAAACAGGATGGTGCCGGTTTTCTCAACCAGTAAACAGCTCAGCGGTGCGATCACCAAGCGGCCCCCGCTATCGGTCTCCGCGTGGCCAGCATCGTGCCAACCCATCGCATTGCGAGCATATTCCACCACCGCATATTGAAACCCACCGCAAGACCCCAGAAAGGGGATGTTGTGCTCGCGAGCATGGCGGATCGTCATAAAGACGCCGTCATCGTTGCGATACGGGCTGCCAGGGACCACCCAGATAGCATCGTAGCCCTGTAGGGCAGAGACATCGGTCAACGTTTCTGTGGGGAGCCATTGGGATTGGATATCAAGATTCAGGTGTGAAGCGGTAAGTTGGAGAGCGACGGGGATGGCTTGGTGGGCAACAATTTCGCTGCAGTAATCACCAATCAGAGCGAGACGAACCTGTGTTTTCATCGTTTCTTTTTCCTGAGCGGGTAAAAAAGGATGTTACAGCAGAGTTAAAAACGGGTCTGTGGATTTTTCAGGGGGGAGCACAAAATGTTCGAGGGATTGAGAGCGTGCTACACATTGTTTGCCGTACCTGATTTCGGCTCCGTACGGCTCCCTCTCCCTGTGGGAGAGGGGTTGGGGTGAGGGGGATTGCCGCTCTCGGCTGAGCAACAACACCTGCCAGAAAGCGGGTTTAATACAGTGAGGGCGAACCCGCCGGGCGCGTTTTGAAGCGGCGGTGCAGCCACAGATATTGCTCTGGAGCACGCATGATCTCTTTCTCTACCACTTTATTCATGTAGGCGGCAGCGGCCACTTCATTGTCAATTGGGTAGTCTTCTAACGCCGGCTGGATCAGCAGATCGTAGCCACAGCCTTTCGGGCGGCGGATCAGCACGACCGGCACCAGCGCCGGTTTGGCCATGCGGGCCAGCATAAAGGTACCGCTGGTGGTCGCTGCCTGATCGACGGCAAACAGCGGGGCAAACACGCTGCCACGCGGGCCGTAATCCTGATCGGGAGCAAACCATACGGCTTCGCCACGCTTCAGGGCTTGCACCATGCCGCGCAGATCTTTGCGATCCAGCATGGCTTTGTTGGAGCGCATACGGCCTTTGGTTTGTGCCCATTCCATCGCTTTATTGTTATGTGGACGATACATAGCCATCATTGGCTGACACAACCCCATCGCCCGGCCACCCAGCTCCAGCGACATGAAATGCACCCCAATTACCAGCACGCCACGGCCATTTTGTTGGGCCTGTTTCAGGTGGTTGATGCCGGTTACGTTGAACCAGCGCTTTACGCGTTTATCTGACCAGAACCAGGCTATGCCGGTTTCCAGCAGGCCCATACCGAGGGATTCGAAGTTACCGATAATTTTACGTTCGCGCTGCGCTTCATCCATCTCCGGGAAGCACAGTTCAAGATTGCGGCGGGTGATCGACACGCGGCGTTTCAAGAAGCGCATAGAGGTGCGGCCCATCCACCCGCCGAGCTTGTGCAGCACGGGATAGGGCAGTTGAACCAGCAGGAACAGTATCGCCAGGCCAAACCAGGTCAGCCAGTAGCGTGGGTGCAGTAACGCAAGTTTAAAAGTTTGTGGACGCTTCATATCAACTCTGTATGCGAAATGGGGTAGAAACCTGTAGCGCATAAAGAAGCGACTCAATAGCGATACCATACTCTGACACCCAGTCATGACGATCGTTTAGCCGTTGACTAAACCTTTACATTCGAAGGGCGGTTCGCACTGCTATCAGACTTCGGAAGGACGGCTGCTTGCCAGCGAAGGGGCTCTCGTATTTGCGATTATACCACACAAAACGTGGGTGTGAGAGTGGGTGGGGGATTCGTCTACAAAGGGTTATCCGAGGGCTATTTGGGTATTTCCTGTTAGTTATGTTGATTCTTTGTTTATATGAGGTATGTCCTTCTATACTGGAAGGAAATGGTTCCTTTCTTTGCATACAAGGATGGTTGATTTGAAAAAGCTTTTCATCTCGGCGGCGTTAACCGGTTTTTTCGCCAGTCACCCTAGCTACGCCGCAGACAGTTACCTGGTTTATAACACGAATAATGTTGCCGTCTTCCAGGTACGCTTCTTTGATGTGGGTGATGGCCCTTTTATGCCGAACTATCCGCAGCCAATTGAGTCGACCTGGGATCTGAATCACCAACAGAAAGAAAAAATACTGGATGCCATGCGGTACTGGGCTGAAGTTATTACCCCCAGACCCGATCAATTGCCAGCCATCATCAACGTAGGCACTTTTAATGAGGTGAATGCTGCAGGCTCCAGCGAATCGGTAACCGATGGTGTAATCAGCATTACACAACTGCAGGGGGCTTTGAACGGTATTGATACCGGCGAGCTAACCTTCGGTTCTCATGGCCAATTTATCATGGGAAAAATGGATTTTGATAATATTCCCTATGTTCCAGCGCAATTACCCCGCTCCGGAAAAACGGATCTGGTCAGTGTTGCCGTTCATGAATTGGCTCATGGGTTGGGTATCTCTAATATGGCCACCGATTGGGCTGGGGAGGGGACATTTACCCCAGCTTTTGACGCCGATCAGCCTTTTGGTTCCTGGACTGAGCATCTGCGTGATGACAATGGAAATCCGGCACGTCCCGGCCAGGTCATACTGTGCAAAGGGTGCAATAACGCATGGGATCCGCAAGGTTTTGATGTGCGCCTTGATAAGGGGTATTTCGCGGGTAAGCACGTGGATGAAGTGCTGGCGGGCGCCATGCCCGGCGTTCCGGTGAAAATGTTGGCTGATGATGGCTCGGTTGACGATAACTATATGAGCCATATCGAGCTGAAAAACAGCATGATGAGCCACCAGAATTACCGCAACTACACCACGTTTATGGAAGCCGAGTTGGCGTTATTGCAGGACATGGATTATCAGATCGACCGGCGTAATTTCTTCGGTTTTTCGCTCTACGGTGATGGGCAGACGCTGGTTAATCGACAGGGTTACTTTTTACGTAACAAGCAGGGCGATGGCTACATCACGGGGCAGTATAATACCGCGACATTGGGCGTTGGTTTGCATGTTTACGGCAGCAATAACCACATCTTCCAGCAAGCGGATCTGTTAACACTGGGCGCCGGTGGAGCAGGTATTCGTATCGATGGGCAAAACAACACGCTGAACGTTGAGCCTGGCACTCGCGTCTACGCTGACGGGGTCAATGGCCGCGGCGTGATGTTTGCTTATGGCAAGAACCACAATCTCATTCAGCGTGGCGATGTTCAAGCGCTAGGCGCTAATGGCGTTGCTCTCAGTTTTGATTTTGGCAATAACCTGCTGGGCAACGATGTGGATTACCGGGGATCCTGGATACATTATGTTGGTGGACAGGTTGCAACATTATTGCCGGAGCTACAGGGGGCGCTGGTCAATAATGCGGATATTAGCGGCCGGGTTGCCGCTAAAGGTGCGGCGATTTATATCTCGCCAAACGCGCTGGTCAACAATATCAATCTATTAAATGGTGCTCAGCTGGAAGGGAATATCTACTCGGATTATAACCAGTTGGATGAGCATGGCCAGCAGCGCCTGACCCAGTTTACCTTTGGGCGCCTGGCCAATTTGCAAGGGCAGGCAACCGATCAGGCAGACCCCAAATTCCGGTTCAACTATCGGGGAAATATTGAAGGTATCGACAATCTGGCGCTGAGCACTCGCGGGGGGATCACTTCGCTTAATGGTCACCACCAGATTTACAGCATGTCTATCGCACCAGGCTCCACGCTGGCTGGCAACAGCGATTATACCTTGAACCCGGCGGGCCGCTTTGTGAATGACGGTATCCTCGCGCCGGGGAATTCGCTAGGGCAAATCGAGGTCACCGGCCTCTATCAACAGGGCGAGAAGGGGCAGTTGCTGTTAGAGGTCGATGGCCGTGGTGGACACGATACCCTGGTGGTTAATGGCCATGCTGCATTCAACGGTCAGCTAACGTTTGCGCCTCAGCCAGACTGGTATGCCACAGACTGGCGGCTGGATTCGGGCGAGATGCTGAAAGCCACCTCGCATAGCGGAGAATTCAGCACGGTGGACGGGTTACTCAGTTCGCCTACGCTGGCCTTGCAGGCAACGCCGCAGGGTGAGGATCGTTGGCAACTCGCGATGTTGCGTGCAGACAACGCCTACAGCCAGTATGCCCAGGACAGCAATGCGCGGCAGGTAGGCCAGGCGCTGGACCACATTGTGTCTGGCGCGGGTGCAGACATCCAGCCGTTGTACCGCACATTGGACTTCTCTGCTGTCGACGGACGGAGCATCAGCAGCGCTTTGCAGCAACTTTCGCCCGCAGCCTACAGTGCGATGTTCGCCAGTTCTCTTAATCGCGAACAACAGATTACGCGGATCGTCAGCGGATCTCATCCCACCACGCCAGAGCAGCAGGTTGCAGGCGAATGGCATAGTTTTGCCATACCCTTTGGTGGCGGTTTTTGGCAGCAGCGCCAAGGCGATCGGGTTGGCTATGATGCCAGCAGCTACGGCATAGTCTTTGGTGCTGAAAAGCACAGTGAGCAGAATAGCGACTGGGTTTATGGCTTCCATGGTGCGGTCAGTGGGCAATCGGTAACGGTCAAATCACCGGAAAACGCCACCGGTAAAACCACGGCTTTCGATCTGGGCATCCAGGCTCGTTATGCCGCCGATCGGCAAGCGGGGATGTATTTATTCGGCAATGGTCGGTTTGGCATTGAAGATAGCCGCTTGGATCGCAGCATCAGCGTCGAAACTTATCAGGCGAGCCAACATGCCAGTTGGACCGGCCTGGCGGGTTCTGTCGCTGCTGGTGGCGGCTACCGCTGGGCGCTGAATGACCAATGGAGCGCTGGCCCGGTGGCCGCACTGAATTACACGACCCTGCATCGCCCAAGCGTGACGGAAACGGGCAACGACAGTAGCCGCCTGGCGCTAGGTTCTAGCACTTTTGATTCTCTGCGCTCCAGCATTGGGGTCAACAGCAGTTGGGATCTTCCGCTCTCTTCGGGCGCTGCTATTGCTGCCGATCTGCAACTTACCTGGGATCATGAGTTGCTGGATAGCGACGTATCGCAAGAAGCCTCTTTCGCCAACTACCGCACGGCGAGCTTCAGCAACAAGAATCAGGTGACTGGGCGTGACTCCATGGGAGTGAAAGCCGGAGTTCGTTACCAAATCAATAGGGATGTGGAGCTGGGCTTGGGGGTAGAGAGCGATCTGTTCCGTTCTGGTTATGACTCGGTAGCGGGTAACCTATCGGCCACCTGGCGTTTCTGACCGGCCGGTATGATAAAAGAAAAAGGCGCTTGACCCATGAG
>NZ_JBKABN010000027.1:0-72473 GCF_046269175.1 Serratia sp. J2
CTACCCGCCTTTGGGCGGGTAATTAAAGTGTCTTTAAACATACAAGGGGAATCCTTGGCCAAAAATGCAGAGTGATTACCTGGCTCAATACGAACAACACTTTGGCCCTTCGGTGAAGTATTACGCTATCGATCAGGGCAAATGGCCGCCGATGGCCATCACCCAGCATGAGCGCGACGGGGTTTACTATTTTCTGACCATGGGTGTCAGCATTCGGCCGATGCCGTGGGTAGAGATTCTGTTCAACGACGATGCTGCCAGATTCCGCCGGATGGAGATGGCGATAGCCATCGATGGGCAGTATATGACCGAAGAGAATGCGGTGCAGATGGCCAGCGCGCTAGCTGGATTTGCCCATGTGCCCTGGGCGAACATCACCTGGTTTGGCGAAGGCCATACGCTGGCGTCGGCGGTGGCTCCGCAGGGCTATGAAGGCTATGTGCTCTCTTCGTCATTTTATCCCTACAGTGAGCACCTGGTATTGCCTAAACAATACGGTGATACGGTGAATATTTTCTGGGCCAGCCCGGTGTTCGCCACCGAGCGGGAATTGGCGCAGGCCACGCCCAACGGTGGCCACGATTTGGTGAAGAATATGCGTGAGCAGGGTGTGGATCATATCTTCCGCCCACGTCAGCCATTATGTTAACCGGGTAAATCAGGAAGAAAGTGAGGCGTCAGTGTTTGCGCCTCACTCTCCGAACGGGAGGCTAATGCGATATTGGACATTTAATGAATACTTATCCTGCTAAAAACGTTACCATTACCGCTGATCTTTCATGAAGTTCTCTTGCAAACTGGCAATCGAATGAAGACGATAACAACACCAGTCCCGGCTCTTGATAAAGCAATTCGCGTCTGTAATTTTTTGGCTGAAAAAGGGAACGCGACCTTCAGCCAAATCTATCTGGGGGTAGATTTGCCCAAAAGCAGTACCTCCACGTTGCTAAATGCAATGGTGGCTCATGGAATGCTGCGCCAGGAGCGGGATAAATACTCATTGGGCTTGTTGTTGTTTGAACTGGGCAATAAGGCTATCCAACACTTTGATATCAAAACCGTTGCAACTCCGTTGTTGGCAGAGCTGCGTGACAGCACCAATCTAACCTGCCATCTGGGTGTTCTAGAAGGTGGTGCGGCCATCTACCTGCTTAAAATGGAAAGCCCGCAGGCTGTTGTGGTGCGCAGCTGGGAGGGAAAAAGGTTATCTCTATACAGTTCCGGATTGGGAAAGGTGCTATTGGCCTGGCAGGAAGAGCAAGAGATCGACGATTTGTTGCCAGAAAGCGAACCTTTCACTGCCTATACGGAAAAAACCATCACCAGACGAGCCATCTACAAACAACAATTGGCTGAAATTCGTCAGCGTGGCTGGGCTTGTGATGATGAGGAGGATTGCATCGGCGTGCGCTGTATTTCCGCTCCGGTACGTAATGCTCAGGGAGACGTTATCGCTGCAATCAGCGTTTCTGGGGTGCTTTTCCAACTTCCCGAAGAAAAATGGCAAGAGATTGCCAATCAGGTGCAACATACCTGTTCCCTCCTGAGTACTTTGATCCAAGCCTGAGCCAGGTAATATCCTGGCCTGCCCCCCACCTAATCTTGTAGTAATGCGATAAATCAGAGAACGATCACAGTTCACTCTTTGAGCGGATTGACTCAATGCTTCATTTCGCGCATCATTTTCTTTATGCGGAACAGTTGTTCCATATACAGAACAAAATGAGGTGGTAACGGTGAATAGATTCAGAGGTGTATTTCCCCCGGTTCCTACTGTGGTGGATGAAAACGGTAAGCTTGATAGAAAGGGCATGGGGATGCTGCTTGATCATGTCATTGCTGCCGGGGCTCAAGGCGTATTGATCCTCGGTAGTGGAGGTGAGTTTTGCCATCTGTCACATGAGACACGTCTTGAAGTAGCAGAATTCTGTGTTCAATACGTAGAAGGGCGGGTGACGGTGCTGCTGGGTATTGCGGCGTCGGGTACGGCGGAAACCATTGATTATGGCAGGCATGCGGCGGCCATCGGCGCCGATGCGGTATTAGTGGTTAACCCTTATTATGCTCAGTTAAATGAAGAGTATATTTATCAGCACTATCGCACAATTGCAGAAGTGCTCACGTTACCGGTATTTCTGTACAACTTCCCAGCCCTAACCGGACAGGACATTGGTCTCGACGTCATCACACGCCTTGCCAGGGACGTGCCCAATATTGTTGGCATTAAAGATACGATTGATAACATCAGCCACACGCGCGAAATTATCAATCGAGTTCACGCTTTTAGACCAAACTTTATTATCTTTTCTGGTTACGACGAATATATGCTTGATACCTTGATCCTTGGCGGGCATGGCGGTATTCCTGCCACCTTCAATTTTGCTCCTGAAGTGACCGGCGGCATCTATGAGGCCTTCATCAACAAGGATTATGAAAAAGCTTTTGCCTTACAACGTCGTCTTGCCAGGCTTTCATCGCTGTATGCCTTGGAGACTCCTTTCTTTGGGGTTATCAAAGAAGCCATTAAAGCCAGTGGTATTGATATCTCAACGGAAGTGGTTGCACCTACCAGGAAACTTTCTGCTGAAAAAATTGCACAGATGAAAGAAATTCTTAGTGTGATTAGGTAACCAAGAGGATAACTGAAATGAGCAATGTCTATCCTGTTATCAAAATTAATCCTAATGATGATGTCGTGATCGCGCGGACACACATTGAGGCTGGCACCCTTCTCCCCATCGAGGAAATTACAGTCCTGAACGATGTGCCGGAAGGGCATAAAGTTGCTTTGTACGATATTGCAGTGGGTGCGCCAGTGAAACGTTACGGCCAGATTATCGGTTTTGCCACACGGCCGATCAGAGCCGGTGAGCATATTCACATGCACAACCTGGGGATGGGGGATTTTACCCGTAATTACGCTTTCGGGGAGGATACCGTAACCCTGCCTAAGCCCGAAAGAATCGATACTTTCATGGGCATCAAACGGCAAGATGGTCGGGTAGCAACCCGTAACTTCATAGGCATTCTGACCACGGTCAACTGTAGTGCCACGGTGGCAAGGGCCATCGAGGATCACTATAAAAAAGTCGGGTTGGAAGATTACCCAAACGTGGATGGCATTGTGGCACTGCCACAAAGTTTTGGTTGCGCCATTGGTTTTGATAGTGAAGCCATGATTGTGATGCGTCGGACATTAAGTGGCTACGCCCGCCACGTCAATTTTGCCGGTGTGCTGATCATCGGATTGGGTTGTGAATCAAACCAGATAAAAGATCTCATGCAGGTAGAAGGGCTTGAGGAGAGCTCCTCGCTGCATACCCTGACGATTCAGGAAACCGGTGGTACTCAGAAAACCATTAGTAAGGGTATTGCCGTTATCGACGGTATGCTCATGCAGGCCAATAAGGTCAAACGTGAAGCGGTACCGGTTTCAGAAATCATTCTTGCCCTCGAATGTGGTGGTTCGGATAGTTACTCCGGTATTTCTGCCAATCCGGTACTGGGCTATGCCGCTGACAAAATTGTGCAGCAGGGGGGAACAGCGATTCTGTCTGAGACATCAGAGATTTATGGCGCAGAGCATCTGTTAACCCGGCGGGCGATTTCTGAGGAGGTTGGTAAAAAGCTTATTGCCCGTTTTGATTGGTGGGAAGATTACTGTAAGCGTACCAAGAGTGAAATGAACAATAATCCTTCGGCCGGTAATAAAGCTGGGGGACTGACCACGGTGTTGGAAAAATCTTTGGGCGGTATCGCTAAAGGGGGCACCTCAAACCTGGTTGAAGTGTATGAATATGCCGAGCCCGTTACGGCCAAAGGATTGGTCTTTATGGATACTCCCGGTTATGACCCAATCGCCGTTACCGGGCAAATAGCCGGCGGGGCAAATCTGCTTTGTTTTACCACCGGTCGCGGGTCGGCTTTTGGCAGCAAACCCACTCCTTGCCTGAAAATGGCCACCAACAACACGTTGTGGAACCGTCAGCGGGAAGATATGGATATGAATTGTGGCGATGTTGTGGAAGGCAAGGAAACCATAGCCGAGGCGGGTGAAAGGCTTTATATCATGATCCTTGAAATGGCCTCGGGAAGAAAAACCAAAAGTGAACAGTTCGGCTATGGCAGCCTGGAGTTCGTGCCATGGAATATAGGTTCAATTATGTGATTTTTTTCAATTGTGCCCGATTAAATTTCGGGCTCAATCCCTTTGATTGATAGTGTATCAACTATTCTATGTGTCGCACATAGCCAGGAGAAAACCATGTCTATAATAAAGAGTGAGGTTTCTTATAACGCCTCACCAACCCATGTTAGGTGGAATATATTTTTAATACTATTGCTGTTAGGTGCAATAAATTACATTGATCGAACTTCTCTGGCTATTGCAATGCCATATATCGTCGAGGAGTTTAATATCCAGGATACGATAGTGGTTGGTTTATTACACAGTACCTTCTTTTGGGCCTATGCCTTAATGCAGGTACCCAGTGGGGTATTGGCCGATAAATTCAAAACTCGTACCATTATTGCCTGGGCGACCATTTTATGGGGAGCGTTCCAGGCGATTGCAGCCTTGTGCCATACCACCAGTTTATTGGCATTGTCTCGCGTGGGGCTAGGCCTGTCTGAAGCGCCCATTATGCCTGCTGGTGCCAAACTGATGGGGACCTGGCTGACACCGACGGAACGTGGGCGCGGATCTATGCTACTGGATGGTGGGGCGGCGTTAGGCACGGCCTTGGGCGCGGTGATTCTGACCTGGTTGATCGCTTTCTTTGGCTCATGGCGCATGGCATTCATTATTGCCGGTATAGGCACCATGCTGGCCGGTGTTCTGGCCTGGTGGTATATTCGAACCTATCCTCATGAACATCCAAAAATCAATCAGGCCGAACTCGAACATATTACAAAAGATAATGAGTTTGCTACTAAAAAATCTGAAAAATACAAAATCAAAGACGTTATCCCTTATTTGAAACAGCGTAATGTCTTGGCGTTGATCGGTGGATGGGTTTGTTATAGCACTGTTTTCTATGGCTTAATGACCTGGCTGCCCTTATATTTTCAAAAGACCTATGGGTTTGATATCAAGTCGATGGGCGGTGCCATGGCCTTTATCTTCCTGCTTTGTTTTGTAGGCCAACTCACGGGGGGATATATCATTGACCGCTGGAGAAACTCTGGCGCTGATACCAACAAGGTCATGCACACTATGCTGGGTATTTCAGCGGTCACTGCGGGCGTGGGGATTTTCATCTGTGCCAATATCAATCATCCCGTTGCCGCGGTGGTGTTGTTAGGGATCGCCATGTTCCCTCTTCGCTGGGCAAGTGTCTATTGGTCTATCCCTTCATTGCTCGGGGCACAAAAAGTGGCAGGCACTATTTGTGGTACTATGAATTTTAGCAGTAACTTATTTGCCGCTATCATTCCAATATTAATTGGTTTCATCGTACAGTTCACTGGTAATTATTATATTGCCATGATGTTCTTCGCGGCCGCTGCCATAGGTTACTTGATTTGCTCGTTGCTCATTAATTTTGACAAAAAAATGGAGTTAGAGAGTTAGCATGAATTAATTAACCTCAATACTTCTCTCTGTTATTTAAAAATCGTAAGGACGTAATATGATCACGACAGCAGTTTTCCCTGGGCGCTATGTACAGGGGGCTGGAGCTATTTCCTGCCTTCTGGGTGAGGAATTATTCCGTCTGGGGCAACGGGCTCTGGTGTTACAAGATCCCGTTGTCCATCAGAAATTAGGAGCTCAGATAAGCTTGGCATTAGAAGGAAAGGTTGAATTTGTTGTCGAAGTTTTTAATAGCGAATGTTCTGACGAAGAGATTAGCCGCATTTCTGCTTTGGCCGAATCCTATCAGGCTGATGTTATTGTCGGTATTGGCGGCGGAAAAACATTGGATACGGCGAAAGCCACCGGCGCGGCGATGAAAAAACCTATTGCCATTGTTCCAACGTTGGCCTCTACGGATGCCCCATGCAGTTCGTTAGTGGTGATTTATACCCTGGGAGGTCAGTTTAAACGCTATCTGATGATCCCGCAAAATCCCGATTTGGTGCTGGTGGATTCTCAGGTCATCGCTGAAGCGCCAGTGCGCTTTTTGGTTTCAGGAATGGGGGATGCGCTGGCTACCTGGTTTGAGGCGGAAGATTGCCGGATAAAAGGCGCGGGTAATATGACTACGCGTCCAGGGCCGATGTCTGCTTTCGGGTTGGCGAAATTATGCTACGACACCTTGCTGAAATATGGCGTGCTGGCCAAAAGTGCCTGTGAAAAGAATCAGGTGACGCCAGCACTTGAGCATGTGATTGAGGCTAACACCCTGCTCTCAGGTTTAGGCTTTGAAAGTGGTGGTTTGGCTGCTGCGCACGCGATCCATAACGGTTTGACTGTGTTACCACAGACTCGTGGTTATTGGCATGGTGAAAAGGTGGCGTTTGGTACTCTTGCCATGTTGATGTTGACCGATCGGGAGCCGGAGATTATTGATAGGGTGTACCGTTTTTGCGAAGAAGTGGGGCTACCTACAACGCTGGCCCAGATCGGCTTGGCTGAGGTGACCGATGAGGAACTGCTGCTGGTAGCTCAAGCCAGTTGTCAGCCTGGAGAGACTATGAACAACGAACCGCATTCGATCACTCCTCAGGGGCTGGTGGCGGCTCTGCGCACTGCTGATGCGCTAGGGCAACGTAGACTCGCCTGACCGTACAATCCGACAATCCCTCGTCGCGTTGAGACGCTGGCAGGTAGGGGATACCTGCCAGCAGCCTAATCAGGGCAGGGTACTGTCAATAATACCGGCACCAGCCTGGCTGGTGACAATGGCTTTGACTTCGCTTACTTCGTCAACATGCAGCCGCAGCGTAGGAACCCAACCTACGTTATCCGTAAGCTGATCTGCCGTGGAAACCGAGGCGTTATACACCGCCAGCAGATCGGTGGGCGTGCCGTTGACCAGGTTATCGCTGGTGAAAATGTGCTCGCCTACATAACGTTTGATGATTTTGCTGGCCGGGATGCCGTTGGCCAGACCGATGGCATTTTTTTCCGCATAGATGGCAGATTCAATCCCCACTCCCCACAGGCTGGTAAAGTCCTTGGCCGCCAGGACCTCGGCGTAGTTGTTAAAGACATCCACTTGGCCAAAACGAACGCGTTAGAGCATGTTTAAAAGCCGTTAATTGGCTTAGTATCAAGGGCAACTCATTCCACCAACGGGGTTTGCAATGAAGTCAGCGTTGTTAGTTATCGATGTGCAGCAGGGTTTGTTTAATCCCCCGCCAGCAGAGGCCGAGCAGGTTCTCACGCGGATTAATCAACTGAGTGAACGTGCCCGGCAGGCTGGTGCGCCGGTAATTTTTATTCAGCATCAGACGGCTCATGAGGAACTACCGCACGGCAGCGAAGCGTGGCAAATTCATGCTGCGTTACAGGTGAAAAACGGCGATCATCGAATAGACAAAACCACGCCGGATTCCTTTTTACGTACCAATCTCGGCAAACTGCTGATTGCCGAAGGGGTGACACAGCTGGTGATCTGCGGCTATTCCACGGAATACTGCGTCGATACCACCACCCGTCGAGCTGCTGGCCTGGGTTATCCGGTGGTGCTGGCGGCAGATGCACATACCAGCCACGACAAGCCCCATGCCAGCGGGTTGCAAATCCGTATTCACCATAATGCGACCTTGTCGAGTATCGAGAGTTTTGGCGTGGCGATCCGTGCCGTGCCTACAGCCGAAGTGAGTTTCTGAGCCGGATGTCGCCCTTGACGCGGTTCTGGGCGGGGTGTAACGTAGCCGAATGAATATCTTCCCGCAGTTCACATCTTGTTTCAGCTGGTGGCGCCTTTTCTAAGGGCGGCACGGGTATTCATCCCTCTTTTTTTAATGCCGCCGGTTTTGGCGGCATTTTTATAGCGTTGATCCGGCGGTCTGTTTACTTCCAGGAGCAAGGCTATGAGTTACACCATTCTGACTGGCGATCGCGCCACCGGTTCACTGCATTTGGGTCATTACGTCGGTTCACTGCGCCAGCGCGTTGAGCTACAGCATCATCATCAGCAAACGGTAATGGTGGCCGACCTGCAAGGGCTGACCGATAACGGCAGCAATCCGCAAAAAATCAGTGCCAACGTGCTAAACGTGGTGGCCGACTATCTGGCGGTGGGGATCGACCCTGCCAAGACCACGCTGTGTCTGCAATCGGCGCTTCCGGCGCTGGCAGAACTGACGATGTATTACCTCAACCTGGTCACCGTCGCCCGCCTGGAACGTAACCCCACGGTGAAAAGCGAAATCATCGAGAAAGACTTTTCACGTAGCCTGCCTGCCGGATTCCTGATTTACCCGGTCAGCCAGGCGGCGGATATCACCGCTTTTGGGGCGACTCATGTGCCGGTTGGGGAAGATCAGTTACCAATGCTGGAGCAAACCAACGAAATTGTCCGGCGCTTTAACCGCATCGTCGATCGCGAGGTGCTGGTGGAGTGCCAGCCGTTGCTGAGCCGCGTTGGTCGGCTGCCGGGGCTGGACGGGCAGGGCAAGATGTCGAAATCACGCGGCAATACCATCATGCTGGGGGCCAGCGCCGACGAAGTGCATAAGGCGGTGATGAGCATGTTTACCGATCCCAACCACCTGAACGTCAGCGATCCCGGCCAGGTGGAAGGCAATATGGTATTCACCTATCTGGACGCGTTTTGCGAGGACGCAGCGCTGGTGGCACAGTTGAAGGATCACTATCGTCAGGGCGGTTTGGGTGACGTGAAGATTAAACGGTTGTTGGAGGATTGCCTGCAAACCCTGCTGGAGCCTATCCGCACCCGGCGGGCCGAGTACAGCGCCGATAAGGGCGAGCTGATGCGCATCCTGAGAGAGGGCAGCCAGCGGGCCAATCAGGTGACTCAGGGTACCTTGGCACAGGTCAAGTCCGCGCTGGGTCTGGATTTTTTTGCCTTGGATTGAGGATCCCTCTCCGGTTGGAGAGGGAAAATCTGGCGATCAGGCCGCGCTGTCGGTGATCGGGTGTTTGACGATAAACACGTAGGACAGCGCCCCGATCAGGGTAACGCAGGAACAAATGGTCAGTGCCAGGCTGAATGAGTTGGTGGTATCCAGGATCCAGCCGGTGATCACCGGGGCAAACGAAGCGAACACAAAGCTGGCAAAGTTTTGAATGCTGCCCACCGAGGCGGTCATACGGGACGTGACCGCCACGTGGATCAGCCCCCAGCAGGAAGTACCGGCAAAGTGGATACAGAACAGCGCCATACTGATTAATGCCACCGCGCTGGTGGTGGTGGTGGCCTGTGCCACGACGGAGGTAAAACCAGCGGAAAGCAGCATACCGGCGACGATACAGATTTTACGGCTCTTGAGCGGAGCCATGCCCCGGCGCACCAGGAAGTCGGTGACAAAGCCGTTTGACAGCATGCCCGCCGCACCAAACAGGAACGGGATTGCCGCCAACATACCGGTACTTTTCAAATCCAGATGGTAGGTGGTCTGCAGGTAGCCCGGCAGCCAGGCCAGATACAGCCAGGCGGTGTAGTTGATGCCGCTAAAGCCGATCATCATCCCCCACATGGTGCGGTTTTTGAACAGCGATCGCCATTCCTTGAAGTTCATCGGCTCACGGCGTGCGCTCACGCTACCGGCGTTGAGGTAGCTTTGCTCCTGCTCGGTGAGTTTGATGTCTTCACGGTTGCGATACAGCATGTACCAACCAATGGATAACGCAATGCCCAGTAAACCAATGGTGATGAACATCCCGCGCCAGCCTAACAGCAGCATCATGGCGGTGAGGATTGGTGGACTGATGGCTAACCCGATGGTGGAGGCCGAGTTAAAGATCCCCATCGGCATACCGCGATCTTTGATGTTGAACCAATCGTTGATGACTTTCACGCCGCAAGGGTTCATGGGGGCTTCGCCGATCCCCAGGCCGATACGCACCCAGATAAACTGGGTAAAGTTGTGGATCATGCCAGACATCGTCTGGAACGCAGACCAGACAAACATCCCCAGACCGAGCATGATGCGCGGGCCTTTGCGATCCAGCAGCGGTCCACAGGGTAATTGGGCAATCCCATAGGCCAGTGAAAAGGCGGAAAGTAGCAGGCCGATCTCGGTACCGCTCAACCCCATTTCTTCACGAATGGTGGAGTTGGCGACGGACAGCGAACTGCGATCGAGAAAATTAATCACGGCAGCAAAAAATAACAGGATCATTGCCGTAGTCTGGATTTTTTTAATTTTTGCAGAGCGCTCTGCTATGCCGCCTTTGGGTATGGGATTAATGCTATCTGAATAACTGTCCGCCGGTTCTTTTCCAGTGCTCACGGTGGTTATCTTTTCCATCACTCGCCTCTATATTCCGTATTAATAATAGTTATTCTGCCGGGGCATGGCCCTGGTTCGGTGTTAACAACGGTATGTCTTTCGGCAGTGAGCCTAGGCGGCGAAAATGTTTCATGGTGCTTTTTTTAACCGGTTCCGTGCGGCGGTTACGATTTTGCTGTTTTTAATCGGTTTTAAATCCCGTTTCACTCGGTTTTTTATCAATAAAAATCAGCAGGCATCCTGTTTGATGGAACGGATCATCGACTGTTTGGCAGTATCAAGATGGCGGTGAAGCTCACGGGCGGCCTCCTGGTCGCTGCGGCAGATCAGGGCGCTTAAAATGGCCATATGCTCTTCAATCGCAATAATATTTCTTTGCTTCAGGTCGGTTTCATCCCATTGATAATGGAAGTGAAAAATCACCGAAATGATTTCCAGCGACTGATTGAAAAACGGATTGTTGGCTGCTGACAGGATCAGGGTGTGGAAGTCACGATCCAGCTGAGAGAACAGCCGATAATTGTCGCTGATGGTGTCGCGCAACTCGCGATGGCGGTTCAACAACTCTTTGGCCTGCAACCAGCGGCTATCCTGTGCGGGCAGGTTGATAAAGCGTGATAGCGCGTGGGTTTCCAGCATTTGACGGAGTTCAAACAGCTGCTCGGCATAGTTCTGATCAAATTTTTTCATGCTCCATTGGCCGCGGCGTACGTTGTCAATAAGGTCAAAGCGGCTGAAGCGCAGCAGGAATTCCCTCACCACTACCGGGCTGACGTTAACCGCGCGTGAAAGCTGCAATTCGGTGAATGAATCCCCCGCGCGCAGCTGCTTTTGGTTAATCATCTGATAGAACGCTTTCTCAAACAGCTTGCCTTGCTCGTCCAGCGAGTGGCTCATGCATTCAAAGCCGTCTTCTGCCAGCGGCATGCGCAGGATCACATAATCATCCTTGACCTTCTCCAGAACCCCGCGTTGATGCAGGTGCGTGAGCGTGTGACGCACCGTGGTGCGGCTGATGTTATACATTTCTGCCAGCCCCGCCTGGGAAGGCAGCGGTGAGCGGATATGGCCCTTGATGATGCCGTCGATCATCTGATTAACCACGTTCTGGCGGAGGTTTTGCGTTCTGCTCATGAGATCCCTCTGTGGGCTAAGGTGTTTTTTAAACATTTAAAACCCATTTAAATCGGTTTAATTTGTGCTGACTCACAAATTCTCCTCATCAGCACAATACGCCTGTTCTTTTTGCGGGATAACAGCGCCACATCACAGGAGGAGGGATCATGACCACAATGAATACGCTAGTTTGTCTGGAGCCGACCCGGCTGGTTTACCAACAAAGGCCGGTACCGCAGCCTGCGCCGGACGAAGCGGTGCTAAAAATACTGACAGTAGGAATTTGCGGGACCGATATCCACGCCTGGTCTGGTCAGCAACCGTTCTTCAGCTACCCGCGGGTGCTGGGGCATGAAATATGCGGCGAGATTGTCAGCGTCGGTGGCCAGGTGAGTGAATTGCGCGTCGGGCAGCGTGTGGCGGTGATCCCTTATGTATCCTGTCATCACTGTGGAGCATGCACCAGCGGCAGGCCCAATTGCTGTGAAAATATCTCGGTGATTGGCGTGCATCAAGACGGCGGTTTTAGCGAGTTTTTAAGCGTGCCGGTGAGCAACCTGCTGGCTGTGGATGATGTGGAGCCCCAAGCGGCGGCGCTGATTGAACCATTCTCTATCAGTGCCCACGCCGTACGCCGAGCGGCCATCGAGCAGGGCGATCATCTATTGGTGGTAGGGGCAGGGCCGATTGGTCTGGGGGTTGCGGCTATCGCCAAGGCGGACGGGGCAACCGTGATCGTGGCCGATACCAGCGCAGAGCGCCGTGCCCATGTAGAAAAAATGCTTGGGCTGATCACGCTAGATCCATCGGACGCCGGTTTTGACGCGGCCTTAAGAGCCCAATTCTCCGGCATGCTGGCGGCAAAAATCATTGATGCCACCGGCAATCAGCATGCGATGAACCATAGCGTCAACCTGATCCGCCATGGTGGCAGCATTACGTTTGTCGGCCTGTTCAAGGGCGATCTGCAATTCTCCGATCCGGAATTCCATAAAAAGGAAACCACCATGATGGGGAGCCGCAATGCGACCAAAGAAGACTTTATCAAGGTAGGGCGATTAATGGCCGCCGGAAAAATAACTGCCGGGATGATGCTTTCCCATCAATTCGAATTTTCCACGCTGGCAGATATTTATGAAGCAGAAGTGATTAATAATAAACAGCTGATTAAAGGCGTGATTCATTTTAACTAACTTGATTACTCCCCAGGTCTTGCCGAGAGTAATTTACGACCTGGGGGATCACCGGATGCAAGGAGCAATAATGAAACAACTTAATCGTAGTGAATTTCCTGGCGCGCAATATCCCGATCGCATTATCCAATTCGGTGAAGGTAATTTCTTGCGCGCCTTTGTTGATTGGCAAATCGACCTGCTAAACCAGCATACCGGGCTGAATGCCGGTGTGGTGGTGGTGCGGCCAATTGACAGCCAGCAGCCGCCTTCACTCAATACTCAGGATGGCTTGTACACTACCATTATCCGTGGGCTGAATGAGCAAGGGGAAGCGGTTTGCGAGCCACGCCTGATCCGTTCGGTCAACCGGGAAATCAACGTTTATCACCAATACGACAGCTATCTGGCCTTGGCACGTGATCCGGCGATCCGCTTCGTGTTCTCCAACACCACCGAAGCGGGGATCAGTTATTTACCGGACGATAAGTTCACCGACGCTCCGGCGGCCAGCTTCCCGGCCAAGCTGACGCGGCTGCTGTTTGAGCGTTTCAGCCATTTTGACGGTGCTGCAGACAAGGGCTGGGTGCTGCTGCCGTGCGAGCTGATCGATTACAACGGCGAAGCGCTGAAAGAGTACGTGTTGCGCTATGCGCAGCAGTGGCAGTTACCGCAGGCGTTCACCGATTGGCTGAACGATTGCAACACCTTCTGCTCAACGCTGGTCGATCGTATCGTCACTGGCTACCCACGCGATGAAGTAGAGCAGTGGCAACAGCAGTTGGGGTATCAAGATAGCTTCCTCGACACGGCGGAACATTTCTATCTGTTTGTGATCCAGGGCCCGCAGTGGCTGGCGAAAGAGCTGCATCTGGATAAGTTGGATCTGAACGTCCACATCGTCGATGACATCAAACCTTATAAAGAACGCAAGGTAGCGATCCTCAACGGGGCGCATACAGCGCTGGTGCCGGTGGCGTTCCTGGCCGGTTTGAATACCGTGGGCGAGGCCATGAGCGACGAGCAGATCGGCGGCTATGTGGCACGTACCATTGCCGAAGAGATTATGCCGGTGCTCGATCTGCCGCAGGAAGAGTTACGGCCATTTGCCGAAGCGGTTCAGAACCGTTTCCGTAACCCGTTTATTCAGCACCAGCTGCTGTCGATTGCGCTGAACGGCATGACCAAATTCCGCACGCGTATTTTGCCGCAGTTACTGGCAGGCCAACAGAAAAATGCCGCGCTGCCGAAACGGCTGACCTTTGCTTTGGCGGCGTTGCTGGCCTTCTATCATGGCGAACGGCAGGCGGGTAGCTATGCGTTACAGGATGATGCTCATTGGCTGACGAGGTTTGCAACGTTGTGGGCCGGAGTGGAACATCGTGACCTGACGCTCGCGGCGCTGGTAGAAAGCGTGCTGGCCGATGAGGCGCATTGGGGGCAAGATCTCAATGCCGTTCCTGGGCTTACCGCTGCCGTGACCACCGATCTGCAAGCTATTCTTGACCACGGAATGCGTGCGGCATTGAGTGAAATGGAACGCCGATAAAACCTCCACCCGCATATTTTAATCCTGCCAATCACGGGAAATGGCGTTGAACGTCATTTCCCGGCCATAAAACCATCATCTGCGTGTCATACAGTTATTCGTTAATAGGTGCCCATAAGATTAGCCACTGAAATCAGAGAAATCATATGGCGCAGGCACTGTTAAAACTGGCACCGACCGACTATCCAGGGCAGCAACCGATCCCGTTACGCAAGGTATTAGCGGTAAAAGGGCTAGGTAAGGCGTATCAATCTCAGCAACGCGTCCTCGACGACATCAATTTTGATCTGCACGCCGGGGAGTTTGTGGCGGTGATCGGCCGCTCCGGGGCTGGTAAATCAACCCTGCTGCATACGCTGAACGGCACCATTCCTTCCAGCTGTGGTGAAATGCTGCATTTTGAGGACGACGGAGTTGCACAGGACATCGCGCAGCTCTCGGCCCGCCAGATGCGCCAGTGGCGAGCCCGCTGTGGCATGATCTTCCAGGATTTTTGCCTGGTTCCCCGGTTGGATGTGATCACCAACGTGCTGCTTGGCCGCCTCAGCCACACCTCGACGCTGAAATCCTTCTTCAAAGTATTCGACGATGCTGACCGTGCGCGGGCCATCGAGCTGCTGCAGTGGTTGAATATGCTGCCGCATGCACTGCAACGTGCAGAGAACCTGTCTGGCGGCCAAATGCAGCGCGTCGCTATCTGCCGCGCGCTGATGCAAAACCCCAAAATTCTGCTGGCCGATGAGCCGGTTGCCTCGCTCGATCCGAAAAACACCCGCCGCATAATGGATGCGCTACAGAAAGTCAGCGAGAACGATATCGCGGTGATGGTGAACTTGCACTCGGTCGAACTGGTGAGGGAATACTGCACCCGGGTGATTGGCATCGCCCAGGGCAAAATCATTTTCGACGGCCACCCGTCGCAGCTTAACGAACGTATTTTGCAGCAACTGTATGGCGAAGAAGCCAATCAGATCCATTAATCACTTGAACGTCACCTCTACCTTTTCACACAGGGCATGCGCAATGAAAAAAGTATTCACACTGACCACCATGATGGCCGGCGTAATGATGGTATTTAATGCAGGTGCAGCGGAAGCGCCGAAAGAGTTGAACCTGGGGATCCTGGGGGGGCAGAACGCCACCCAACAGATTGGCGATAACCAGTGTGTGAAAGATTTTCTCGATAAAGAGCTGAACGTAGACACCAAGCTGCGTAACTCTTCCGACTACTCTGGCGTGATCCAGGGCCTGCTCGGGGGCAAGATCGATCTGGTATTGAGCATGTCGCCTTCGTCATTTGCTTCGGTGTATATCAAGGATCCCAAGGCGGTCGATCTGGTGGGGATCGCGGTGGATGATACCGATCAGTCGCGCGGCTATCACTCGGTGGTGGTGGTGAAAGCCGACAGCCCTTACAAAAAGCTGGAAGACCTGAAAGGCAAATCCTTCGGCTTTGCGGATCCGGATTCGACCTCCGGTTTCCTGGTGCCAAACCAGGTGTTCAAGAAGCAGTTTGGCGGCACGCCGGATAACAAATATAACAACTTCTTCTCCAGCGTCACCTTCTCTGGTGGTCATGAGCAGGACGTACTCGGCGTATTGAACGGCCAGTTTGAGGGTGCGGTCACCTGGGCCTCGATGATTGGTGATTACAACACCGGCTATACCAGCGGAGCCTTCAACCGCATGATCCGTATGGATCATCCGGATTTGATGAAGCAGATCCGCATTATCTGGCAGTCGCCGCTGATCCCGAATGGGCCGATCCTGGTGAGCAACTCCCTGCCTGCGGATTTCAAAGCCAAGGTGGTTACCGCCATCAAGAAGCTGGATACCGACAACCATCAGTGCTTTATCAAGGCGATGGGCGGCAAGCAGCACATTGGCGACGTCAAGCTGGCGGAATACCAGACCATTATCGATATGAAGCGTGAGCTGACCAAGGGCGATCGCTAAGGCGGCTTGGTTCCCGGCCCCTCACCCTAACCCTCTCCCACAGGGAGAGGGGACCGACCGAGTCATAAATTGACCCTTGTAACTGACAGTAGCACTGAACCCGCGCCTTCACCATGGGGGAGTGGGCCATAGACCGAGCTCTGAACCTGATGACGGCACCGATCTGGCCCCCTCTCTCTGTTGGAGGGGTATTGGCATGTCTGAACCTTAGGCTATGAGCCCAAGATTGAGCTCTGTACCTGATGATGGCACCGATCTGGCTCCCTCTCCCTGCGGGAGAGGGTTGGGGTGAGGGGCCTATTTATCCAGCCACAAAATATTGGAAGCGATTTTGAATACAGACTTCGCACACTACTACCAACGGATCCGCAGTAAGCAAAAGCGTGAAACCTTGCTCTGGTCGCTCGGGCTGGTGGTGCTTTATCTTGGCGCAGGCAATATCGCCGAGTTCAACCTGCATACCGTCTGGGTGTCGATCCCCCATTTCTTTGACTATCTGGCAGAAACCATCCCGGTACTGCACTGGCCGCTGCTGTTCGCCGACGGCCATACCGAAGGCTCCTTCGCCTATTGGGGCTACCGGCTGCATATCCAGTTACCGCTGATTTGGGAAACCTTACAGCTGGCGCTGGCGGCGACCATCCTTTCCGTGCTGGTGGCTGGCGGGCTGGCCTTTTTGGCGGCCAATAACACCCACAGCCCGGCGACGCTGCGCTTTGCCATCCGCACGCTGGTGGCGTTCCTGCGCACCATGCCGGAGCTGGCCTGGGCGGTGATGTTTGTGATGGCGTTTGGCATCGGTGCCATTCCCGGTTTTATGGCGCTGGCGCTGCACACCATCGGCAGCCTGACCAAGCTGTTCTATGAATCGATCGAAACCGCCTCCAACAAGCCGGTGCGCGGGCTGGCCGCCTGTGGGGCCACGCCGTTACAGCGTATGCGTTTCGGCCTGTGGCCTCAGGTCAAACCGATCTTCCTGTCCTACAGCTTTATGCGGCTGGAAATCAATTTCCGCCAGTCGACCATCCTCGGCCTGGTAGGTGCAGGCGGAATTGGTCAGGAGCTGATGACCAATATCAAACTTGACCGTTACGATCAGGTCAGCATGACGCTGCTGCTGATTATCGTGGTGGTTTCGCTGCTGGATTACGCCTCCGGTGAATTACGTAAACGCGTTGTCGAGGGGAAAGCCTAATGTCCGTTCAGCCGATCTCTGCCACCAATCTGCAGCAACTCAAGCAGCAGAACCCGGAAATCTTCTCACGCCAAGGGCGCTATCTGCGTACCCTCGGCATGATTACCGTGGCGATTGTGTTGTATTACGTCTTCTTCTTCCTGGTGTTTGGCATTTCCTGGCCGCAATTTGCCAACGGTTGCCAACAGATTAGCCGCTACTTTATGCGGATGTTTGTCTGGCATGATTTTGCCAACTGGCCGTTTGGCTATTATTTCCAACAGATCTTTATCACCCTGGCGATCGTGTTTGCCGGCACCATTACGGCATCGTTGATCGCCTTGCCGCTGTCGTTTTTTGCCGCGCGTAACGTGATGTCCTCACCAGTGCTTCGGCCGGTGGCGACGCTGGTACGCCGCCTGCTGGATATTCTGCGGGGGATTGATATGGCCATTTGGGGCCTGATTTTCGTACGTGCCGTGGGCATGGGGCCGCTGGCGGGGGTGTTGGCCATCGTGATGCAGGATATCGGTCTGCTTGGCAAACTGTATGCCGAAGGCCACGAAGCGGTGGATAAATCCCCCAGCCGTGGGCTGACGGCGGTGGGTGCTAACGGATTGCAAAAACACCGTTATGGCATTTTCACCCAATCTTTCCCGACCTTCCTGGCGCTGAGCCTGTACCAGATTGAGTCCAATACCCGTTCGGCGGCGGTGCTTGGTTTTGTCGGGGCAGGGGGGATCGGCCTGGTCTATGCCGAGAACATGCGGCTGTGGAACTGGGACGTGGTGATGTTTATCACCTTGATCCTGGTGGTGATCGTGATGTTGATGGACAAGATCTCCGCCATCCTGCGTAACAAATATATCGTTGGCGAAGAAATTCCGCTTTACCCGAAAAATCATTAACCTCTGCGGGTAAACCCTGGTTTGCCCGTGGAAATTCCATTGAGAAACCCCCGCCGGATCCCTATACTGCCGCCATGCAAGGTGTGCAGCGCTGCACGCCTCTCCTGATTGACAAGCGAAAGGCTATTCCATGATTAACAATGATGTGCTGCGCAGCGTGCGCTACATGCTGGCTATTAATGACGCGAAGATGGTAGAGATCGTCAAGCTGGACGGTTTTGACGTCGATGTCGCAGCCATGGGGACCTACATGATCAAGGAAGGCGAGCCGGGTTTTGTCAACTGCCCCGATGAAGTGATGGCCCATTTCCTCAATGGTCTGGTGTTCTTCAAGCGTGGCAAAGACGATAAATTCCCGGCACCGGCGGTTGAGCTGCCGATCACCAACAACCTGGTGCTGAAAAAGCTGCGTGTGGCGTTTGAACTGAAAGATGTCGATCTGCACCAGATTTTTACCGCGGTGGAATTCCGTATCTCCAAGCCTGAGCTGAGCGCGCTGTTCCGCAAAGAAGGCACCAAAAACTACCGCCCATGTGGCGATCAGATGTTGCGCTACTTCCTGAAAGGGCTGACCCAGCGCATACGCGGCGCCTAATCCTGCGTATCACGACATCAGGCGTCCTCATCGAGGGCGCTTTTTTTTTGTGCACCCTGCATTTGTCGATCATACTCAGTACGATGCCGCCCGACGGTAGAACATGTCCGAACTTTCCGACTGAAATAAGGGAATTATGACGACAGCACCCACCACGTTGCCACCGGTGTTAACCAGCACGGCAATAGAACAAAAAATCCTGCGCAGGTCGATATTCTGCACGCTGTTTATTGCCAGTGCCGGGATCGTGTTTGGGATTGTCTGCGGTTCCATGTCGATCGTGTTTGACGGCATGTTCTCGGCGTTGGATGCAGGCATGTGTTCATTATCCCTGCTGGTGTCCCGCCTGCTGGGGCAACCCCATAGCCGCCGTTTTCAGTATGGTTTTTGGCATGTCGAACCAATGGTGCTGGCATTTAACGGCAGTTTACTGACGTTGCTGTGTCTGTATGCCTTTGTGAACGCCGTCAAAGGCATTGCCGATGGAGGGCGTGAACTCGAGCTGGGCTGGGCGATTGTCTATGCCGTTACCGTCAGCCTTTTCTGCTTTACCCTCTACGTTAAGCAAAGCCGGCTGAATAAGCAGGTTAAATCGGAACTGATCGCGCTGGATAACAAAAGCTGGCTGATGTCGGCCTGTATCAGTTCGGCGTTATTGGTGGCCTTTATTCTTTCCTGGCTAATGGAAGGAACCCGTTATGAATACCTCAACGTCTATGCCGACCCTGTCGCGCTGGCACTGTTGACGCTGGTCTTGATCCCGGTGCCGATCAAAACGGTAAAATCTGCTATTCAGGAAGTGCTGCAGATGACGCCGGACAGCCTGGATGCCAAGGTGGAAGCCATTATGGCGCAGCTGACGCTGGAGTATGGCTTCCTGGATTATTCCAATTACGCCACCCGCGTTGGCCGTGGGCTGTTTATTGAGATCCACATCGTGATCCCGCCTGAGATGGAACACAGCGGCGTCCACAAGCTGGATAAAATCCGTGACCAGATAGCCGACGCCATTGGTGAAGATAGCCCGCACCGCTGGCTGACCATCTCCTTTACCCATAACGCCAAGTGGCTATAGATTTTTCGCCATCACCCACATGCCTTCGGAGTGGTCTGGCTCTCCTCATCCACTATTGCCATGCCTTGCTGGCCTGTGGAGGACGCTAAATATCAGGCCGATTGAGCGTTACGGTGTGATGGCTATTTTGATAACGCCGTCCTGCTTTTGTGCAAACAGCCGGTAGGCTTCAACGATATTATCGAGCGAGAAGCGGTGGGTGACCAACGGCGTCAGATCCAGAGCGCTGTGCTGTAAGACGTTCATCATTCTACGCATTCGCTCTTTACCGCCGGGGCACAACGCCGTGCGGATAGTGTGATCCCCCAGCCCGCTGGCAATGGCGCTGACCGGTAATTGCAGATCGTCGCTGTATACGCCTAGGCTAGATAAAGTGCCGCCGGGTTTAAGTACCCGCAGAGCCTGGCTGAAGGTCGTCTGGGTGCCGAGGCACTCAATGCTGGCGTCCACTCCGCGGCCGCCGGTGATTTTCATGATTTCGTCGACGACGTCGACTTTCTTATAGTTCAACAGCACGTTAGCGCCCAGGCGTCCGGCCATTGCCAGCCTCTCCGGCGCACTGCTAATAGCGATCACCAGGCTGGCGCCCCGTAGCCGTGCTCCGGCGGTGGCGCACAGGCCGATCGGCCCTTGCGCAAACACAGCAACGACATCGCCAATCTTAATATCGGCATTTTCCGCCCCTTTAAAGCCGGTGGACATCACATCGGGACACATCAGCACCTGTTCATCAGTGAGGTCGTCGGGGATCGGGGCCAAATTGGCCTCAGCATCCGGCACCAGCAGGTATTCTGCCTGGGCGCCGTCGATCACATTGCCAAAGCGCCAGCCAGCCGTTGCTTTATAACCGTGGCAACCGCAGCCCGGTATATGGGCACCGTCCTGAGCGGGGAAGCCGTCCTGGCAGGGATAAGAGGTAAACGAAGGACAGATGGCGCCAGCCACTACACGCTGACCTTCCCGGTAGCCCCTGACGTTGCCACCCAGTTTTTCGATAATGCCGACCGGCTCGTGGCCAATGGTCAGCATGCGGGGAACGGCATATTCTCCCTTCAGGATATGAATATCCGTTCCGCAGATAGTGGTGGTAGTGACTTTTAACAGCGCATCATTAGGGCCGGGAGAGGGGATTTTCTTATCAACAAGCTCAATACGTCCTTTTTCAATCAAAGCGGCGGCTTTCATCATACTCATGCAGAGATCCTCGTTGGCTGGGTGATTTCGATCGAAATAGAGTGGGGAGAGGACGTTACCCACAACGCCAAGTGATTATAGGTTTTTTGCCATCACCCACATGGCCACGGATTGGCTGACGCTGGTATAGCTCTCCTCGCCCACGATCGCCATACCTTGGCGCTGATAAAAGCGTTGGCCAGCCACGTTGCTTTTCAGCACGTCCAGCCACAGGATTGGTTGCTGTCTCTCAATGGCACGTCGCTGTACTTCGGCATAGAGCCGTTCCCCATAGCCGCGTCCGGCAAACTGCGGCAGGAAATAGATCTTTTGCAGCTCGGCCCCACTGGTTGCGGTTGCCGCCAGCAGGCTGTCAAAATTCAACCGCGCGAAGCCGATTGGCGTACCGGCTTGGTAAGCCAGTAACCAGCAAACCTGGTGGTTTTGCAGTGATTGTTCCAGCGTGTCAACACTAAAATCCTTGGCCAGAAACGCCTGCAACTCCTGCGGGTTCTGCCAAAGCTCAGCAAAGTGAGCGACATAGCTAGTGATACCTATCTCTCGTACAGTAGCTACATCTGCGGGTAATGCCTGACGAATGGTGAACACGGCAACCTCTTGGTTAGCGGGAAAACGCTAATTATACCTGCTATCGGATTTTAATGACTTTTTGTCATCACTAACGCAGCTTGCCAATTGCGTGGTTAAGGCTTCGATGCGCTCCGCCATTTGTTTCGTCAGCGTGGTTAGCTCGGTATTTTGTTGCAGCAAAATGAAGAGTTGCTCGGTGTGCTGTTCGGCAAGCGTTTGCCGCTGAGCCATGGCTTCAGCCAGATCTTCCCGATGCTGTGCGTCTGTCAGTGCATGAGCGTTGTCACGCTCCGCCTGGCGAGTTTGCGCAAGTAATATCAAAGGAGCCGCATAGGCTGCCTGCAAACTGAACGCCAGATTAAGCAGAATAAAGGGATAGGGGTCGAACTTGGTCATGCCTGCCAGACTGAGGTAAATCCACACGGCAACCACCACGGTTTGCCCTATCAGGAAAGTCGGTGTCCCAAAGAAGCGGGCAAACGCTTCGGCTTTTAGTGCAAACCACTCATCGCCAAAAGTATGGGTCAAACCATTTAAGGGGCGATAAAGCCGAAATTTCTTATGTTCTGACATGATATCCTTATATTTATTACCAGGAAATAATGTTCCCCAGAGGAGGATGCCTTGTTCCTCCGCCCGGAGTTATATTTTCCCGAGGCGGGGCGGAGGAGGCCTGAATATTATTTTTTGAAAATCTCAAGGTCGATGTTTTCATGGTTGGTCTCATTACCGGTTTTATCAATAATGAGATAATAACAATCACTTGCTTTGACATCGCCAAGTTCCTGGCATTTCTTATCGACTTTATGCGACAGTGCTTTATGACCGACAGTCGGCGTACCTGACTGCTTAACGGACAGCTCACCTATCTTGGTATAGCCAGAAGACTCTTCACGTGTGATCTGCTTGGCAGCAAAAGAGGAGGCAGAGAACAGAATGGAAACAGCCAGTATTGATATGATACGCTTCATTTTATATCCTTATTTGTGAAATGATGAGTAGGGTATTGAACTGACTTTCTGTAACCATTAAAGGTTTAGTACAAGTTGATGATAAGTCAACGTGAGTAGGGTAATTTCGCGCTGGCGATAACGTGCTACAAATAAAAATCTCTAATAAAAAACAGGTTTTTATGATCTTCTTGAATTTTTTATTTTGGCTGTGTGAATCTTTGCTTGGCTTCCAATAAATACTTCTTATGGGAGTAATTGAAAGGGCTAAGGTGACTCTATTTTTAACCCCAGACACTGCACTATGATTTAAATGGTGCAGTGGAGGGATTGGTAGGGGCCGAACATGTTCGGCCCTATCTAATCCATTGATTATATGGAGAGGCGCAGCATCGTGAGTCACTAGTCCTGAGCGATCGGCTGCTTGCCGCTCAGTGCACCCCATTCGCTCCAGGCACCGTCATAGAGCTTCACCTGCTTGGCACCCAGTGATTGCAGGCCAAAGGCCAGCACCGCGGCGGTGACGCCAGAGCCACAGCTGACGATGGTGGGCGCGTCGATATCGACCCCTTTTTCTTCGAAGGTTCTTTTCAGCGCCTCGAGTGATTTGAAACGTCCGTTCTCCAGCAAATCGCCATACGGAATATTGATGCTGCCAGGAATATGGCCACGGTGCAGGCCTGGGCGCGGTTCCGGGGCTTGGGCATAGAATCGTGGTGCGGCACGGGCGTCGAGGATTTGCCGCTGGTCGTTCATCGCCTGTTCAACCTGCTGCATATCCACCACCGCTTCGGCATTAAAGTGCGCGCGGAAGGTCGCGGGGGTAGGCTGTGCGGGGCCGGTTTCCAAGGCGTTACCGCGCGATGTCCAACCCTGCAAACCTTCATCGAGCACGAATACGTGCTGTGCGCCGAAATTACGGAACGTCCACCAACCGCGTGGGGCAGAGAACTGATTGCCTCCATCATAGAAAACAATGGTCTGTTGGTCATTGATGCCCAGTTTACCTGCGGCGGCGGCAAAGGCTTCTGCCGTGGGCAGCATATGCGGCAGCGTCGTATTTTTATCCGCGACGTCGTCAATATCGAAATACACCGCACCGGGTATATGGCCCCGCTCAAATTCGGCCAACATGTCTTGCTTCGGCACCTGGCCGACAGGTGCCATACGCACATCAACCAGCGTCAGATTTTCATCGTTGATATGTTGCTCAAGCCATTGCGCGGTCACTAAAAAAGCAGAGTTCATGGTTATTGTTCGCCTGTCAGGACAAAGAAGGTTTTCACTATACCTCAACGATCTTGCATATTGGTATGCTGCGGTTTGAAAGGGGCAGGGCAGATGATTGACCAAGACTTTGGCGGGGCGAAAATCGCCTTGCTGTACGGTGGCCAGGTGCTGGTTTACCTGCGTGATGACAACCCGGCGATCCCCTGGCCCGGCTGCTGGGACTTGCCCGGCGGCGGACGTGAAGGGGACGAAACTCCGGTGCAATGTGTGCAACGGGAAACCGAGGAGGAGTTTGGTATTCTATTGCCTGCACGGCAAATTGTCTGGCAGCAGCGTTACGCCGGGATCACGCCTGGCTCGCCGCACACCTGGTTTATGGTGGGGGAAATCACCTTGGCACAGATTGCGGCGATCCGTTTCGGTAATGAAGGGCAGTGCTGGCAAATGATGCCTGCGGATGAATTTGTGCGGCACCCGCAGGGCATTGCCCATCTGCGTCAGCGGCTAGCGGATCGCCTGGCCCAACTCGACTAGCCGGACACGCTCGATCAACACGTCGAGCTGGTGCTCGGAAAATACTTCGATGCCATGTTGGCGCAGCAGCTCTGCAGTGACGCCGCTGCCGGGTTGGGTTTGGCCGTTGAATGCGCCGTTGTAAATGGTCTGACTCCCGCAGGAAGGGCTGCGATCGCTCAGCAGGGCAAAGCGGCAGCCATGCAGACGAGCGGTATCCAGCGCCAGATGGGCACCCAACAGATACTGGTCGGTGACGTCGTTCCCTTGCGCGTCGAGCACTCTGGCCCGGTTGGCTATTACTTCAGCGCCATCGGCAGCGGCAGCAATCTCTGCCGGTGGGCGCGGCGTGGAGAAACCGGCGGCCAATTCGGGGCAGCACACCACCAATCGACCCTCTTTTTGCCACTGCTGTAAGGTGGTATCGATAATGGTTTTGCTGGAGGCGTTATAACGTACGTTGAAACCGGCCAGGCAGGCACTGAGCAAGATTTTCGGCGGCATGAGATGTCTTCTGTTGAAGGGGCGAAAGTGTGGCAGCAAGGCCACACGCGCGGTTTTATAATAGCAGTGCGGTTTAGCTTAATGCCAGCCGTACCTTCCCACTATTTTGATTACTCATGTTCTTTATCCACCGCATTTTATGAGGGCAGTCACGGATCCGGGGCAAAGTTGATTATCGGCTTGTTAATGAAATTTAAATTTCATATAAATATATAATGATTTTTATTTTCCAAAAATAGGCAAGGGAGAAAACGATGAAACAGGTGCGCGTTGGATTGATCGGTACTGGCTATATTGGCCGCTGTCATGCTATCGCTTATGCTCAGGCCAGCACGGTGTTCCCGCTGAAAGGGGAGCTGGTGTTGGAGATGCTGGCGGAAGTCACACCCGAGCTGGCAGCCCAGCGTGCGGCGGAGTTTGGCTTCGTACGTTCAACCGGTGACTGGCGCGAACTGGTGGCCGATCCCGCCATAGACGTGGTGGATATCTGTGCCCCGAACTTCCTGCATAAAGAGATGGCCCTGGCGGCTATTGCACAGGGCAAGCATGTTTATTCCGAGAAGCCGCTGGCGCTGAATGCGCAAGACGCCGCCGAGATGGTGCAGGCTGCGCGGGCCAAAGGGGTCAAAACCCTGGTGGGATTCAACTATATGAAAAACCCGACCAGCCAGCTGGCGCGGGAAATCATTGCCAACGGTGAAATTGGCGAGGTGGTGCATTTTTACGGTACGCATAATGAAGATTATCTGGCCGACCCGCGTACGCCGATCGACTGGCACTGCCGCAAAGCCAGCGCCGGGCTTGGGGCGTTGGGCGATCTGGCGGCGCACATCGTGAATATGGCGCATTATCTGGTGGGGGATATCGTCGCGGTGTCGGGTGATATGCAAACCCTGATCAAACAGCGGCCCGATCCGAACAACCCGGCCAAGGTGTGCCAAGTTGAAAACGAAGATCAGGCCAGCGCGCTGGTGCGCTTTGCCAATGGCGCGATGGGCACCATCGAAACCTCACGCATTGCCTGCGGGCGCAAAATGGGCCTGACTTATGTAGTGACCGGCACCAAGGGCACCTTGAGTTTCACTCAGGAACGCATGGCCGAACTGAAACTGTATCGCCATGATGAACCGGCAGAGCGGCAGGGCTTCAAAACCATCATGGTAGGGCCAAAGCACCCGGATTACGCCGCGTTTTGCATCAGCGCCGGGCATGGCATTGGCTTTAACGATCAGAAAACGGTGGAGATCCGCGATCTGGTCAATGGCATTGCCGCGGGCGATCGGATGTGGCCTGATTTTGAGGAGGGCTGGAAGGTATCCTGTGTACTGGATGCGATTGCCGCCTCTGCCGAACAGCGCCGCTGGTTGGATATCAACCGCGATTGACTCTGGTGACTTGTGGAGGCGGCTAACGGTGCTATCCCGCAGGGCCTTGCATGCAGCGCCCATTTGGCAGCATGCAAGGCACTTGGACGCTTAAAATGCAAAGCAAGAACAGCCGAATGCGCCCCAGAACGCATTCTCGTTAGCGATGGGAATGCTGGAGCGGCGGGCAATATCATGCTGGTGAGCATGAACGCCACAAGGACCGCAACACTGGTGTGCCTGGCTTAATGCACCTACCTTGCTGGTGGTTGCGGGCGGTGCTGAGCGATAATGCCCCGGTACATTGACCACTGGTGACCATTCAGGCAGTACCGGTAACGGCGGCGGAGAGAACGGCGAGAAACTGCCCGCAGCATAGACAACTTTGCCATCCACCACGGTCATGACCGACTCAATTCCCTTGATCTGCTCTTCCGGTACGCTGAAGTAATCCTGTGACAGCACGGCTATATCCGCCAGCTGTCCCACCTTGATCTGGCCCTTTTTCCCTTGTTCGGTAGAGAACCAGGCACTGCCCTGTGTCCAAAGCATTAATGCTGTTTCACGATCCAAACGAGCCTGATCGTCATACATTGCCATACCGCCGACCGTACGGCCAGAAACCAGCCAGTACAGCGCTGTCCAAGGGTTGTAACTGGCGACGCGGGTGGCGTCGGTGCCTAGTCCAACCGGCAGTTCTGCCGCCAACATTTTGGCGACCGGTGGAGTCTGCCTGGTAGCTTCGATGCCATAGCGTTCGGCAAAGTATTCCCCTTGAAACGCCATTCGGTGCTGTACGGCAATACCGCCACCGAGGGCTTTCACTCGCTCGATATTACGCTCAGAAATGGTTTCCGCATGGTCAAAAATCCAGTGCAGACCAGCAAAGGGGATTTCGCGGTTGACCTTCTCAAACACGTTCAGCATCCGGCTGATAGATTCATCGTAAGTGGCATGCAGACGGAACGGCCAGCGGTGTTCCACCAGATGGCGTACCACGCGTTCCAGCTCATCCTCGGTACCTTCAGGCAAATCCGGGCGAGGTTGCAGGAAGTCCTCGAAGTCGGCTGCCGAGAACACCAGCATTTCACCCGCGCCGTTATGGCGGTAAAAGTCCGTTCCCTGGCCGGGTTTGAGCATATCCGTCCACAGCTGGAAGTCTTCCAACTCCTGCTTTGGCCGTTGGGTAAACAGGTTGTAGGCGATACGCAGGGTCAGCTGTTGTTTTTCGTGCAGTTCCGCGATGACCTGATAGTCCTCGGGATAGTTCTGGAAACCGCCGCCTGCGTCAATCGCGCTGGTCAGGCCCAGGCGGTTGAGTTCGCGCATAAACTGGCGGGTGGAGTTCACCTGCTGTTCCAGCGGCAGCTTTGGCCCTTTGGCTAAGGTGGCGTAGAGGATCATGGCATTGGGCTTGGCGATCAACATTCCGGTTGGGTTGCCGTTGCCGTCGCGCTGGATTTCGCCTCCTGGCGGGTTTGGTGTGTCCTTGGTGTAGCCCACCACTTTCAGCGCAGCGCGGTTAAGCAGGGCGCGATCGTACAGATGTAAAATAAATACCGGCGTGTCTGGGGCGGCGGCGTTGATTTCATCCAACGTAGGCATACGGCGCTCGGCGAACTGGAACTCGGTCCAACCACCGATCACTCTGACCCACTGTGGGCTGGGAGTACGCAGTGCCTGTTCCTTGAGCATACGTAAGGCGTCGGCCAGCGAAGGCACGCCTTCCCAGCGTAGTTCCAGGTTGTAATTCAAACCACCCCGGATCAGGTGCAGGTGTGAATCATTCAGGCCGGGCACCGCCGTATGGCCGTGCAGGTCGATGATCTGGGTTTCCGGCCCGGCGTGTTGCATGACGTCGCTCTCACTACCGACGGCCAGAAACTTACCGTCCTTGATCGCCACGGCCTGAGCGGTGGGATTTTCGCGATCGACGGTATGGAATTTACCGTTGCTGATGATCAATGAAGCGGTGTGACTCATAACGTTTTCCTTTAATGGCGGGTGAGCCATTGATGAAACAGACGGGTAACCAACGGCATCCACAGGAATACCACCAGGGCGACAACGCTGGCATCATTGAGTAAATGCCCAGCCAGTGTGCCGCTCAGTTCCGGCAGCAGCTTGCCCCAAAACCAAGGCACCAGATTGGTCGAAGGGAAAATCACCAGCAGGGTGATTAAAAACTGTTTCCACTTGGCCGGTGGCCGCACGTTGGCGCTGGCAGGTGTGAACCAAAACTCGGCTCCGGGGCGGATCTCAATATGATCGCTCCCCTGCAGCAGTGGTGTGACTTCTTCGATATATTTCAGTCGCTGTGGCGAGTGGATCCAGCGGTATAAATTGTCGAGATTATCGAAGCGTACCAGCACCGTATAAGCCAGCTGATCACCGGAGGGGCGAATGACGTTAACGCCTAGATGGCCGTCAAACTGGGCGGCATCGGGCATGATGCGTTTTAACCAGGCTTCATAGGCTGGTTCCTGGCCGGGAGCCAGATGGTGAGTGATCACCAGCGTAACGTGTTGCTGATGGGACATGGATCCAGCTCCTGAAAAATCCCGGCGCGCGGCCGGGAGGGTAATGCGGTCAGTCAAGGTGAGCCCTGCGCGGTTTTACTTGCCGCTGCGAGCCGGGGCGTGATGCACCAGAGTGTAAGCATAGTCAACGCCCATCCCGTAGGCACCGCTGTGTTCACGTACCAGATCCATCACCGCATCGTAGGTTTCTTTGCGTGCCCAATCGCGTTGGTACTCGAGCAGCACCTGTTGCCAGGTCACCGGAATGGCCCCAGCCTGCACCATGCGATCGATAGCGCGCTCATGGGCATCCACCGAGGTGCCGCCAGAGGTGTCTGTGACCACATAAACCTCATACCCGGCTTCCAGTGCCATCAATGCCGGAAAGGTCAGGCAGACCTCGGTCCACAGGGCAGAGATCACCAGTTTTTTACGGCCGGTGGCCTCCACGGCTTTAACGAATGCCGCATCTTCCCAGGAATTCATCGAAGTACGTTCAATCGGGGTGAGTTCTGGATGCACTGCCAGCAGTTCCGGCCAGATATAGCCGCTGAAACTTTCACTTTCGACCGAGGTAAAAATAGTGGGAACATTAAAAATTTTTCCGGCTTTGGCCAGCGCTACCACGTTGTTTTTCAGCTGTTGGCGATCGATATTTGCCACGCCAAAAGCCATTTGTGGTTGATGATCGATAAAGATGAGTGCGGAATTTTTTGGATCAAGCAGTTCAAACTTCGACATAATGTACCTTCCAATTGTATTACCGTGAATAAGACGGATGCGCTGTATCAATGGAATGAATGGTAGGTAGGTGCCGTTTTCAAAGATAGCGTAGAATTTTTACCTTCTTGTTAAGTTTTTTTATCAATGGGAGAAAGGGGTGAGACTAAACCTGGAAGCGCTATTGATCCTGGACGCACTGGATCGTCATGGATCATTTGCCGCAGCGGCCGCCGCGCTGTTTAAAACGCCTTCTGCCCTGAGCTACATGGTGCAGAAACTGGAGAGCGATCTGGCGATCACGCTGCTCGATCGCTCCGGCCACCGGGCAAAATTTACCGCTACCGGCAAGCTGATGCTGGAAAAGGGACGGATATTGCTGCGTGCTGCGCAAGATCTGGAGCAGCAGGCGCGCTATGTAGAAAGTGGCTGGGAGAGCGATCTCACTCTGGCAGTGGATGCATCGTTCCCTTTTGCCCGGCTGTTACCGCTGATTGATGAGTTTTACCGTAATCACCACCACACCCGACTGCGTTTCAGCCATGAAGTGCTGGCTGGCTCCTGGGAGGCGCTGATACACGGCTGTGCCGATATTATTATCGGTGCGATTTGTGAGCCCCCTTCGCGCGCTGGCTATGCTTTTAGCCCGCTAGGGCAGTTGGAGTATGTGTTTGCCGTCGCCCCGCACCATCCGTTGGCAGATCAGCCGGAACCGTTGCAGAAAAGCACCATCCGCCAGCATCGCGCAGTGGTGGTTCATGACTCATCGCGGGTGAGTTCACCGCAAAGTCTGCACGTGCTGGATGAGCAGGATCAACTGACGGTATTCAGTTTTGAGGCCAAATTGCAGGCGCAGCTGGCCGGGTTGGGCTGCGGCTATCTGCCTCATTATCTGGCAGAACCTTATCTGAAAACCGGCCAGTTGGTAGCGAAAAGCGTGGAAGCAGAGCGTGATAGCGACACTGCCTACTTCGGCTGGCGAGAAAGTGCTACCGGCTTGGCCAGCCTCTGGTGGCGTGAGCGCTTGCAAGCTTATGCCGTGATGGGGGAATGACTCTGTAAGGTTAGCAGAGCAGGCTAACACGTGGTCTGCTCTCGCCTTCCAGGGGCGGCATCCATGAGCGAAACGTCATGATGCTGGTTTTTAACTTTGCTATACCACTTTTGTTATTTTGAGCGCCGATCCGCTTCGCTGATACTGAGAAAAATAGCCTCAGCGAGCCGGAAAATGCCCTCAGCCAAACCCCATAGCCACTATCTGCATGACGAACAACGTGCCTGGATCCAACAGCTTAACCGGCAATGGGTCTGGCGGCTGGAGCTGCCGACCTGGGGCATTATGCTGCTGGTTTACGGCAGTTGGTTCGGTGTGGTGCATTACTGGCAGCAGCTTGGCCCCTGGCTGGGCGCACCGCTGCTGACGCTGGCGACTACCTGGTATCTCTCGTTGCAGCATGAGCTGATCCACGGCCATCCTACCCGCTGGCCACGGCTCAACCAACTGTTCGGCCTGCTTCCCCTGGCGGTGTGGTATCCCTACGGGCTGTACCGCGACAGCCATGTTCAGCATCACCGTGACGATCATCTGACCCAACCTGCCGAAGATCCGGAAAGTTACTATTTCAGCCGGGCGCAGTGGCAACGGTTTCCTGTTTTGCTGCCTCTGTTGGCCAAGGTGCGCAACACCCTGATTGGGCGAGTCACGCTTGGCCCTGCATGGGATATTGCCGCCACGCTGGCGAATGCCCTGAAAGCCATATTGGCAGGGGAATTGCGTACCTTGGTGATGTGGCTGGTACACGGCATTCTGTTGATGGCTCTGCTCGCCTGGCTGCAAACACAGGGCATTTCTGCCGCCTTTTATCTGCTGGCGGTGAGCTACCCGGCGCTGGGGTTGACCAAAATCCGCTCGTTTTATGAGCATCGTGCGGTGGACGCTCCGCAGGCACGTTCTATTATTAATGAGGCCTCTTGGCCGTGGCGGCTGCTGTTTCTCAATTTGAACTATCATTTAGTGCATCATGATTTACCCGGTTTGCCTTGGTATGGCCTGCGAAAAGTCTATCTGGCAGAGCAACAAGCCTACCGGCAACGCAGCCAGGGATTTGTGGTGCAGGGCTATGGCAACTGGTTTGTCGACCATGCCGTAACGCCAATTGCTGTTGAAGTACACCCGTTTGAACAGGAGAGTGTCGGGAAACAGCATGTGATACGCTGGACCCATACCGCGCAGGATTTTCCAATCGATCTGGCGAAATAGCCGGAAGGCATCATCAAAGAGGATAAAGCATGGCTATTACCCCATTACGCGCACGTTTTTTGGCATTGGCTTTGACCGTTCTGGCGGGAGCCAGCGGTGTTGCACAGGCGGCCGATACGGTACGCGTGGGTTCTAAAATTGATACCGAAGGTTCGTTGCTTGGCAACATCATTGTGCAGGTGCTGGAAGCCAACGGCATCAAAACCACCAACAAACTGCAGCTAGGCACCACCAAGGTACTGCGTGGTGCGATCACCTCCGGCGAGATTGATATCTACCCGGAATACACCGGTAACGGTGCCTTCTTCTTCTCCGATGAAAAAGATCCGGCGTGGAAAAACGCTCAGGCCGGGTTCGAGAAGGTGAAAAAGCTCGACTATGACCAGAACAAAATCGTCTGGCTGGATGCCGCCCCGGCAAACAACACCTGGACGATCGCCGTTCGCCAGGACGTGGCGCAGGCCAACCATCTGAAAACCCTGGCAGACCTGGCCAAGTGGATCAACGACGGCGGTAAGTTCAAACTGGCGGCATCGGCGGAGTTTATCGAACGCCCGGACGCGCTACCGGCCTTCCAGAATGCTTATGGCTTCAAGCTTAATCAGGATCAGTTGCTGTCACTGGCTGGCGGCGATACGGCGGTGACCATCAAGGCAGCGGCGGAACAAACCTCTGGGGTGAATGCGGCGATGGCGTATGGGACCGATGGCCCGGTAGCTGCGCTGGGGCTGCAAACGTTGGAAGACCCACAGGGCGTACAGCCGATCTATGCCCCGGCTCCGATTATTCGTGAAGCAACGCTGCAGCAGCACGCCAATATCGCCGAACTGCTCAAGCCGGTATTCGCTACGCTCGACGGCCCAACCTTGCAGCAGCTGAATGCGCAGATTGCCGTAGAAGGCCAGGATGCCAAACAGGTTGCGGTCAATTATCTGAAACAGAAAGGGTTGATTAAGTAACCTTGATTCGACGACTGAATCTGATATTGCCCCTCACCCCAACCCTCTCCCACAGGGAGAGGGAGCTGGTACGGAGCAGCCATTAAGGGCAGGATTCAATCTTTAGAACCTTTAATCCCCTCCCCGCAGGAGATGGAACAGATGCGGCATTGAGGGTTAGGTGCAGGAGCCCACTTGTGGCACGTTCAGTCCCCTCTTCCACAGAGAGAGGGAGCTGATACGGAGCAGCCATTAAGGGCAGGATTCAATCTTTAGAACGTTTAATCCCCTCCCCGCAGGAGATGGAACGGATGCGGCATTGAGGGTAGGTGCAGGAGCCCATTTGTGGCACGTTCGGTCCCCTCTCCCTGTGGGAGAGGGTTAGGGTGAGGGGACGTCAGCTTACGCGTAGCTATGCATTCTGCGCTTAACTGGCTGATTAGACCCTGGGAGTGATTTTGATTATTGTCTTGAAAAACCGCGTATTACTGACCTTGTTTATTTTGCTGCTGCTTGCGGCCTTTGGCCTGCCGTTCCTCAGCTATGCCCCTAATCGCCTGCTGTCTGGCAAGAGTATCTCTCTGATTTCACTGTTACATGGCCCAGCTCTGTGGCTGCTATTGCCATTACTGGCGTTGGCCGTGCTCAGCCTGTTGACCCCCACGCGCAATCGGGCGCGGCTGACCGCCTGCGTTGCCGCTGTTCTATTGGCGATGACCTTTTGGTTAAGCGGCTATACCGCGCAGCAACTGGCATTGCAGGGCTCGCCGTTGGCACGCACTTCCTGGAGCAGCGGCTGTGCGCTAATGGCAGCATTGAGCGGCCTGATCGCCGCAGATGCCATGACGCGGATCACCCCCTCGCACCTGTGGCGCATTCTGGGTAACGTCTTGGTGCTGCTACCTGCCGTGCTGCTGTTGTTTACCCATCAGCTGGACCAGCTTTCCCTGCTGAAGGAGTACCACAACCGGCAAGAGGTATTTGATGCTGCGTTACTACAGCACTTGACCCTCTTGCTGGCTACCATGATACCGGCTCTGCTGATTGGCGTGCCGTTGGGCGTGCTGTGTTTTCGTTCAACCCGCTGGCAGGCCCCGATCTTCTCTACGCTGAATATCATCCAGACCATCCCTTCCATTGCGCTGTTTGGTCTGTTGATTGCCCCGTTGGCCGGGCTGGCGGCGGCGCTACCTTGGCTGGCGAACCTGGGCATCAGCGGTATCGGCATGGCCCCGGCGATTGTGGCATTGGTGCTCTATGCTCTGTTGCCATTGGTGCGCAGCGTGGTCGCCGGTTTGCAAAGCGTGCCTGCCAGCGTGATTGAGTCCGCCAGCGGCATGGGAATGACGCGCGGGCAGATATTCCTTGGCGTACAGCTGCCACTGGCATTGCCACTGTTCCTGACCGGCATGCGGATCCTGGCGGTGCAAACCGTGGGAATGGCGGTGGTGGCCGCGCTGATCGGTGCCGGGGGTTTTGGCGCAATCGTGTTTCAAGGATTACTCAGCAGTGCGCTGGATCTGGTGTTGCTCGGAGTGATCCCGGTGATCGCCATGGCAGTGATCGTCGATTCGCTGTTTAAATTCATAATTTCAATGTTGGAAGTGACTGCCAGATGATTAACTTTGACCGGGTAAGCAAGATTTTTCAGGGGAAACCGGCGGTGGACGATCTCTCGTTGAGCATGGCGGAAGGGGAGTTTACCGTGCTGATCGGCACTTCCGGTTCTGGTAAGTCCACCACGTTGAAGATGATCAACCGCCTGATCGAGCATGATAAAGGCAAGATCAGGTTTGCCGGTGAGGAGATCCATAAGTTCAAGCCGCAGGATTTGCGCCGCCGAATGGGCTACGCCATCCAGTCGATCGGCCTGTTTCCCCATTGGACGGTAGAAGAGAATATCGCCACGGTGCCGCAGTTGCTGAAGTGGCCACGGGCACGGATCCGCGATCGGGTGACTGAGTTGATGGAGCTGCTGCAACTGGAGCCGGAACAGTTCCGCCGCCGCTATCCGCATCAGCTTTCCGGTGGACAGCAACAGCGGGTTGGGGTGGCACGGGCGCTGGCCGCCGATCCTGAGGTGTTGCTGATGGACGAACCCTTTGGTGCGCTCGATCCGGTGACCCGGGCCTCGTTGCAGGCTGAGATTGCCCGCATTCATCAACTTTCTGGCCGCACCATCGTTCTGGTGACACACGATATCGATGAGGCGCTGGGGCTGGCCGATCGGATCGTGCTGCTCGATCAGGGGCGAGTGGTGCAGCAGGGTACTCCGCTGGAGCTGTTGACCAACCCGGTGAATGATTTTGTGCGTGACTTCTTTGGCCGCAGCGATCGGGGGATCAAACTGTTGGCGTTGGGCACGGTAGCCGAAAGGGTGCGGCCAGGCGAGGCGGAAGGGGAACCCATTCAGGCCATGATGAGTCTGCGTGAGGCGCTGTCGGTGTTTGTTGCCCGAGGCAGCGAACGTTTGCCGGTGGTTGACGAACAGGGGCAAGCGCTTGGCGTTTTGCATTTCAGCGATTTGATTACACACAAGGCGCTATCATGAATATCACGCGCTGGTGGCGCGATCCGCTGCCGTGGACATTTACTCTGCTAGTGGCGTTGGTCTTCGGCATGAACCATCTGCACGGCCTGTTTGCTGCTTGGTTCCCACAGTTGGATAGGCCGGTGTATCAGCAGGACAGCTTCTTCTCGCTGGTTGTTGCGCATTTATCGCTAGTAGCCGTATCGAGCCTGATTGCGGTAATGATTGGCGTAACCGCTGGCATTGCGGTGACGCGCGGTGCCGGGCGGGAGTTTCGCTCATTGGTGGAGACCGTGGTTGCCGTTGGGCAGACTTTTCCACCGGTCGCGGTATTGGCGGTGGCGGTACCGGTAATGGGCTTTAGTGAGCAGCCAGCGATTATTGCGCTGGTGCTGTATGGGTTATTACCGATCCTGCAAGGCACCTTGACCGGGATAGAGTCGGTTCCGGCGGTGACACGTGAAGTAGCTCAAGGGGTTGGGATGAACCGCTGGCAAGTTTTGTGGCGCGTTGAGTTGCCGCTGGCGGCCCCGGTGATCGTCGCGGGGATCCGTACTTCGGTGATTATCAATATCGGCACGGCGGCGATAGCCTCGACGGTGGGCACCAAAACGCTGGGAACGCCGATCATTATTGGCCTGAGCGGCTTCAATACTGCGTATGTGATCCAGGGAGCGGTGGTAGTGGCGTTGTTGGCGATCATTACCGACATGCTGTTCGAACGCTGGGTAAGCTACCTCACCGCCTGGCGTCAGCAACGGCTGACTGTCTCATCTTCTGCGGGGTAACTTCCATGGCGATAGTCTCTTTACCGATGTACGGCGTTAGCCACCAACAGGTGGAACCGTTCTGGCAGGCGCTACGCGATAAGCTGCGGCAACTGGGTATGGCGGAGGTTCCCCAGACGCTGAGTTGGCCGCAGGATTTGCCGCAACACTGGCAGCGGCCGGATCTGCTACTAAGCCAAACCTGCGGTTATCCATTGGTGACGGTGCTACCACAGGTACAGCTGGTGGGCACTTACCATTACCGCGTGGAAGGTTGCAGCGGAGCGAACTACAGCAGTTGGCTGGTAGTGCGTGAGGATGAATCGGCTGAGCGTCTGGAAGATTTTCGCGATCGCGTGGTGGCGTATAACAGCCGGGATTCACAGTCGGGGTATAACAGCCTGCGAGCCTTGATTGCCCCGTTGGCGCGAGAAGGACGTTTTTTCCGCCAGGCGATCGCCTCTGGCAGCCACTATCAATCACTGGAGATGATCCTGGAGGGGCAGGCGGATATTGCGGCCATTGACTGTATCAGTTTTGCCCTATTGAAACGGGCACAGCCACAAGCCGTTGCTGGGCTGAAGATTATTGGCCGTACCGCAGCGGTACCGGGCTTGCCGTTGATCACGGCGGCCGGAACCCCAGACTCACAATTGGCAATCCTGCGCACTGCGGCCAGTGCAATGGTCAACCATACGGCCAGTGAAAGCCTGCTGATCGGCGATTTTAGTCTGGTGCCGCGTGCCGCTTATCAGCGGGTGGCCGAGCTTGAAAGGCTGGCGGCCAACGCTGGCGTTACGGCGTTATAAAGCAGGTTATTTCGCTTGGATAGTGGCCGTTGGGGCGCTATCGGCTGCGGCATCGTTGGTGGTTGTGGTCTCTTCCTGTGGCGTGGTGGAACGGGTGTACATATTCAGCCCGGCCAGAAAGACGCCGCTCAGAGAGCCGAAGGCGCATAAGGCGATGACGATGAGGAACGCTTTTTTCCGCATAATGATGATTTCGCAGGTTGTCCAGAACAGCGGGAATTATAGCCCCTTCACCGGGTGAAACAACACTCGTTTAATTGGGGGTATGCGGGCTGCACCGATCCTCTCGTCTTTTTGGGCGGGATCGGGTTCGCAACTGATGTTCAAAGGTTTTGCGAGGCGGATTCAGAACCCATTCGTTCATAATGTGCGCCGATGACAGCCTATGGTAGGTTTTTTTATGTTAAGTCCAAGGATGACCGACATGAAAAAAGCCACCTCCACCCCGCATGATGCGGTATTTAAGCAGTTCCTCACCCATCCAGACACGGCCCGTGATTTCCTGGAATTACATGTGCCGCCTGCCCTACTGCAGTATTGCGATCTGAACACGCTAAATTATCCCTACTCAATGAGTTGGGTAGAGGAATTCAGTGAGCCTGAACTAGCCAGGCAGCTCTATGCGGGGCATTTCCCGTTGGTTGACGTTACCGTCATTCCGAACGATGAAATCATGCAGCATCGCCGCATGGCCATTCTTGAGTTGTTGCAAAAGCATGTACGCCAGCGTGACCTGGTTGAGCTGTTAGAACAACTGATCACATTGTTGTTGGCCGGATACACTACCAAAGAGCAACTCATATCATTGGTGAACTATATGCTGTTGGTGGGGAAGGCAACCGAACCGGAGACGTTGCTCCGTGAGTTGGCCAGGCGCGCGCCGCGGCATGAGGAGGAATTGATGACTATTGCAGAATATCTTGAGCAAAAAGGTTTCGAGAAAGGGATAAAGCAAGGCATGGAAAAAGGGCGGGAAACCGTGTTGGAAATAGCGAGTTCTATGCTGGCTGAAGGCTTTGAACGTGCCATGGTGATGAAGTTGACCGGTCTTTCGGAAAACGATTTGGCACAAATTCACCACTCACATTGACGGCCGGGCTGGTGACATAGTGACACCAGTTTTTTATTCCCCAGCAGACAGGCTAAGGGAAGAATGCCTGCTTCCCTTTCCTTGTGTGGTACAAATGCCTGCTTCCCTTTCCTTGTGTGGTACAAATGCCTGCTTCCCTTTCCTTGTGTGGTACAAATGCCTTACTTCACGGCCGGTTGCACCTTGGCCGGGCGGGCAAACAGATATTTACCTAGCGTCACCAGCACCACCGCCGAGACGATAATCACCAACGCCAGCCACTCGCGCGGGCCCAGGGATTCACCAGCAAAACCGACACCGAGCAGCACTGCCACCACCGGATTGACGTAGGCATAGCTGGTCGCTACCGCCGGGCGTACGTTTTTCAGCAGGAACATATAGGCGCTGATCGCCAGCATTGAACCAAAAACAATCAGATAACCGAGCGCCATAAAGCCGCTGAAGGTGGGCATTTTATCCAAATGCTCACCGCTCAGTTGGCTGGCGATGGTCAGCACCACGCCGGCCACCAGCATTTCTGCGGCACCGGCCATCGGCCCGGCAGGGAGCGAAATACGTGAGCCGAGTACCGAACCAAAGGCCCAACTGGCGGAGGCCAACAGGATCAATAGCGCGCCGGTCGGGTTACCCACCAGGTTATTGCCAGTATTGAGCAACACAATGCCCACCAGGCCAAGGGCGATGCCTGTCCATTCCAGTTTGGTATTGCGGATCCCCCAAAACATACTGAAGCATAGGGTGAACAGCGGAACCGTAGCGACCATCACCGCGGCAATGCCGGAAGGCACATCCTGATGCTCGGCTACCGTGACCAGACCGTTACCCACGGCCAGCAACAGAATGCCAATGGTGCCAGCGGCGACCCACTGTTTCAAGGTGGGCAGGGCATGGCCCCGCAGCAACAGGAAAACGAACAGGATGATACCGGCAATCAGAAAACGAATGCCCGCCATCATCAAGGGAGGCCAGCTTGCCACCCCCACTCGGATGGCGAAGTAGGTCGATCCCCAGACAATATATAACGTAAACAGCGCCCCGATTAACGGCAGGAGATGACGATTTTGTTGGCTCAGCATGGGTTATTATTCGGTAGGGTGAAAAATCGTTAGGACACTCAGTAAACCTTAAGGCATGGCCGATAAGCAATGCTTTTTTGCCCGTTGAGTGGTGTCGTGGTACTGGGGGAGGCCGCCAGTACCTGGCCTAAATCAAGAGATTATGATTGGGAGATCTCGTAGGCGCAGCGGCGGGCACCGGTAAGAATATGTTCGCTGCGCTCAACCTTGGCTTGCAGCACCTCGGTAAATACGTTCAGCTCGGCGCGGCAAAATCCTTGGCAAACCGTCGCTGCGCTGCAAATGGGACAGTGATTTTCCACCAGCAGAAACTTGCCGTCTTTCCCTTCGCTCCACTCGGCCATATACCCTTCACGGCAACGGATGGCCGCCAGACGAGCGACGCGTTCACGCAGATCGGTTGCACCGATCATCGCCTTTTGGTAATTAATTCGGGTCTCCTGCTCTCGGCTGTCGATCAGCAGGTCCATCGCCTGCTCCCCCAGTTTGTCACGTACCGTGCGCAACAGTTGGGCAGTTAATTCGGCATGGGCGTCGGGGAAATGGGCGTTACCTGCGGCGGTCAACTGCCAGAGCTGTACCGGGCGGCCAACGCCGCGTGTTTCAGCTTTGGCTTCTACCAGACCTTCTTTTGCCAGCTTGACGAATTGCTGACGAGCCGCTTCACCGGTGGTGCCGAGTACTTTTCCTGCTTCTGAGGCTTGCTGCGGACCGTGGGTTTTCAACAGCTTCAGCAAGCGGTCACTGACCGAATGTGCGGTGCATTCGCCATTTTCCAAGTTAATTCTTGACATATTACAGCGCCTCGCCCTTAATTATTCCAAGATATTGCTTGTTAAATTTAGCCTAATAGCAAGATCAACTCAATGCCATTCCTCTGAAAACAGGACGATAACCGTGATAACCGATGATAACAGCCGTTGGAGCGATCTCTTTTCCGGCAAAAATGCCGCCAGTGCCATCGCACTGTCGCTCGGCGTCGCTTTGCATGCGATCAATATTCTGGTAGCGACCACCATTTTGCCTTCGGTGGTGCAGGACATCGGTGGGTTGGATCTCTATGCCTGGAACACCACCCTGTTTGTGGTGGCCTCGATATTAGGCTCGGCGTTGTCGGCACGTTTGCTGAGTGGCTACGGGGCACGTAGCGCCTATCTGGTGGCGTCGCTGTTCTTCATCGTGGGCGCGATGCTGTGTGCGCTGGCCCCTTCCATGCCGGTGATGCTGATTGGTCGTACGGTACAGGGGTTTGGTGGTGGCCTGATCTTTGCACTGTCGTACGCGATGATTAACCTGGTGTTTGAACAGAAACTTTGGCCACGCGCCATGGCGTTGATCTCAGCAATGTGGGGGATTGCTACGTTGGTGGGGCCTGCCGTCGGCGGGATTTTTGCCGAGTTGAACGCCTGGCGCTGGGCGTTCGGTATTCTGTTGCCGATCATGGTGCTGTACGCCGCCTTTACGTTCCGTATCCTGCCCAAAGGTAAACCACAGCAGCGGCCAACACCGTTACCGCTGATGCAGTTGCTGCTGCTGGCTGGAGCAGTATTGGTGGTGTCGGCTGGCAGCCTGGCAGATAGCGGTTGGCTAAACGTGGGCGGCATCGTGCTGGCGTTGCTGTTGTTGATTGGGTTAATCCGGCGCGAGGGACATTCACGCGCCCGCCTGCTGCCACATCAGGCACTGCGTCGTGGTTCGGCGCTGGCTTCGCTGTACGCTACGGTAACCCTGTTGGTGATCGGCATGACCAGCGAGATCTTTGTGCCTTACTTCCTGCAAACTCTGCATGGTCAGTCACCGCTGATTTCCGGCTATATTGCGGCCACTATGGCGGCCGGTTGGACCCTGTCGGAAATCCTCAGCTCCGGTTGGCGTGGGGTAGGGATCCGTTTGGCGATCATCAGCGGGCCGATTTTGGTGCTGCTTGGTTTGCTGGGGTTGGCGGTGCTGATGCCTATTCCCTCTAATGGCCACTGGCAGGCACTGGCGCCGATCGTGCTGGCTTTGACGCTGGTCGGTTTCGGGATCGGTTTTGGTTGGCCGCACTTGCTGACGCGCATTTTGCAGGTGGCTCCTCAGGCCGATAAAGATATCGCCGGGGCTTCCATTACCACGGTGCAACTGTTCGCCACGGCGTTTGGCGCAGCGTTGGCGCAGCGTTGGCGGGGATGGTCACCAACCTGGCCGGATTTACCACGCCGGGTGGCATCGAGGGCGCGGCCTCCGCTGCCCATTGGCTGTTCCTGCTGTTCGCCTTGGCCCCGCTATTGGCGATCTACAGTGCCTGGCGCAGTGCGGCCATTAGCCAGCCAGCCGAGGAGTCTGGCCATTCTCCGAGCACATCGACTTCCTGATAACGAAGCGGTGAGCGAACTAAATAAATCAGCCGCCATCCATGGATGGCGGTTTTTTCAAGATGGCGCAAAGAAACTTATGTATAACGATGATCACGGCAATTGAAAAAAATACCGAGACGATAAGCTTGGATATTCCCGCGGGTGCAGAGTAGAGAGAGTTAGCGCCGATCCCGGCACCGGCCGTAAAAAATGAAGACAAAACCAAGCCGATGATGACGGAAAGCGTCCAATAGGGTTTTTTCATGTTTTCCTTGGCAACGGCTTCTGGCTTAAGTGGTACAGTATGCATCGCCGCTATTGGGTTTAATCTCCATCCATACGGTTGCCGATGGATGGAGGGTTTTAGGATTTGGTTTTTTTAAAGATGGCACAAATAACTTTATGGAGTACCATGATAAAGTAAATTGAAAAAACCATTGAGACGACAAATTTGGATATTCTCTCTGGGGCCGAGTAGAAATGATTAGCTTCAATTCCGGCGCCGGACAAAAAAATTGAGGATAAAATCAGCCCGATGACGACAGAGACGATCCAATAGAGTTTATTCATGCTTTTTTCTTACCAGCTACAACCGCCGCTGCCATTTTTACCACTGCAGCTGCCTGAGCTTTTATTTCCGCCAGGGCCCGTGCCGACATTCCCACCTCCTCGTCCACTATCTTTGAAACAGCCGCCGGTCGCAGCGCCATAAGCCAGGCCAGCAGCCATACCCGCAGGCCCGCCAATAACGCCTTTCCCCGTGTTGGCCAACATGCCATTGATACAGTCGGCATTGCCATACTTGTCATAGAAACCGCCAGAGTTATTCCCGGAACTATTATTCCCTTTGCCTTTGTTGTTTCTGCCGCCGTTATCTGTGCGATCGCCCCCATTATTACCACGGCCACCAGACACATAACCTAATAACGATAAGTCAATAAGTTCCATAGGAAACTCCTTTTATGAGGTTTTTTAAAGTGTGTTGCTTTAAATGCAATTTATTATTAACTCATTCGTAATCGTATATCAATGGTTTTTTTAAAAAATAAGCGTGGTATTTTTTATTTGTAATGATTATCGTAAGTTCAAAATGTAATATGTTTTTAATTCCCGTGGGTAATCTCAGCGGCTATTAGGCTACCGATAAGGTTGTTAATATTAATCGTAAATTTAACTGAATGGCCTAAAATAAATATTTTAATTTTATCATTTAGCCGTTTAATACTCATTCAAGTGTGCAACAGGTGGGGAGCGGGCAGGTTAGAGGACCGTTGAGCGCATGGATGCGTATGAACGGTTCCACGGCGTGTCGGTGTTCTACATGCTTCCTACCTGTCACACCATTACGTAAAGCTATTTAGCTGAGGGGGATATGGGCAATTTTGTACAAACGCCCGATCTCACCGAGTGCTAGAATGAGTTTCGATCCGCGTGGAAGGTAGGTATGGCAGAGAGCGTGAGCAGGAAAGGGCGTCAGCTGTTAAAGGCGGGCAATGGCGTGTTGGAGACGGCACTGGCCTGCGGTTTTCACGATCAGAGCCATTTCCACCGTCATTTCCGCAAGTCCATCGGAGTGACGCCCGGTGACTACGTCAAATCGTTGAGATAAATACGCAAGCGGATACAATACTCGCCCTCTTTCCTGCGCTATTCTACTCCTTCGTTCGAAGGAGAAAATAATGACTTACCAATCAACACTCACGGAGCCGCCAACGTTGCGCCTTCGCCCGGCCCTGCAAGGTGCGGTGGCGATCCTGCCGCTGTGCCTGGCGGTATTGCCCTGGGGGATCCTGGCAGGGTCAATGGCGATCCAGAGTGGCCTGACGGCGGCAGAGGGGCTGGGGATGTCGGCGATTGTTTTTGCCGGGGCCTCCCAACTGGTGGCGATGGGGATGATCAAGACCGGTGCGGGTATGCTGGCGATCCTGATCTCCACCTTTTTTGTCACCGCCCAGCACTTCCTCTACGGCCTGCGCCTGCGGGAATGTATTGCTCCGCTACCGCTGAGGTGGCGTGTCGCGCTGGCGTTTTTGCTGACCGATGAGCTGTTTGCCCTGACGGGGGATCATGGTCCGGCGCGCTTTAACCGTTGGTATGCACTGGGAGCAGGGCTGGCGTTTTATTTGAGCTGGTTCTTTGCCACCTTGCTCGGCGTAGTGGCGGCCAGCAGCATTGATCTGGATAGCTACGGGCTTGATTTCTCGATCGCGGCGACTTTTATCGCCATCATTGTGCCGTTGGTACGCAACCTGCCGGTGCTGGCATGCGTGTTGACATCATTGGTGCTGTCGATTGGTTTGCACCATTATCAGGTGCCGGGCGCTTTGATTATTACCACCCTGGTGGCGATGCTGGTTGGACTGCTGTGCAGCAGGGGGAAAGAATGATCTGGCTGACCATTGTGTTGATGGGCGTGATCGTCTTCTTCAACCGCTACTGTTTCCTGGCACCGGGCCTGCCGGTGCGCTTATCGCAACGGATGAGGACCTTGTTGAGCTTCTCGGTACCTGCAGTACTGACCGCCATCTGCGGACCAATCATCGCCTTTAACGGGGATGAGTGGCGCGCACTGCCCGAAAACCCTTATCTATGGGGAGCCGTGTTCGCTATTGTTCTGGCCGTTTTCCTGCGCAATACGCTGGCGGTCGTGGTGTTGAGTATGCTGATGTTTATTCTGCTACGCACACTGCTGTAACCCGCGACCCACAATATTCCCCCTGAATTATTCAGGGGGAGAGCGTCACATCGCCATTGTCATTTCAAACTGACGCAACGGATCTTCACGCCAACCAAGGTGCTGGAAGAAGGGCGCGACATCGTCTGGAACAAACACGTTGGCCGACAGCGCCAGTGGGGCAAACTGTGCTTGCAGCGCTTGCAACAGACGGCGCGCCTGGCCTTGGCCGCGAAGCGCTGGCGGCACATAAATCATGCGCAGATGACACTGCTGTGCGCCCGGTATCACCAAAGCAAAAGCCTGCTGGTCCAGAGTGAAGGCGCACGGGGTGCCGGGCAGCTTGTACAGCGATTCTGGAGCGATCAACCACGGCAAGCCATATTGGCCGTCGGCGGTCATCCGCTGGGCAAGTGCCAACGGGTCGATCTGTTGCAAGGCTGCCGAGGGTTCCGGGGTTGCCAACGGGGCGTGAAATCCCAATAGCGTGCGGGTGATGGCTAAGCCCGCCTGTTGATACAGCGCCAGGGCTGCTTGATTACCGGCGATCACCTCCAGCGAAAGCTGGCGATCGCCTCGCGTATGGGTATCCGCAATAATGCGCTGCATTAACGTCCTGCCTAGCCCTCTGCCACGCATTTCCGGGCGGATAGATAAGGCCGCTACACGGCTATGTTGGCCCCGGCGTGCGATCAGGGCCAGCGCCACCGGGTGCTGCTGGTGAGTGACGATAATGCTGTGATTCAGGCTGAGGTCTTCGGCGGCAAAGCGGCTGCTAAAGGTTTCACCGTCGATCACAAAGGGAACAATATAGTTCTCAAAGCAGTGGCTGAGTATTTGCGCCAACTGCATGCTGCTGTAGGGCAAGGCGGTGTGAAACTCGAACTGGCTATCGATAAGCATGACGGTTCCAAAGGCAGCGATGGGGCCTTTATATTTAGCTGCGATCGGTCAATCAGGCAAGTATTAAGCTGTTTTTACCGGGTTTTTTGAGTTGTTCGAGCGCAAGGATCGTGATGAAAAAACCGGGCGAATTCGCCCGGTGAAGTCACTTCAGAAATAGCCGTAGCTATAAATTGCAGTAGTGGTTATGTGTCACAGCGTAAATCAGAATTGGTAGGTCAGGGCTACGGCAACCACGTTGTCGGTTTTCAGACCCAGTTTGTTGTTGTCGTCGAGCTGGTTGATTTTATAATCCACATAGGTGGACATGTTTTTGTTGAAGTAATAGTAGGTGCCCACGTCAATATATTTCACCAGGTCGGTGTCACCAATATTTTCAATGTCTTTAGCCTTAGACTGGACATAAGCCAGTGACGGGCGTAGGCCAAAGTCGAACTGATATTGCGCAACCACTTCCACGTTCTGAGTTTTATTGGCAAACCCGCTTACGGAGGTAGAGGCATTATTAATGGTCGCGGTGCCGGAAATTGGTGTCAGGTTATGGGTTTCGGCATAGGTGGCTGCCAGATACACGCTGTTGGCGTCGTATTTCAGGCCGGTTGCCCACACGTCGGCTTTATCGCCCTTGCCATAGCTGCTCTGTTTTTGGCCGGTAGTCCGGTTAGAAGAGGCATAGGCGGCCGTAACGCTGACGCCATCGATGATTTCGTAGCTGGAAGACAGGCCGAAGCCGTCGCCGTTAGCTTTGCTGCCAGCACGGCCATCGTTTTCGTTCTTGCCCTGGTACTGCAACGCAAACTTCAGGCCGTCGACCAAGCCAAAGAAGTCGTTGTTACGGTAGGTAGCCACGCCGTTGGCACGCCCGGTCATAAAGTTGTCGGTTTTGATATAGGTATCATCGCCGAATTCCGGCAGCATATCCGTCCAGGCGCCAACGTCGTAGATAACGCCGTAGTTACGGCCATAGTCGAATGAACCAAAGTTTTTCACTTTCAGGCCAGCAAAACCCAGACGCGTTTTGGTGTCTTTAGTGCCATCCGCTTCGCTGTGGTTGGCGGCGATCTGATATTCCCACTGGCCGTAGCCGGTCAGCATATCGTTAATCTGGGTAGCCCCTTTAAAGCCGATACGCACGTAGGTTTTATCGCCATCATTGCTACTATCGTCAGAGAAATAGTGCAGTGCTTTTACCCGACCATAGAAATCAAGCTTGTTGCCGTCTTTATTGTAGATCTCTGCTGCCTGTGCGGTCTGGGCAATGAAAAGTGCCGCAATAACGGCAAGAAGATTAGGTTTCATGGTGTTCCCTTATTAAATATACCCTATAGATTTCAAGCTGCGGCTAGGCGCCAAACTATCTTCATCTCCAGGAGCTTACTTATAGTAAGTAACCGGGGTGAGATAGTGCCGGTAACGACGCGGCAGTTTGAAAGATGACGGGTATACGATTCGATTGAAAGACGCTTATCATCAGTTGTATCACTGTTTTACTTTGCTGCCAGAGTTAGCGCAGCGCAGATTTTTTACCGCAGTTGTGTGATGTATTTATGACAGAACATTCAAATCTGTATCGAATGACGAAAATTAACGCAAGATAGGCGTTTTTCTGTTTTCTGTCTCCTCGCTACCATAGCCGGGTATGCGGCATGTCGCATGGTCTTCATCTGTAGTACAGGCCACTGGCATGGGTTCTCTAACGGCACGCACCTCTCCCTGGTATACCCCGTCGGACTCCCGGCCCCGATGAAACAGGTGTTCATTTTGTGGCTATCTGTACCTATTTGCTGCAACAGGTTCCAATTGTCAGACGCACTTGTTATAACGAATGTACTGGAAGTCAGTTCGATATAATTATAAAACACCCTATCACTAAAGGAACGACTATGTCTGGACTACGGCAACGTACTCTGGAGAATATGCAAAAGTTCTCTAGAGCCATGATTGGCGCTGTATTATTTTTGCCAGTAATAGGTTTAATTCTGGCATTAAGCTCAGTGCTTACCAATCCCAATATTTTTTCTGATACCAGCTTTCTTCATCACCTTGGTGTGTTACTGGGGGATACCTTCTGGCCATTATTTGGTAATTTAGGGTTACTATTCTGTGTCGGTATAAGCTATGGCTTGGCAAAAGATAAAAAAACCGAAGTCGCATTGGTTTCCGTCATGTGTTTTATCATGTTTCTCGGTGCTAACCACTCTTGGCTGGAGTTCACCCACGGCGTAGCAGAAAAAATCAATGGCGAGTATTACGGCACCGGGCAAACGCAGCTGCTGGGCTTTATTGTGGTCGATATGGGGGTATTCCTCGGTATTATTTTGGGTTGTACCATTGCATGGGTTCATAACAAGGTTACGCAAATCGAATTACCCGGTGCATTATCGATGTACGGTGGTGCAAAACTGACGTTGATCGTTATGACTCCGGTCGTTATCGTCTATGCCATCGCTTTTACCTGGATCTGGCCATTTATGACGCATGGCATTACTACCCTGACCGGTTTTATGAAAAATGCCGGGGTTGCCGGGGTATTTGTTTACGGATTCTTTGAAAAATTCCTGATCCCTACCGGTCTGCACCATTTCGTCTGGTCGCCATTCCAGCTCACGCAAATTGGCGGCACGATAACCGTCGATGGGCAAACGGTATCCGGTACCCAAGCCATCTTTTTAGCTTACATGCGTCACCCTGATCTAACCCCGATGATGAACGAGGGGTTGCGCTTCTCGCAGCAAGGTATGACAACGATCTTCGGTTTGTCCGGTGCGGCGCTGGCCTTTTATCATACCGCCAAGCCGGAGAAAAAATTAATGGCGAAAGCCATCCTGTTGCCAGCGATTATCACCTCTATTCTCACCGGGATCACTGAACCCATTGAGTTCACCTTTCTGTTTATCTCCCCATTATTATGGGTGGTCCATGCAACGTTGACGGCCGCCTCACAGGCACTGTGCGATATGTTTAGCGTACGCCCCTGGGGGGCTTCTGGTTTAATCGAATTCGTTATTTATAACCTGCCTTTACCGGCATCGTTAACCCGTTGGCCGATATATATCTTGATTGGCATTGGTCAGTTCTTTGTTTATTACGTAGTTTTCCGTACCATCGTGGTGAAATTAAATCTTAAAACCCCAGGGCGTGAAGATGATGATGACGTAAAGCTATACAGCAAAAAAGACTACCAGGAAAAAATACAGAAAAACAAACCGTCGTCTGAACAGCAAACTGGCGATATTATTAACGGGTTGGGTGGCAAGGATAATATTGTTTCAGTAGATAACTGTTTTACCCGGCTTCGGGTGGTTATTCATGACATCACTCTGGTTGATGATAATGTCTTGAAATCCACCGGAGCCAATGCGGTGGTACGAAATCGAAATGAAATACAGGTTATTTATGGTGTCAAGGTTGGGCAGGTACGATCAAAAGTAGATACCTGGCTGGCTGATAATTAATTGGGAGTTTATATGAAATTGACAGTTTTGGGTGGTGGTGGCGTTCGTTCGGCATTTCTTGCTAAATCATTGGCGTATAATGCGCATCGTATCGGACTAAAAGAGGTGGTTTTTTTAGATAATTCAGAAGAAAACTTGGCGTTATTTGGCCAGATCGCCAGCTATATTTTTAAAACCATCCGTCCGGATATCGATTTTAGCCTATCGACCGAACCAAAAACCGCTTTGCAGGGGGCTAACTATGTGATCACCACGCTACGCGTTGGCGGTGATGGGAGCCGTATTCGTGATGAGCGTATCGCGCTAGACCATAATACGCTGGGCCAGGAAACCACCGGTGCAGGCGGGTTTGCCATGGCGATGCGTTCCATACCCGCCATTCTTGACTATTGTCGGTTAATTGAAGAGCACGCTGCCAGCGACGCGATCCTCTTCAACTTTACCAATCCGTCAGGGCTGGTGACCGAAGCGATAATCAAATCTGGGTTTAAACGCCGCGTGTATGGTATTTGCGATGCACCCTCGGAGTTGATCCGCGAGCTACCGGCAATTCTGGGGTGCGCAGAGAGCGATTTGCAGGTGGAATGTTATGGGTTAAACCATTTTTCATGGTTCACTCACTTTACCGTGCAGGGCAAAGACGTCACCGATATCCTGATCAACAAGCCGGAACTGTACAGCAAAACGGCAATGCAGTATTTCTCACCGGAGTTGGTGCGCCTGTGCGATAAGCAATTGCTGAACGAATATCTCTATTATTACTACTATAAAGAAGAGGCTCTGCAAGCTATTCAGGCGTCGGGCGAGACACGTGGTGAGCAAATTGCCCATATCAACTGGGAAATGCGCGAGGAACTCCAGTCTATTGATGTTAAAGCCAGGCCGGTTCAGGCGTTTGATATCTGGATGAAGCACTATTTGCGCCGTGAAAACAGCTATATGCAAAATGAGTCACAGCAGGAAAAATTCAACACCAGGGAACCATTAACCCTCCAGCAGTTTATTGAACAACCAGACAGTGGTGGCTATGCCGGTGTGGCACTGGATATTCTTGAGGCAGTTAATAGCGATGCCACCAAGCGGATCGTCGTATCGCTGACCAATAATGGCACGCTTGATTTTTTACGTGACGACGACGTGATTGAAATCAGCTGTGACTTGAGCAAAGAGGGGATGAAGCCGGTGACACCAATCCATGTTCCCACCGCGCAAAAGAATATGATTTCCTGTGTGAAAGAGTATGAGCGCCTTGCCGTTGAGGCCATTCTGAAGCAGGACAGATCCCTTGCCGTACGGGCATTAATGGCGCATCCATTGGTTGGTTCATGGTCACTGGCCGATAAGCTGGTCACCGCTTATCTCAGCGGACCGCAGTTTACTTCCTGGCAATAACTCTGGTTATGGCGGGTGAAAACTGCCCGCCTTGACTATTCAGATCGCCGAGACATCACAACCGGCCCGTAGTGTAGAGGGTACCCATTCAGCAGTGTCGTCATCAATCTTATTACGGGATTTGTTTTTGGTGGAACCAGAGTTTAAGCAGGTGCTCAAAGCCAAGAATACAGTAACCGAAAAAAGGATTAGACCAGTAAATATCATCGTCATATTTTTGTGGATCATGAATGATGAAAGCAGTATTGGCTGCTTGGGCCAATGGACTTTGGTAATCTCCGGTGAAGCAGATAAGTTCGGTATCCTTGTCTTTCAGCGCATTTAACCAACTCAGTGCAGAGGAGCTACGGCCAGATTTGGAGATGATCCAGATCGAATCAAACTTGGCAGCATTTTTTTGTTCAAGAATTTCATAGTCTGGCCACAAAGCCAGGCTGGCATTGATGCCAATCACCAGGAATTTATTATAAATATATTGCGCAATCAGCTGTGAAAAACCACTGCCATGGATCAGTATTCGCTCATTTTGCAAGCGGTGTAATAAAGGCTCAAGTCGTTCTGGTGGTTGAATATTCATAAAGTCGATGTCATTGGTAACATCCAGCTTAGGCAGGGTAATATTAAATTTAATAAAGTAAACCAACTCTAGCCAACCGCTGAATTTCAATTTTTTCGCCAGCCGTACCAGTGATGACGGATTGCTGTAACATTGTTCAGCCACGTTGCGGATGCCCTGACTAAGACATAACTCCGGATTGGTTTGAATGTATTGGAGTACGGTAACTTCTGTTTTGCTTAACTGCACGTCACGAAAAAGATTAGTCAGATCCATTATTCACTCCTCATGCGATGATAGGACAATAGCACAAGTGCAATGAGACGTATGAATAGTCGATCACGATAATAACTTTAGGCATGAAAATAGAGGAAGAGCAGGGGAGTATCATTCTGGCTCCGGTCTTTTTCTATGAAAAATAGAGACACACATTAATCGTGTTTATTTTGGTGTTATGGGGCAACGGTAATGCACAAGCCAAAATGGGTTAACCAGCCTGAAGGATGCGATGCCGATCGCTATGATGACACCGTAGCAAGCAAGAGCGGGCTTGCATTGCGGTGTGTTTCGCAATGTTGGCAAGCCAACCGTAACTCGGGCTGACGCCGCGGGCGGTCTGTGGGACAATAGCGCCATCATTTCGTTTAGATAAGAGTTGAATGGCGCTTTCCCCCGCAGTTAAAGATCAGATCGGCCAGTGGTACAAAGCCCTGCAGCAGCAAATACCGGATTTTATTTCGCGTGCCCCTCAGCGGCAGATGATTGCCGAAGTGGCGAAGACCCTGGCCGGAGATTACCCTCGCCATCTGGCGATCGAAGCGCCCACCGGCGTGGGTAAAACGCTCTCGTACCTGATACCGGGTATTGCCGTTGGCCGTGCCGAAAGCAAACCGCTGGTGGTCAGTACCGCCAACGTGGCGCTGCAGGATCAGATCTACAGCAAAGATTTACCGCTGTTGAAAAAGATCATTCCCGATCTGAAATTCACCGGTGCGTTTGGCCGTGGGCGCTATGTTTGTCCGCGCAATCTGGCGGCGATGAGCACCGACGTGGTCGAGCAGGGCGATCTGATGCTGTACCTGGACGAAGACGAGCTAGCGCCGTCCAGCGGTGAAGAGCAGGCGCTGTGCCAAAAGCTGGCGAAAGCCCTGGCGCGCCATGAATGGGATGGCCTGCGCGATCACTACCAGCTATCGATTGATGACCCCTTATGGGGCAAGCTGAGTACCGACAAGGCCAACTGCCTGGGGCGCAACTGCCACTATATTCGTGAATGCCCGTTCTATATCGCCCGCAAAGAAATTGAAACCGCCGATGTGGTGGTAGCCAACCATGCGTTGGTGATGGCGGCGCTGGAAACCGAGTCGGTATTGCCGAACCCGAAAGAGCTGTTGCTGGTGCTGGACGAAGGCCATCATCTACCTGAAGTGGCACGAGATGCGCTGGAGATTGACGGTGAGATCACCGCGCTGTCAACCAACCTCCAGCTCGATATGATCGTGCGCCAGGTAGAACAGTGCATGACGCAGTACCGGCCAAAGAACCCGCCGGGGTTGGCCAATAGCGAACGGCTAAAAAACCACTGTGAAGAATTGCGTGAGCTGATCCAGATTTTTGAGCACCAGGCTAACGCCTATCTGCCGCCAGACAGCGGCAACGCCGAATATCGCTTCGAAATGGGCGAACTGCCTGCGGAGATGGTCGAGATCTGCGCGCGTCTGTTCAAACTGACGGACGGCCTGCGCGGCCTGGCCGAATTTATTCTTAACGATCTCACAGAGCAGACCGGCAAGCACGATATTGTACGGCTGCATCGTTCCATCATCCAGATGAGCCGCACGCTGGGCTATCTGGAGGCGATGAGCAAGCTGTGGCGGCTGGCGGCGATGGACAAATCCTCCAATGCGCCGATCTCCAAATGGATTGCGCGTGAGCTACGCGATAACGTTACCCATCTTTACCTGCATTGCGTGGGCATCCGCGTCAGCGATCAGTTGGAAAAACTGCTGTGGCGCAAGGTGCCGCACGTGGTGATCACCTCGGCAACGTTACGTTCATTGAATAGCTTTTCACGGCTGCAAGAGATGAGCGGGCTGAGCGAAAAGGCGGGCGATCGCTTCGAAACGCTGTCTTCGCCGTTTAATCACGTCGAACAAGGTAAAATAGTCATTCCCAAGATGCGTTTTGAACCGGCGATGGCCAACGAGGCCGAGCATCTGGAAGAGATGGCGCGCTTTTTCCGTGGCGAGCAGGCTAGCGGTCAGCATAAAGGGATGCTGATCCTGTTCAGCAGCCACCGTGCGATGCAGACCTTCCTCAGCTATGTCACCGATCTGCGTCTGATGTTGCTGGTGCAAGGCGATCAGCCGCGTTACCGGCTGGTGGAAGAGCACCGTAAGCGGGTAGAGAAGGGCACTGCCAGCGTGTTGGTTGGGTTACAGTCATTTGCCGAAGGCTTGGATCTGAAAGGTGAACTGCTGACCCAGGTGCATATCCACAAGATTGCCTTCCCGCCGATCGACAGCCCGGTGATCCTCACCGAGGGCGAATGGCTTAAATCCCTCAATCGTTACCCGTTTGAGGTGCAGAGTTTGCCAAGCGCGTCGTTTAACCTGATCCAACAGGTAGGTCGTCTGATCCGTAGCAACGAGTGTCACGGTGAAATTGTGATTTATGACCGCCGCCTGTTGACCAAGAGCTATGGTTCACGCCTGTTGGCAGCGCTACCGGTGTTCCCGATCGAACAGCGCGAGGTGCCGGAAGCGGACAAAGCCCATAAGGCGGCGTTAAAATCTGCGGCAGAGGCCACCAAGAAAGAGAAAAAGCGCAAGAATCCGTTTGCTCGCCGCCGTACCCGCTAACAAATGTATTCTGGCAAAAAACAACTTTCTAACTACTATTGAGGCTTGCTCTTCAACCCCGTTGCTCAGGTGAATTATGGTGGAAATATCTACGTTGTTGTTATTCGCTGGTGCCTGTCTGGCACTGACGGTGACTCCTGGCCCGGACATGTTGTTGATAGCTTCCCGAAGCCTAAGCCAGGGGAAAAGTGCTGGCTTCGCTTCGTTGGCCGGGATACAGCTGGGAACCTATTGCCACGCCTTGGCGGCGGCGCTGGGCCTTTCACAGCTGTTTGTCGCGCTGCCGCTGGCCTATGATGCAGTACGTTTGTTAGGGGCGGCTTATTTACTGTATCTGGCATGGAAAACGCTGCGTTCAGGCAGTAGTTTGCAGGCCTCCGCCGGGTTACAGGCCGTTTCAGTAAGGCGAATTTTTCAGCCGGGCTTGTTGACCAATATTCTCAATCCGAAAATGGCGCTGTTTGTGTTGGCGCTATTCCCGCAGTTTATCAATCCGCAGAGTGGTTCCGTGGTGGCTCAGATGCTGATTCTGGCCACTATCTTGAATGCTATTGGTCTGGTGATTAACGGTGCCGTGATCCTGGTGGTAAACCGTTTAAAAAGCCGCTTTACTGGCCGCCAATTCAGCGCTCGTTGGCCGAATTATTTGTTGGCAGGGGTATTTGCCGGGTTGGCTTGCAAGCTTATTTTCGACAGTCGGAAATAAGCTTCAGAGCATTGCCTCAAAGGCGGCACTGGCTGGGCAATCAGGCTGTGCACTGTACATGACCAACCGCAGGTGGTTGTCTTCATCGACAATAAACGAGGCGTGTTCAAACGTCACTTCGCCTGCTCCTGCAACCAGGAAAGTGCGTTGCCCCTGGCAGCGGCCATGAATATCGTGCCGTTGCCACAGCTGGCGAAATTGGGGGGACACATCGCTCAGAGCCTGAATGCGTTGCAACATGGCGGCATCTTGCGGGGCGCGGGCGTAATCACGGCGAAAGCTGGCCAGAATTTGTGGGGCCTGCTCCAGCCATCCCATCAGCCGCTGATTGAGTTCGGGATCGGCAAACAACATCCACAGCATATTGCGCTGTTCTGGCTGACGCTCAGCGATAGTAAACAGGCGGTCTGCCGCCGAGTTCCAAGCGATAATATCCCAACTCAGGTTCATTACATAGGCCGGGCGTAGGGTGAGATCGTCCAGCAAGCGGCGTACCAAGGGAGTAACCTGGCACCATTGATGGCCTGCTACCACCGGTGGCCGCTGATGCGCCAGTAAAAACAGATGATAGCGTTCGGTCACATCCAGCTTCAGAACCCGCGCCAGATCCTCAAGAAACTCTACCGAAGCGTTGATTTCCCGCCCCTGTTCCAGCCAGGTGTACCAAGTCAGGCCTACGCCAGCTAATGCGGCAACTTCTTCACGCCTTAACCCTGGCGTGCGCCGCCGCGTACCGCTCGGAAGTCCAACGGCCTGGGGGGAGAGTTTTTCACGCTTCATACGCAGAAAGTCTGCCAACTCTTGGCGGGTTCGGTTAAGGGTACGTGGTGGCATCGTGGGTCCTGTTACTTTCAGTAATAGTATAACTGGCTATATAGTAACACTTTAAAGCATGTTCCATACTGCCGCCATCATGATATCAGGGGGCGTTATGGAACAGAGTTTGTCTGACAGTAAGGCTGGATTACCAGGGCTGCCGGTGTTGCTACTTGGTGGGTTCGTCACCATGTTCGATTTGTTTGTGGTTAACGTGGCGGTGCCGGTGATCCAGCAGCAGTTCAACGCCAGCTTTGCCGGGGTTGGGTTGATTATCGCCGGTTATGAACTGGCTTTTGGTATTTTACTGATTGCCGGTGGGCGATTGGGGGATCGTTTCGGTCGGCGGCGTATGTTTAGCTACGGTATGTTGGCTTTTGCGTTGACCTCGATGCTTTGCGGTCTGGCGGGGTCGCTGTGGGTCCTGATTGTTGCCCGGTTTTTGCAAGGTGCAGCGGCAGCGCTGCTGTTTCCGCAAATTTATGCCTTATTGCGTGTGCTATATGGCGAAGAGCAGCGGCGGCGAGCCTTTGCTCGTTTGGGGATGACGCTTGGGTTGGCGGCGATTTGTGGCCAGGTGTTGGGCGGTTTGATTATCGAGGCCAATATTCTGGGCAGCAGTTGGCGCATGATCTTTCTGATCAACCTGCCGATTGGCGTGCTGGCGGCGTTGGCGGCGCGACGCATTCCTGAGTCCAGACTGGCGCAGGCCCAGCGACTCGATGCTAAAGGTCTGCTGCTGGCCGCTGGCGGTTTGCTGCTGTTACTGTTCCCGTTACTGGAAGGCCCATCGCGTCACTGGCCTTGGTGGATTGCGCCGACGATGGTGCTGGCAGTGGGGCTGTTAGCTTGGTTTGTGCGTTGGGAACGGCAACTTGCCCGTCACTCCGGTGATGCGGTTCTCGATCTGGCCCTATTTCGCCAAGGTCACTTTGCCCGTGGCACGGTAATTGTGCTGGCGATTTACTCCACCGCATCCTCATTCTTCCTCTGTTTTGCCCTACTGTTACAGGCCGGAATAGGGCTGACGCCGTTCCAGGCGGGTTGCCTGTTCGCTCCGGCCAGCGCCGCCTTTATGCTGGCCTCCTTTTTGGCTCCGGGCTGGGTGCAACGCTGGGGGAATATTGTGTTGGCTGGTGGGGTGGTGGTCTACGCCAGTGGCATGATATTGCTGGTGGTGCAGGTGCTATGGGGACGTGCGTTCAGCCATCCGTTACAACTGTTACCCGGCCTGATGATTTTGGGTTTTGGTCAGGCATTGAGTATGACGCCATTGCTTAATTGGGTGCTTGGCCTGGCGAAGGAGCATCAGGCAGGTATGGCAGCAGGCTTGGTGTCTACAGTGCAGCAGGTAGGCGGTGCTCTGGGGATAGCGGCCAGCGGCATGTTCTTTGTTCCGCTGCTGGCCGGGGGGGCAGAGCCACAGCACTATGCCAGAGCCTTTGCTGGTGCTATGGGCTATAACCTGTTGGCGATGCTGGTTGCTTTGGTCCTGCTGCTCCTTACCCACCGGCAGTTAGGCAGGGGCTGTTAACGCATTATTGCGCCGGTTTGCCCGGCGCTGCGTTACTATTTACCAGCCTCCACCGCCGCCGCCGCCGGAACCCCCACCCGATGAGCCACCGCCGGACGATCCAGAACCGCTGGAGCTGGAGCCTGATGAACTTGAACCGGAGCTTGAACTGCTGCTGGGTGTCGCCATAGACGATGCGGTACAGGAACGACTAAAGCGATTCACGCGCTGCCAGTCTGCATCGACAAAGGCTTCCGACATAGCCCCGGATTTACTGAGATATTCGGCAAAGGTATTGGCCCAGGTCTTGCCCACGCCGAGCGCTAGCGCCGCCGGTAACAGGCTTTCAAAATGGGCAACCAATTGATCGGGTGGGTAAAGTGCCTGATAGCGATTTCTCTCGGCCGTACCCAGATACAGTTTCAGCCCTTGCGCAGTGGCCAAATCATTCAGCCCCCGTTGGGTGTATCGCGGGATCATCCAGCCAAAAGCTATGCATAGCAGAATGGCGGCCAGCAGCGCGCCAATATACCCGGCTGGAAACTGCGTCAGGGGCAACATGCCAAATAAGAAAGCGCCACCGCCAAAGGTGGTTAACGGGCCAAATAGAAAAGCAATAACCAAGGGGATGAACCCAAAAGTATTCCAGGTTTTTCTCGGGCTCAATAAAAATCTCAACGGTAAAGAGAGCAGCAAGATCCCGAACAGCAGGAAAATCAGGGCAGGAATGGTGATTACTGCCGCGCCGAGATTAAACAACGCCCCGCAGATCACCGGGATCAGCAGCATGATATAGACCGCGCGGCGCACCGGTTTACCCCATTTGTTGAATAATGTCTCACGCTGGTCCTCACTGCGTTTTTCCAACCATTTACGAGCATTTTGCATTGGTCGCTGATAGGCCAGGCCGAGGTTGATATTTTTGCGACTGCCGCTAAACAGCAGGCCGAGTAACTGCTTATCGCTGGTGGTCAAGCGCTTGTTATTGTCATCTGGTTGGTACGATAACCATTGTTCATCCGCCGATTGAAACCTGGAAAACCACGGGCCTGTGGATTTGCTCGCTTTAAGCGTGATCGCTGCGCCACGTTTGGCGACCAGCTCCAGCAAATCGCTGCTGAAAGCCACGTCGTCGTACTTACGCTGGGTAATAAACCGCAGATAGCCTGGCGACAGGGTGGTAGGCATCGTATATAGCGGCACAACCGGCGGCATCTTCAAGCCAATTGCGGTCACGTTGTTACGCCACCACCACAAACAATAGACCGCGAGCAGCAGCACAGGTATCCAGATCGCACTGGTTGCCAGCGTGGGTAACAGCAGGTGCACCAACGGTGAAGATGCTTGCGGGGCAGCGGCACCGGCCAGAATATCGCGTGGCCAGGTGTAGACAACGGTCAGTCCTTCGCCTTGGTCCAGCGGTTGCGTGGTTTGCACTCCGCCGTCGGGAAGTATGCTGGCGTTGTGCTCTTTTGCGCCCAGCGTTCCGGTATAGACATCGATGGAACGCAGCCGGGAGTCTCTACCTTCGTTATCCAGATAATTACTGGCGTCCGGCAGCTCCAGTTGGAAGCTGGCCTTGGTGATTGGATAGGCCCAATCGTTCCCCGTGACGTTCCAGTAGAGTTCGTCCCACTCGGGGAAACGGCTGAAGTGGTTACTGACCTGATAGCGGATCTGGTAGTTATAAATCGCCGGTTGCAAGATGTGCTCGGCACTACCAATACGCACTGTCAGCGTCTTTGATGTTTTATCCAGGCTATAGGGTTCGGCAACGCCGTCGCGCAATACTTCTTTGATCTGATAATCGACGCTGAAAATCTTGCCGTCCTGGCGGTTCCAGGTGAGCGGCAGGGTGCGGAAAATCCCACGGCGTATCTCTTGCCCTAAAGACAGCACCTTGATGTTTTCCCGCATTTCCATGCTGCCGTCCGGGTTAAAGTGCGCATGGGTATCAAATGAGAGAATATGCTCATAGGCACGTACCCAACGGGGAGCACTTGCTGGCACAGCCTCTCTGTCGGGAGCCTCGGCAACGGGGGCTGCCCCAACGGCGATATCATCAGCCGTAGCCGGCGCGGCTGCTGTCATCAATAGCGATAACACCCATAATACGCGCACTAACAAACCTGATATTGCAGCCATCGTGCTAGTCCATCCGTGGAACTTTAGCTTCCTCGGGATCTTCGAGTTCGAAGAACGCATCCGCTTTAAAATTAAACAGCCGGGCCAGGATTAAACTGGGGAACGACTCCACCAGAATATTGAAATCGCGCACCGTACCGTTGAAATAGCGGCGTGCCATTTGCAACTGTTCTTCGATCTCTGCCAGAGATTGTTGCAGGGAGAGGAAGTTTTGGTTGGCTTTCAGTTCCGGGTAGGCTTCTGCCAGCGCAAAAATGCGGCTCAAAGCACCAGAAAACTCTTTTTCACTCTCGGCAACCTGAGGGGTGTTGCCAACCAGGTCGCTGCGCTGGCGCGAGAGGGTTTCAAACAGCTCTTTCTCATGCAGAGCGTAGCGCTTCACCAGGGTCAACAGGTTGGGGGCCAGATCGTGGCGGCGTTTGAGCTGCACCGCTATACCGCTCCAGGCTTCGTCTTTGAAACGGCGCAGGGAGATAAAGCGGTTATAAGTCATCACGGACCAGATCAGCACCACGGCGATCGCGGCCAGAGTGAGATAGATTTCCATTTTTCATTCCATGTTTGATGGGGAATACATCATTCCATTGTATGTTTATGGATACTATCTTATTCCGCTAGGGTGGGTAAATCTCGCTATGTCCAGCAAGCCCCAATCCACAAGGAAAACCTAAGCCATGTATCAACTAGAGTCATTCCGTGAAGACGATTTAGACGCCCAGATAGCCTTGGTGCGCGCCAATCCTCTGGGGCTGATCGTTAGCCAGGGGCCACAGGGTTTGGTAGCAGATCCGATCCCCTTTCTTATTGATACCGATGATCAAGGGCAGGTGACGCTCAGGGCGCATCTGTCGCGAGGCAACCCACATTGGTCGTTGCTGCAAGCCGGGCAAGAATGCCTGGTGGTGTTTCAGGGGGCTGAGGGCTATATCTCGCCGGGATGGTATGAAACCAAGCGGCGCACCGGCAAAGCCGTGCCGACCTGGAACTATGCTGCCGTCCACATGTGGGGGACGCCAACGGTCACGCAAGATAGCGTCTGGCTGCGCCAACTGCTAACGGAACTGACGGCGGTGCATGAAGGCAATCAGCCGCAACCTTGGCGTCTTGACGATGCGCCAGCGGAGTATATTGCCGCCAATATCAAAGGTATTGTCGGCATCGAAATCGCCGTCACCCGGCGTGAAGGGAAATGGAAAATGAGCCAGAACCGCAGCGCTGCCGATATCGACGGGGTGATTGACGGCCTGCGAGCCGGTGACGATTGCCAACAGCAACTTGCCGATGAGGTTGAGCGCCGTCGCGGATAAGGTATGCTTATTGCAAACCGAATCAGCGGAGCGAGCGATGGATTACAGCAAAATTATCAAAGAAATAGGCCGTGGCAAGAACCATGCGCGCGATTTGGATCGGCAAACGGCTTTTGAGCTCTATCAGGCGATGCTGGCCGATGCCGTGCCACCTCTGGAGTTGGGAGCCATCCTGATCGCCATGAGAATCAAGGGGGAAGCCGAGGAGGAGATGCTTGGCTTCTATCAGGCGATGCAACAGCAGGTCATGCGGCTGCAACCCCCGAAGGGGCGCCCGATGCCGGTGGTGCTACCCAGTTACAACGGCGCTCGTAAACAGGCCAACCTGACGCCGTTACTGGCATTGTTGTTGGCCAAAGTTGGGCTACCGGTAGTAGTTCACGGCGTAGTGAACGACAGCACACGCGTCACCAGCGCAGAGATTTTCCGTGAACTTGGGGTGCAGTGGTCTGAAGATCCTCAGGCCGCTCAACGGCGTTTGGACGGCGGAAATGCGGTGTTTATCCCGGTGTCGGCGCTTGCGCCAGCGTTGGAAAATCAGCTTGGTTTGCGCTGGAGAATGGGCGTGCGTAACAGCGCCCACACGCTGGCAAAATTGGCGACGCCGTTTGGTGAGCAGGACGTGCTGCGCATCGCCAGCGTTTCTCATCCGGAATACGTCGAGCGTGTTGCCTCATTTTTCTGCCAGATCGGTGCGCGGGGATTATTGATGCATGGCACCGAAGGGGAGGCTTACGCCAATCCGCAACGCTGTCCAAAAATCCACTATATCGTCGGGGGTCAGCAGCAGATTTTGTTGGAACGGCCAGAACAGGATGCGTTAGCTGAGGTGCCTGCCGCCAAGGACGCCGCAACAACGGCGCGATGGACGGAACGCTGTCTGGCTGGTGAGGTCGCCATTCCCGAGCCGATCGCTCGGCAGGTTGCCTGCTGCCTGGTCGCTACCGGCCAAGTGGAGACATTGGAGCAGGGGCTGATCAGGCTGCGATAGTCTGCCTTATTACCTTCTATTATCAGGGGCGAATACCTTTGCCCCAAGTATTTATCACTGTTGTGTTGGTTATTTTTAGTAAAAAAATCTCAATTACCAGACTATATATTACTAACCACTTAAATTATGGCATAAGTTGGTGGGTTATGTGATAAGACGGGGTAAAAGCGTTTAAAACTCAGTGTATAACTTTAAAGAAGTAGATTACACTCAGCCCATCAGCTTTGGGGTCTTGCATGATTTTCCATCGATTGCGGAGGTTTGCTCCGTCTTGGTTGTAAAAAAGGACTTGTAAGCTACTCTATCTAAACCATAAGAAGAGAAGCGCTTAAAATACATAGACGGTTTTCCATTGTGTATTTGGGTTATAGATCACGTTATTTTACATTCGTGATTTGTATGTATTCATACAGTGCCAAGTGTAAGCTTATAGGTCTGGATTATGAGTAAATATGATGATGTCCAAGGATTCAAAGATAAGACCAATCTCAAAGGGCTTGATTATAAAGAATTTCCTCGTGCAGATGTGGCATCGGCCTCACAACGCTGGTCTATTGTTGAACAGGTAGCAGGCAATGGTGGTATTACTGCCAGCAGCTCGCAGCCAACGCCGATCAATAGTACGGATCTCTCTTCCAGTGCACCTTTAGGGTTCGAACCGCCTGCACAACCCAAGGCGGTGATAACAGAAAATACCGCCTTGCCCGGCCACATTCCTCATAATTTTGATCGTTTTGCTCCGCCGGTGGAGCCTAAACTCACTAAAACCGCCCAGCCGGAAAGCCCGCGTGACGTTCTTGCTCAGGGTAACCCTTTTCATTCCCCTGCAAGCGCTCCGCCGTCCGCTCCGCAACCAGAGAACCAACGTTTTAAGCAGATGTTCAGCAAGAAAACGTCCTCTGCCGGTGAAGTGATGGACGCTGGTCGTAATACATTACTCAAACCACTTTTAGAGTCTATTGCCTCATGCCGTTAGTCTGTGTTTGTTCTCCGAAAGGAGGGGTAGGGAAAACCACGGTTACTGCTAATCTGGCTTATGCATTGGCCCGTAGCGGCAGTAAGGTGTTGGTTGTCGACTTCGACACGCAGAATGCGTTAAGGCTGCATTTTGGCGTGCCTATTGCCGATAACCGAGGTTTTGTTGCCCAGTCGGCAATTTTATCCGATTGGAGTCAGTTTATTCTTAAAGTTGGGCCGAACCTGTTCGTTTTACCTTACGGCGACGTCACTGATGAGCAGCGCCTTCAGTTCGATGACAATCTGCTCAATGAGCCAATGTTCATTCAACGTGGCCTGAGTTCGGTGCTGAAGATCCCAGGCATGGTGGTGATCGCCGATATGCCGCCGGGGCGCAATGCGGCAGTGCAGGCCATGCAGGCCGCTGCGGACATGCGCATTATGGTATTGCTGGCCGATACCGCATCGCTCAGTTTATTACCCACTATTGAGCAGCATAAGTTTATGAGTGCGCCTGCCAGCAATGAAGTTGGCGAGTATTATGTGGTAAACCAGAGTGACATGCGGCGTACGTTGAGCAGGGACGTGACGCAATTCTTTGAGCAGCGTTTGCAAGACAAACTGCTAGGAACCATTCACCGCGATGAGTGTGTCCCAGAGGCCAACGCATCGCAACGGGCGATCATGGATATTAGCCCGGTGTCGGCTGCTGCATTTGATATTGAGCAGATCAGTAAAAAGGTCGCAGTAATTTTAGGGCTTAGTGTTGGAGATGGTACGTATCATCATACTACGTCTATTTATGGCTCTTCGTAAGGATTGTCTGGTTAGTTATGAATAAAATACTCTTTTATTTCTTACTGCTGTTGGCCTTACCTTTTATGCTGTTGATTATCATTGCCCCCATGAGCAGTGATAATCAGTATATCTTTGGCCTGATCTGCATAGCGATCGTGTTTATTTTAGGGGTGAGTAAAAGCAAAAAAGTTACCCTGGTAATGATTGTGATGTCGACCCTGATGTCATTACGTTACATCTACTGGCGCGCGACAGAAACCCTGCATTTCAACAGTACCCTGGAGGCGGTGTTGGGTATTGCCCTGTTTATCACCGAGCTGTATGCCCTGGTGATATTGCTGTTTGGTTATATTCAGACTACCTGGTCATTAAAACGCACTATTGAACCGCTGCCCGACGACACGTCGCTATGGCCAACGGTAGATGTCTATATTCCTACTTACAACGAAAGTATGGACGTGGTGCGCGACACCATACTGGCGGCGCAGTGCATTGACTACCCGAAAGACAAGATGAAAATCTACGTGCTGGATGACGGCAAACGTAATGAGTTTGCCGTATTCTGTGCCGATGCGGGTGTAGGCTATATTACCCGCAACAATAACCACCATGCCAAAGCGGGCAATCTGAATAACGCGATGAAAGTGACTCAGGGTGAATTGATCACCGTGTTTGACTGCGATCACGTAGCAACCCGCGCCTTCTTGCAGGCGACGGTCGGCAGCTTCCTGGTGGATGAGCGTCTGGCGTTGATTCAGACCCCGCACTATTTCTATTCGCCGGATCCGTTTGAACGCAACCTGTCAGAGGCGAGCAAAGTCCCTAACGAAGGCGCACTGTTCTATGGGCCGGTGCAACAGGGTAATGATAACTGGAACGCCACCTTCTTCTGCGGCTCCTGTGCCGTGATCCGCCGTTCGGCGCTGGAGGAGGTGGGCGGTTTTGCGGTAGAAACCGTGACCGAAGATGCCCACACCGCCTTGAAGATGCAGCGTCGAGGCTGGAACACGGCATTCCTGGCGTTGCCATTGGCAGCCGGGCTGGCCACCGAACGCTTGGGGCTGCACGTGATCCAACGTACCCGCTGGGCGCGCGGTATGACGCAGATCTTCCGGGTGGATAATCCCTTGTTGGGGCGCGGCCTGACCTGGCAGCAGCGTTTATGCTATCTGAACGCCATGCTGCATTTCCAGTACGGCTTACCCAGGGTGATATTCTGCGTGGCACCGCTGGTTTATCTGCTGTTCAACCTCAATATCATCGCCTCCTCCGCCGGGCTGATTTTCGCTTATGTGTTACCGCATCTGGTGATGTCGATCTATATCAACTCCAGAGCCAACGGACGCTATCGCTATTCGTTCTGGGGGGAAATCTATGAGACGGTGATGTGTTTCCACCTGGTGATACCGACCCTGTTGACGATGATCTCGCCAAAACACGGCAAGTTTAACGTGACGGATAAAGGCGCGTTGCTGGATGTTAACTATTTCGACTCCCATATTGTCCGGCCGCATATTATCGCCGTGTCCTTGCTGTTAATCGGTACTGCCTGGGGCGCGATCCGCCTGGTGATGCCGGATCACTATGGTGCTAACCCGCAGGTTATTTGGCTTAATATTGCCTGGGCCAGTTTCAGCATGATTATCCTGCTGGCCGCCATTGCCGTAGCGCGGGAAACTCGCCAGGTGCGAAAAACCATCCGTATCGATGCCTCCTTGCCTGCAGTGCTGTACTTTGCCAGTGGCGCGGCGATGCGTACCGAAACCCTGGATCTTTCGATGGGTGGGGTCAAATTGAAAACGCCGGACGAGCGCTTCCTCAACGATCCGATCGAAGAGGTGGAAATATCGCTCAAGTCTGGGGCCGTCTGTTTCCCGGTAGAGTTGATCGATGTCGACAAGTCGGTGACCCGGTTAATGTTCAAAGAGATGCCGATTGAGAAACGACGGGAGCTGGTGCGGGTAGTATTGGCGCGGGCAGATGCCTGGATCCAGACCAAACCTTTCCCACAGGATCGGCCACTGCGTTCGTTGTTGGGCGTCCTGCGCTGTATTTTCGAGTTTTTCTATTTTTCCTGGCGCGATCGTCGGGCCAAAAAGCAGCAGAAGCGGCCTGAACTAAAGCGGGATAAGGAACAAGCCCTATGAGCCGGGTGAAAACCAAGTTGCCAACAGGCCGATCTACGCTCATTGCTCTGGTCAGCGGCCTGATGTTGGGGATGGGGCTTTCTGGTCTTGCCCTTGCAGCCGATCCGCAGCCTGCGCCGTCACATGCCAGCGATGGTGTCGAGATGCCAGGTTTTCCTACCTTGCCGCGTCCAACAGATGCTCCACCAGCGGGTGCAGTGCCGGGCAGTGTTGAGCAAACTGCTCCGCTTGATATCGCTACGCCACCGGTTACCGTCTTCAATCAGTCGCTCGCTTCCACGCTCAGCGTGGGCGATATGGGGCAAACCACAGGATTGACGTTGAGCAACTGGCAACAGCAGTCCGGCTTCACCTTTACCTTACCCTCGGACTGGGTGGTAACGGACGGCAATCTGGTGCTGGATCTCGACATTTCCCCGGCCCTGATAGGAACCGATACCGAGCTGCAACTGATGCTCAATGGGCAACCCTTGAGCACCCAGAAGCTGAACCAATTGCATGAAGGCAAGGTCAGTTTGCAGGTACCGATCCCGGCCGCCATGATCGTAGCGCGCAACAACCTGAGTTTCAGCATTGGCAATGGCAGCAATGCGGCCATGCTGTGCGAAAAGGGGGCGGCCAATAAATATTGGCTCAAGGTGCTGCCAACCAGCCAGTTACATCTGGAAAACCAGGTGCTGAATATCAGCCCGAACCTCGGCCGTTTCCCCAATCCGTTCTTTGATCCTCAGGCCATGCAACCCACCTTGGTGGACGTGATCTTCGGCCAGGAAAAACGGCCGGAAGACGTGGTAGCCTCCGCTATCGTCAGCTCTTATCTGGGGAAGGTAACGCGCCATAATAACTTGAACTTTCAGGTATTGCAGGATAGCTTGCCCGAACAGAACGGCATTATCTTTGCGCGCCCCGGCGAGCAGATTGGCCAGTTGACTCTGCCACAGGCCGATGGCCCGACCATTCAGATGATTGATAATCCGCTGAACCCGGTTTACAAGCTGTTGCTGGTGATGGGGCGTAACGCCACCGAGATGCGCCAGGCAGCCTATCGTCTGGTCAGCCAGCCGTTGCCGGAGAAAACCGCGTTGCTGGCGGTGAAGCCGGTGACTATTCCGCTGCGCCAGCCCTACGACGCCCCGCGCTGGATCGATACCAGCAAGCCGGTCAGCTTTGACAAGCTGGTGGCCAGTAATGAGGAACTGACCGTCACCGGCGTTTACCATGACGCGGTGCGCGTTGCTTTCCGTGCCGCCCCGGACCTGTTTATGTGGGATGGCAGAAACGTCCCGCTGCAAATCAACTACCGTTTCCCCACCGACAACTGGATCGATGAGAATAAATCCCAGCTCAGTGCCACGCTGAATGGCACTTTCCTGAGTAACCTTTCGGTGAACAAACGCGGACAGCTGGAGTTGCTGTGGCACCAGTTTGGCGGCGATATTCGCCAGGAACAATACGCCTTGGCCCTGCCACCGTATCTGATTTACGGCGACAACATGCTGGAGCTTTATTTCTCTATCGTGCCGAAAAACGGCGCCTCCTGCGATCCGACGGATAGCAACACTCTCAAGAGCCATATCGGGCCCAACTCGTATATTGATCTGAGCGATACCTACCATTTCACCGAGTTGCCTAACCTCTCTTATTTCGTTGGGGCCTCCTTCCCATTCTCCAAGCTGGCGGACTTCTCGCAAACCGTGCTGTTAATGGCGGAAAAACCCACGGACAACGAAGTCCGCGCGCTGTTGAATCTGACCGCTCGCTCAGGCGCGGCTACCGGCAGCTCGATTGGCAATGTGGATATCCGCTTTGGCCTACGAGGCAATGAGAGCGAGTTGGACGACTTCAAGGGCAAGGATGTGCTGGTGGTCGCCTCACTGGCTCAGAGCACTTTCTATCAGCGGCTGTTGCAACAGGTGCCTTTTACGCTAAACGATAGCGGTGGGTTGGCGGTCAAGGCGCAGTCTACGTTGGAAAAACTGCAGTCCTACCTGAAAGGTAACTGGCGGACCCAAGGCATCGACGCCGATCGTTATCTCTCCTCATTGACGGACTGGCGTGGATTTTTCAGTTTCCGTTCCGGTTGGGATCCGCAACGGGTGGTGGTGGTGGCCAGCGCCTCTTCCGACGATGACCTGAACAAGATCTATGGCGATCTGAAATTGGCCCAGATCAACGCCGGAGTGCGTGGCGATCTGGCGGTGATCACCGATCAGAACGGCGTACGCAGTTTCCAGGTTGGCGAACAGTTCCCGAGTGGGGATCTGCCCTGGTATCTGATCTTTATCTGGTATGCCAGTAAACATGTGGTGCTTTTATCCCTGACCGTGTTGGGGATTTCCGTGGTGTTGGGGCTGGGGCTGTATATTTTGCTACGCAAGCACGCCACCAAACGCCTGGGGAGAGATGCAGAAGATGAAAGTTAAAACACGTCTCGACCAGAAGCTAGACAGGAGCCGCCAATGAACCTATTGCTGAAAAAGAAATTGTATTGGGTCTCTCTGGCTGGGCTGACGATTTTTTCGGTGTCGGCGTTGGCGGATGACAATAACCCCGCGCTGAAAGCCCTGTTTCAACAGGCGGCTTACTGGCATGACAAATCGCATGATGAACTGGCCCAGGGGGCGTTGCAGAAAGTCCTGCTGATCGACGAGAACAACGCCGAGGCGATGTATCTGCTATCTCTGTATGCCATGCAGAGCGGGGATAAGGCCAAGGCCGAAATCTGGCGTAAAAAACTGAGCGCTATCGCGCCCAATGATCCTCGCCTCCAGGCGTTGAGCAGTACCGAAGCGGCTCCGTCGGTCTCCAAAAGTCTGTTGGCGCAGGCCCGGCAGTTGGCGGCGAAAGGGGAGTTTGCCCAGGCGGCTGCGGCTTATCAGACGGTGTTCAACGGCAAGACACCGATCGATAACCTTGCCAATGAGTATTACCTCACTTTGGCAGGTTCACCTGCGGGCAGGCAGGAGGCGATTGATGGCCTCAAGCAGCGGCTGGCTATGCAACCCAATGACACGCAAACCCGTGTGGTGCTGGGCAAGGTGCTGACCTATCAGGAATCGACCCGTCGTGAGGGGATCGATATGTTGGCGGCGATGGCTCCGAACAATAATGAGGCCGATCAGGCGTTGAAACAGGCGCTGCTGTGGTTGGCACCGCAACCGGCTGACAAGCCGCTGTATGATGCCTATCAGCAACGGCATCCGGCGGACAAGGCCGTGGCGGCCTATTATCAGCAGAATATTGCCGGCTCGGCCAAAGGCGTTGGGTTCTCCGAACTGAATAAAGGGGATCTGGGCAGCGCCAAGGATCAGTTTGCCGCTATCTTGGCCAGCAACCCGAATGATGCGGATGCCCTGGCCGGGATGGGATTTACGGCGATGCGCAGCGGAAACTTCGCGCAGGCAGAAAACTACCTCACCCAGGCGGCAAAACAGGGCGGCCCACAGAGTGCGCAGTGGGGGGCGTTGGCTCAGGAAGCGGCGTTTTACGCGACATTGGACAAAGCCAAGCAGGCTGCCAACGCAGGCCAATTGGATGAAGCCTTGGCGATCAGTGCGCCCCTGAGCCGTGCTACAGGGGATAAAGGCAACGCGGCGACGCTGTTCCGGGCCGATCTGGCTCGTAAGAAAGGGGATTTCACTGCCTCCGAGCAGATGTATCGCGGCTTGCTGGCGCAAAATCCGCAGAATAATGATGCCAGGCTGGGGCTGTATTATTTGTTGCAGCAACAGCGTGACAAAGGCCCGCAAGCTGCGCAGATACTGCAAACTATCCCAGCCGATCAACGGCCTAAAGTCCAGCAGGCGGTGGCGGGGGTGAATGTTGATCCTCAGCGCAGGCAGGCCGAGGCCGCCATGCAGAATGGCGATCCGCAGCGTGCGATGATGATCTTGCAACAGGCGCTGGAAAAGCAGCCTTCGAACGTTTGGGTACGGCTGGATATGGCACGCATCCTGAACAAACAGGGGCAAGAGTTGCAGGCGCAAACCTTGATCTCTCCGCTGATGCAGGTTGGTGCTTCGCCAGATAGCCTGTACGCGGCAGCGCTGTTTGCTTCAGAACGTAACGACTGGCTGAACGTTTCCACCCTGATGGCGCGTATCCCGCAAGGGAGGCAGAACAGCAGCATGCGGGCTCTGGTGGCCACTGCGTCGGCCAACCAGCAGCGGGCCAGTGCAGAAAGTTATCTTCGCCAGGGTAACACGGCCAGCGCGGCGGTCATCTTGCGGCAGTTGGCGCAGAAGCCTCCGACTGAACCCGCGGCCCTTGGGGAACTGGCAAAAGATTTGATGACGGTGGGGGATACCTCAACGGCGGTCCAACTGGTGCGTGACAACATGCGTTTGGGAGTCAAAGGCAATGCGGGTGATTACGCGGCCCAGATAGCGGTGCTCAATCAGGCCGGGTTAAGCCAGGAAGCCGATGCCTGGCTGAATAACCCGGCGTTGCGGGCGCGCAGTTCAACCCGCGAGATTGGCCAACTGCGCAACGGCAGCGTGATCAATGAGGCGGATAAACTGCGTTTGCAGGGGCAGTATAGCGCCGCGTATGACAAGCTGATCGGCGCGTTGCAAAACGATCCGCAAAATACCGATATCATGCTGGCGATGGGGCGTCTCTATCAGTCTGGCAATATGAACAAAGAGGCCGGGCAGGTTTACAACTACCTGCTCAGCCGTGACAGCCTGAACCAAGGGGCGCGCGAAGGTGCCGTCGGGGTCGCATTGTCCGATGGCGATGTCGATCGAGCCAAACAGTTGCTGCGCGGCTTGCCTGCGCTTAAAACGCCGGATCAGTTGCTGCTGGCGGCGCGCGTGGCTCAAGCGGACGGTAACTATCCACAGGCGATGGTGTTTCTGCGTGAGGCGAAAAACCGAGTCAATGGCGTAAGCGGTGCGCCAGGCGGGGGGCCTGCAGTGATTGGCGGTTTGCGGCTGGCGGATAATCCGTTTGCCGCGCAGAGCACGGCATCGTCGAGCGTGAATACCTCTTCCTCGGCTTACGGTGAGGTGCTGCCTTGGCAAGTTGCAGCCCCAGGTTACGCGCGCGCTCCTGCGGAGGTAGTGAAAAACCCGACCTTGCAGCAGATTGATAAGCTGATGGACGAGGTGCAGGACAAGACCGCCACCTGGGTTCAGGGGAATATTTCATTGCGTGATAACAGCAGTGGTGAAAACGGCCTGAGTAATATCACGGAAGTGAGAAGCCCAATCACCCTGTCAGGCATGCCGTTCGATAATGGCAGACTCAGTGTTGATGTGACACCGGTGATGCTGAAATCCGGTACACCATCCGACAGCGCCAACAGCCGCTTTGGTACCGGTGCGCTGCAACAGGCCAGGGCTATCGAGGCTGCGACTCAGGCCTCCGTCGTTGCCTCTCAGACCTCGATTGCTGCCGCACAGGCCGCCGATCTGCGTTATCAGCAACTGCATGCCACCCGCGATAGCCTGTGTTCTATTGACGCCACTTCGCCAGAGTGTGCCGCTGCCACGGTGGCGCAGGATCAGGCCTATAACGAAAGGCAGACGCTGGCTGGCCTGGTGACACAGCCGAAGACCTTTGGCCCTAACGATATCTATGCCGACTCACCGGGGCAGCAGCAAGATACCGGGGTAGAACTGGCGTTGGCACTAAGCGGTGACAGCTATAAGCTGGACGTGGGCAGTACGCCAATGGGCAGCGGCATCAGTTCGATAGTGGGTGGCGTGAAATGGTCACCCAAGCTGACCGAACACTCAACGCTGGATATGACGCTTGAACGTCGCGCGGTAAAAGATAGCCTGCTCTCCTATGTCGGGACCGAAGATACCATCACCGGCAAGAAATGGGGGGCGGTGACCAAGAACGGCGGCGGAGTAAATCTTGGATACGATGATGGCGTGCTCGGAGCTTACGGTGGCGCGGGTTATTACAGCTACGTGGGTGATAACGTGGCGGATAACCATAGCGTGACCGGCATTCTGGGAGCCTACATCCGCCCTTATAAGGATGATGATAGCGAGCTGAAGGTGGGCGTTAACGTCAACTATATGGATTTTGACAAAAACCTCAGTTACTTCAGCTACGGTCAAGGGGGCTACTTCAGCCCGCAGGATTATCTCAGCATCTCGCTGCCGGTGGAGTACACCAAAAAGCAGGATAACTTCACCTATATTCTGAGCGGCAACGTGGGTTATCAGACCTATAACAATCAGGAAAGCCTGTATTACCCGAACGATCCGGCTCTTCAGTCTCAGTTGGAAAGCCTGGTCAGCCAGGGTTACGGCAAAGAGGCCAGATATGCCAGCGAGGACAAGAGTGGCATTGGCTACAGCCTGAAGGCGGGGGGGACTTATAAGGTCACGCCAAGCGTGTTGGTTGGGGGGCAGTTGGGTTATGACACTTTCGGCAGCTATTCCGAGAGCACGGCTTTGCTCTATTTTAAATATCTGTTAGATGGAAAATAACCATGCAAGATATTAACACTACCGGGTATGAGCTTGATTATTATCGCCAGCGTCAGTTTAAGGCGGGTTGGCAGGATCTGATCGAAGTGGTGTTCTCCGGCATTCTGGCTTCTGCTGATGATGCGGACAGCCGCGACTTTCTGCGTTTGATGGGGAGTAACCTGGCGAAGAAGCTGCCATTGCCGGAGGCGGAAACGGTGGGAGAGTTGGAGGATGCTCTCAATGCCTTACTACGTCAGTTTGACTGGGGCAGGGTGCAGATTGAGGCCAATGGCGAACAGATGATCCTGACCCATTATGCCTACCCGCACAGTGCCAATCCGGCCAACGAAGACGTCTGGGCACTCTCTTTTGCCACGGTGCTCGAGGGGGCCTATGACGCCTGGCTGCTGGCTCAGGGCGGTGAGGCGCATGTTTCCCTACGCTGGTGCAGCCCGGCCAAGGATAACACTCTGGTCTTTTGCTATAGAAACGAGCAACGCAGGTAAACATGATGGCGAAAAGCAGGTTTGGTAGGCTCCGCGTACTCCTGCTTTGGCTGGGGTTGGTGTTGTCCCTTGGTGCTCAGGCTGCCGACAGCGGTTGGACGCAATACAAACAGCGTTTTCTATTAGCTGACGGACGGATTGTCGATACCGGCAATAACAACGTCAGCCATACCGAAGGGCAAGGGTTTGCCATGCTGTTGGCGGTCTACAATGACGACCGTCCTGCGTTTGACAATCTTTGGCGATGGACCCACAACACTTTGTATCGCCAGGATATCGGCCTGTTTTCCTGGCGCTATGAACCGGGGAAGGCGGTGCCGATAGCCGATAAAAACAATGCCACCGATGGCGATATCCTAATTGCTTGGGCCTTGTTGAAGGCGGGGAAACGCTGGAATGTGCCTGCCTATCTGGCTTCCTCGGCGCAGATACAGCAAGCTCTGCTCAAACATACCGTCATCGACTATGCCGGTTATCGGGTGATGTTGCCTGGCGCTAGCGGTTTCAGGCAGAACGGTTCGGTGATCGTTAATCCTTCCTATTTTGTCTTTCCCGCCTGGCACGCATTTTACCAAGAAAGCCATTTGCCGGCGTGGAAAAAGCTTATCGACGATAGCATGACCATGGTCAGCAGAATGCGCTTTGGCAAACAGCATCTACCCAGCGACTGGGTCACGCTACAGGCCAATGGGCAAATGACTCCGGCCAGCGACTGGGCGCCGCGATTTGGTTTTGATGCGGTGCGGGTTCCGCTCTATCTCTATTGGGACAAGGCCGACAGCCTGTCACTAAGCCCCTTTGCCAGCTTTTGGCGCGGCTTTGATCGCCGGGCGATACCGGCCTGGCTGGATGTGCTTAGCGGCCAGCGCGCCGAGTATAATCAAAGCCCAGGAATGAGGGCGGTCAGGGATCTGACGGTGGGAGATCGGGGGCCGCTGAAAGATCGCTTGGCACCGGATGAGGATTACTATTCTGCCAGCCTGCACCTGCTGGCGTACTGGGCACAGCGCAGCCAGCTTGTCCCCTCACCCCAAC